>NZ_JBEVTO010000003.1:0-293617 GCF_041020825.1 Oscillibacter sp. GMB15532
GGGGGTCGTGGGCCAGACTGTACGTCATGGCCACGCAGTTGATGCTGGGGCGAATCATGGGGTGATCCACCCAGTTTTCAATCTTCTCACCAAACATGTATACCCGGGTTTTCAGTTGGCGCAGACTTTCCACGTATTCTTTTCCTGTTTTTAGTGCCATCTTTTTATTCCTCCTGTTACTTGTTGGCCAAATTCTGATAGCTTGCCAGACGCTCTTTGGCGTCCTGCTCCGCCTTGGCATACAGCTCCTCGGCCTTTTCAGGGAAGGATAGCTTTAAGGATGCATAGCGGTTTTCTCCCAGCAGGAACTGCTGGAAATCTCCGGTAGGTGCTTTGGAATCCAGAATGAAGGGATTCTTTCCCTCCTCTTTCAACTGGGGATTGTAGCGGTACAAATGCCAATAGCCTGTTTCCACGGCTTTTTTCTCCTCCAGCTGGCTCAGGCCCATGCTGGCTTTCATGCCGTGCTCAATGCAGGGGCAGTAGCAGATGACGATGGACGGGCCGTCATAGGCCTCGGCCTCGCGGATTGCCTTCAATGTCTGGGCGGGGTCCGCGCCCATGGCCACCTGTGCCACGTACACGTAGCCGTAGCTCATGGCCATCAGGCCAAGATCTTTTTTCTTGGTGACCTTGCCGCCAGCGGAGAATTTGGCGATTGCGCCCGCAGCCGTGGACTTGGAGGACTGCCCGCCGGTGTTGGAATACACCTCGGTGTCCAGAACCAATACATTGATGTTTTTGCCGGAGGCCAGCACATGGTCCAGTCCGCCGTAGCCGATGTCGTAGGCCCAGCCGTCGCCGCCAAAGGCCCAGACGCTCTTTTTGGTCAGGAATTCACGGTTGTCGCGGATAAACCCGGTTTCCTCGCTGCTATCGCACTCCAGCGCAGAGAGCAGCGCGTCGCTGACGGTGCGGGACTCTTCGGCCACAGCACCCATTTTGAGATAGGCATCGCAGGCTTCCCTGGCGATGCCACGTCCGGCCAGAACACTGACCTTCTCCACCAACTGGCGCTGAATGGCCTCCTGTCCCAGCAGGTAGCCGTAGGCATATTCCGCGTTGTCCTCGAACAGAGACATTGCCCAGGCGGGGCCGCAGCCGCTGCAGTCGGTGCAGTAGGGGGAGGAGGGGGTGGAGCCGCCGTACGCCGAGGAGCAGCCGGAGGCGTTGGTGATGTACATACGGTCGCCGAACAACTGGGTCACCAGCTTGATGTAGGGCGTCTCGCCGCAGCCTGCGCAAGCGCCGGAGAACTCGAAATAGGGCTTTGCAAACTGGGAGTTTTTCACGGTCTTTGCGTTCACGGCGTCCTTCTTAATCTCAACCTGCTCCGTGGCATAGGTCCAATTCGGCGCCTCCTTGAGCTGGCTTTCCAAACGCTCCATGACCAGAGCCTTCTCTTTGGCAGGGCATACGTTGGCGCAGCTTCCGCAGCCGGTGCAGTCATAGGGTGAGACCTGAATGCGGAACTGATACCGGTCCAGGCCCGCGCCCGTGGCTTTTTTCGTTTCAAAGCCGATGGGGGCGGCGGTCTTCTCTTCCTCATTCAGCAGGATGGGGCGGATGGCGGCGTGGGGACAGACCAAGGAGCATTGGTTGCACTGGATGCAGGCGTCCATCTTCCACGCGGGAACCTCCACCGCTGCGCCGCGCTTTTCATACTTCGAGGTCCCGGCAGGCCAGGTGCCGTCCTCCAGACCGTATTTTTTCAGGGTGGACACGGAGAGGCTGTCGCCCTCCTGACGGTTCATCACCTCCACAATCTCCTGAATGAAGGCGGGGGCGCTGTTCTCCTTGGCCTCGTCCTGGGCGGTGAGCCAGGCGGCGGGAATCTGCACCGAGTGCAGTCCGTCGATGCCGCGCTCGATGGAGGCATTGTTCATGTCCACCACGGTCTGGCCCTTTTTCTTATAATAGGTCTTGTAAATGGCGTCCTTCATTTCTGTCACGGCCGTTTCAATGGGAATCACGCCGGTAAGCTTGAAGAACGCCGCCTGCAAAATGGTGTTGGTGCGGCTGCCCAGCCCCAACTCGCGGGCGATGCTGATGGCGTCGATGATGTAAAGCTTTGCCTTCTTCTCGGCCAGGGCCCGCTTCATGGAGGCGGGAAGATTTTTCTCCAGTCCCTCCTCATCCCAAGCGCAGTTCAGAAGGAAGGTACCGCCCTCCTTCAGGTTGCGCACCATGTCGTACTTGTTGACATAGGAGGGCGTGTGGCAGGCCACAAAGTCCGCGTTCCGCACCAGATAGGGCGAGCGGATGGGCGCCTTGCCAAAGCGCAGATGGGACTGGGTAAGGCCGCCGGATTTTTTTGAGTCGTACACAAAGTACGCCTGACAGTGGAGGTCTGTTGCATGGCCGATAATCTTGATAGAGTTCTTGTTGGCTCCCACGGTGCCGTCCGAGCCCATGCCCCAGATTTCCGCGTCGGTCTGACCGGCGGGGGCGGTTTCAATCTCCCGGGCGACCGGCAGGGAAGTATGTGTCACATCGTCCACGATGCCGACGGTGAAGCCGTTTTTGGGAGTCTCCTGATTCAGATTCTCGTACACCGCCAGAATTTGACCCGGAGTGGTGTCCTTGGAGCTGAGTCCATAGCGGCCGCCCAGAATTTCCATGGGAATGCCCCGCTCCTTGTAAATGGTGCACACGTCCTGATACAGCGGCTCGCCCATGGCGCCGGGTTCCTTGGTGCGGTCCAGCACGGCAAGGCGCTTTATGGTAGGGGGCAGGGCGGCGAGGAAGTGCTCCGCAGAGAAGGGGCGATACAGATGTACGTTCAGCAGGCCAACCTTTTCGCCCTGGGCGGTGAGGAAGTCCACGGCCTCCTTGGCGGTTTCTGCTGCGGAGCCCATCAGGACGATGACCCGGTCCGCATCGGGTGCGCCGTAATAATCGAACAGATGATACTCCCGGCCGGTGAGTTTGCCGATCTCCCGCATATAGCGCTCCACCGCTGCGGGAATCGAGGCAATCTTGTCGTTGCAGGCCTCGCGGCACTGGAAGAAGATGTCCGGGTTGACGGTGGTGCCCCGGGTGGCGGGGTGCTCGGGATTCAGGGAGTTTTTGCGGAAGGCCTTCAGTGCCTCCGTGTCCACCAGAGGACGCAGGTCTTCATAGTCCAGAGTTTCGATTTTCTGGATTTCATGGGAGGTGCGGAAGCCGTCGAAAAAATGCAGCACCGGCATACGGCAGTGAATGGCGGACAGGTGGGCGACGGCCCCCAAATCCATCACCTCCTGCGGGGAGGAGGATGCTAGCAGGGAAAACCCCGTGCTGCGCACGCCCATCACGTCGGAATGGTCGCCGAAAATAGACAACGCGTGGACCGACAGGGTTCTGGCCGAAACGTGGAACACGCCCGGCAGCATCTCGCCCGCAATTTTGTACATGTTGGGAATCATCAGCAGCAGGCCCTGCGAGGCCGTGTAGGTAGTGGTCAGCGCGCCGGATTGGAGGGCGCCGTGCACCGTGCCGGCCGCGCCTCCCTCAGATTGCATCTCCACCACCTGCACCGGCTGGCCAAACAAATTTTTCTTCCCGTTGGCTGCCCACTCGTCCACATGCTCCGCCATGGGGGAGGACGGCGTGATGGGGAAAATGCCCGCGACCTCCGTAAATGCATATGAGACATACGCGGCAGCCTGATTTCCGTCCATAATTTCCAGTTTCTTTGCCATGTCCTTTTCCTCCTTATCAATGCCCCTCAATAAAAATCTCAGTATAAAGTGCCATACAACTTTTGTAATTACATTCTATTTGCCTAATTGCATGCAATTATAATTTTGTGAATTCAATTTGTCAATATGGAAAGATTTTTTTAGTGGAATCAATAAAACAGACGTCACCTATCTGTGCAAAAAGCCATGGCTGCATTCAATTTTGGAAATTGAACAAATAAAAACCGATTGACCCAATTGATGAGATATTGTATACTATCAAAAAACAAAACAGTTGAATGCAAAAGAGGGTGATTCCGATTTCTTCCCAAAGTGCAGCCGCATATGAGCGGATTAAAGACATGATTTTCCACATGGAGCTGCTTCCCGGAGCGCGTATCCCGGAGTTGCAGATTTCATCCAAGCTGTCCATCAGCAGGACGCCCATTCATGACGCGCTCCGCCGACTGGAGGCGGAGGGGCTGGTGGTCATCGGCCATAACCGCGGCGCGTCGGTTACCTGTTTTTCCGATGAGGAAATCCGTGAAATCGGAACGATTCGGTTGGCGCAGGATATCCTTGCGGCGGAGCTGGCGGCTCACTATGGCAGCGCGGCGGACTTTGAAGTCCTGTGCAATCTGGCGGACGAATGTGAGCAGGCGGCCGGCCGCGGCGACGTTTACGAGCGGATTCGCACGGATTGCGATTTTCATCTGGCCATCTCCAAAATTTCTGGAAACTCCAGACTGATCAATCAGCAGTATGCGGTTTATCAGCAGATTCATCTCATCCAGATTTCCAAATACACGGATGTGGAACACAGCC
Organism: Oscillibacter sp. GMB15532; assembly: GCF_041020825.1. Lineage (NCBI taxonomy): Bacteria > Bacillati > Bacillota > Clostridia > Eubacteriales > Oscillospiraceae > Oscillibacter > Oscillibacter sp. GMB15532. The sequence continues at coordinate 4,488 of NZ_JBEVTO010000003.1, forward strand.
TTTTGCAGATTCATCACCACAGGCCGATGGTGGAGGCGATCCGCGGCGGAAGGCTGGACGAGGTCCGGGAGCTGATTTGCCAGCACACCAAGGATTTTTACCGCATCGACCCCTATTTGCTCAGGTGCTGGCGCAGGGAACCAGCATCCGCGGAGGACTGATGCGGGGGAAGGGTCCACAGTTTGTTTGAGGAGGAATGAATCGGGTGAAAGACAGCTCTCAAGCTTCCGCGGCGGCAAAACCCACCCGGCGGAAGATGCAGGCGATGCAGACCAAGCAAAAAATTTACGACGCGGCGGTCAAAGAAATCAGCATAAAGGGGTTCCACAATGTCAGCATTGAGGACATTACCGCCGCAGCGCACGTGGCCAAGGGGTCGTTTTACACGCATTTCCCTTCCAAAGAGGCTTTGGTGCTATACACATTTACACAGTCGGATGCGCTTTATAACGAGGCTTATGAAAAAGTCAAGGAGATGGATTTTCTCTCCGGTGTGACCACGTTTGTGCGCCTGACCTATCAGGAATACGAAAAGCGGGGGAAGGGAATTATCCGCGCCATGATTTCCAATTACTTTACCTGGGAGGACCGTAATTTTTACGACCGGGACAGGCCTTTGTTGCAGTGCCTGAAAAAGCTGGTAGAGCGCGGCCAGAACGCGAATGTGCTCGACGCCGGCATTGCGGCAGACCGATATGTGTTTGATTTGCTGTCCACTATGATTGGCGTGGAGGTCCTCTGGTGCTTTGACACCCAAAATCTCAGCCTGACGGAGATGATTTCGGACGCCGTGGCGATGACGGCCCGTGGCATGCTGATCCAAGCCTGAAACCTTTTACTGAAAAGCCCGCCCGATTAATCGGGCGGGCTTTTTATGACCAGAAAAGCAGCACAAAAAAGCTGACGATTGCAAAACGATTTACGAAATTGCAGTATCCTGTATAAATGCCGACCTGTTTTTTATATAGTTTTACGACTTTACAAAAAGTGGACTTCTTCATATAATGAACCAAAGTCATTGAATAAAGGTCATTAAATTTCGCCAAAAAATTTTGGCGTACTATGATGAGGAGGAACACATTATGGACATGAGTTATTTGAAAGACATGCCAATCGCGATTCTCGGCGGCGGCGCCGTAGGCAAGACGATGGCGGCGGACTGTGCGCTGCAGGGCAAGGAGGTCCGGCTCTGGGACCAGCCCCGCTTTGCCAAAACCAACTTCCTGAACATTGAAAAGACCGGCATCACCCTGAGCGGCGCGCAGTTTAGCTTCTTTGGCTTCAAACGCACTGGCACCGCGAAGGTGGCGCTGGCCACCGACGATATGGCCAAGGCAGTGAAAGGCGCGGGCATCGTGGTTGTGGCCACGGTGGCTGTGGCGCACGAGGATATCTTTCGCGAGCTGATTCCCCTGCTGGAGGACGGACAGGTCATTCACATTCTGCCGGACAACTGCGGCACCTTCATTTTCCGCAAGCTGATGCGCGAGATGAACTGCACCACAAAGGTCATCGTTGGCGCATGGTATACCGCGCCCTACGGAATCCGGGTTGTGCGCCGGGGCGGCGTTGTGACCAACGAGTGCAAGGTGGAGACGCGCATTACCACGATTCGTGGCTGCGCCATGCCTGAAACCGACACCGATGCCTTCATGGCTTCTGCCTTTTACATCCCGGCTTTCGACGCCATTATTGACGCAGAGGGCGAGGTCACCATTTCCAAGACGGGGGAGGAGTTCCACCACGGCTTTGTCCGCGCTAACACGATTCTGGATGTAAACCTGTCCAATGTAAACCCGGTGATCCATGTGCCCGGCGCGGTTCTGGGTGCGGCTGTCATGCAGAACTTTGATACTGTTCTGGGGCAGGAAAAGAAAAACTACTCTCTGTACGGCTTTGCCCTGTGCCCCGCCATTGCCGAGGTTCAGGCCAAATTCTGGGATGAGGAAAAGGCGCTGGCGAAGGCAATGGACATTGGCCTGTGCACCGTTAATTACGAGGATTTCTTCTCTCGTACCACCATGTATGGCAAAGAGTACATGGGCCCCGACTTTGCCGTTCCCTTCACCGAGCGGTACGAAAACTTCTATGGCGACGGTCCCTTTGATCTGGAAAACCGTTATATCACCGAGGACGTGCCGGTGGGCTGCTATCTGATGAGCCAGCTGGGCAAAAAATACGGCGTCGCCACGCCCGTCATTGACTCTATGATTCTGCTGGCCAGCACCATGATCAAGCGTGATCTGGACAAGGAGAGCAAATACACTCTGGATTATTTGGAAATCGGGCATATGACCCACGAGCAGCTTCAAAAGTATCTGCGGGAAGGCGTCTTTACCGCGAAGTAAGGGGCTAAGGAGGAGGGCCCTCAACCCTCACAGCCTGAAACTCGCCTGTGCGCGGAGCGTAAACCATGGTTTGCGCTCCGCGCATTTTTATAAAAAAGAAGCACGCGGAGGCACTCCAATTTTTAGGGGTGCAAAAAATTTTGCACCCCTTGCCCTGCAAAAAGCGCAAAATTTTGCGCCTCCAAACAATAGATGTTATGTACAATAATCTGAATGCGAACTATTTGAATTTGTGCAATTTATAATATTCTACAAAAAGCTTTTATTAAAAAGCCTGCCGCCCGTTTATCTGGGGCCGGTTTTTTCTGTTTTGCACAAATCTTATCAAATGCTTCGGATGCGCAGATTGCAGTGGCATTGGTTTTGCTAAGTAAAAAAGTACAGATGAGGCGTGTGAGGGCGGAAGCGCCGCCCTAACCGCACAGAACAGGAACGGTCTGACAAGGAGGCTATCTGATAATGGAAAAACAGTATATGCGGCGCATTGAGGCGCTGCGTCAGCAGTATCTGAGCACCCGCGTTGAAATGGATGTTTACAACGCCAAGTACCTCACGGAAGGGTTCAAGGAAAGCGAGGGGCAGCCCTGGATTATTCAAAAGGCCATTGGCTATCGGAATCAGTGCCGCAAAAAGAACATTTACATTCAGGACGGCGAGCTGCTGGTGGGCGGCGTTGCGTTCAAGCCCCGGGCAGGCATTTTGTGCGCGGACAGCTCTGCAAGCATTATTGCCAACGAACTGGACACCATCAGTACCCGGCGCTTTGACCCCTTCTATCTCAGCGAGGAGGGCAAGCGGGTTTACACGGAGGACGTCCGGGATTACTGGAAGGATAAGTGCGTGCTGGACCGCTGGCGGAAGCTGGCGCCCGAAGACATGGAAACGCTGCGGGACAACGGTATTATCTATATCGACCGCAAGGCCGTCCGCGGCTATGGGGAAACCACCCCCAGCTGGACCTTGCTTTTGCAAAAAGGCATTGCCGGAATCCGCAAGGAGGCCGAGGAGGCCCTGGCAAAGCTGGATGATTCTGTGCCCGGTGATCTGGAGAAGATGTTCTTCTACAAATCCGAGCTGATGGTCTGCGAGGGGATAATCACTCTGGCAAACCGCCACGCCGATCTGGCGGAGACGCAGGCCGCCTCCTGCGCCGACCCCATCCGTAAGGCGGAGCTGATGAAAATTGCAGAGGTCTGCCGCTGGGTACCCGAGCATCCTGCCCGCACGTTCTACGAGGCGTGCCAGAGCATCCTCTCCTATGAGTATGCCATTTTCATGGAGCAGAACGCATCTTCTTACAACCTGGGCCGTTTGGATCAATACCTGTATCCGTATTACAAGGCCGATCTGGCCGCCGGTATTCTGGATGAAGACGGCGCACAGGAGCTGCTGGACTGCATGTGGATCAAGGTGGCGGAAATGAGCCTGTTCCAGGACGAGGTCACCGCCCAGTACGCCGCCGGGTACTGCATCACGGTTCAGACCAGCTGCGGCGGCATTGACCAGTATGGAAACGACGCGACCAACGAGCTGTCCTACAAAATGATTCAGGCCACCATGGATGTGAAGTTTAAGGAGCCGAATCTCTCCGTTACCTACAGCCTGTCGAAAAACCCCGATTCACTGCTGCATAAGGCGGTGGAGGCCATCAGCATGGGGCTGACCATGCCCGCCATTTATTTTAACGATGTGGGCATTCGCATGATGCAGAACAAGGGTGTGCCCCTGAGCGAGGCTTGGGATTGGAACCCCTGCGGCTGCGTGGAAACAAATTTGTCGGGCCGCATGAAGCAGTATACCGACATCGCCGATATCAACATGGGCGCCATGGTTGAGCTGGCCCTGAACGACGGTGTAAGCCGCATCACCGGGAAGCAGGTGTCCGTATCCACCGGAAACCCCTCTGACTTCAAAACCTTTGAGGAGTTTTTCAGCGCGGTCAAGACCCACATCGGCTATGTGGTAAACGTCATCGTCTCCGGCAATCAGCTGCTGGATTATCTCAGCATGAACTATCGGACCGTGCCGGCCCTGTCCTTGGGCTTCCCCCAGTGCATGGAAACGGGGCTTGATTACAGCCAGCCCGGCGCCACCAAGTACTCCTGCGGCGGCGGTGTGATTACCGTGGGGCAGGCAGATATTGTGAACTCTCTGGCGGCTGTGAAATATCTGGTGTATGACGAAAAGAAAATCACCATGAAGCAGCTTTGCGACGCGCTGAACGCCAACTTTGAGGGCTATGAGGACATCCGGGACATGTGCCTGTCCGCGCCCAAATACGGCAACGACGACGAACGGGCCGACTTCTGCGTGGGAGAGGTATTTTCCTATGTGGTGGATGAGTTTGAAAAATATCAGACCAAGTTTGGCAAAATGACCTGCGGCATGCTGCCGGTATCCGGCAACACACCCATCGGCCAGTGGGTCGGCGCGCTGCCCTCCGGACGCAAGGCGGGCACACCCCTGACCGACGGCATCGGCGCCACCGGCGGCACCGACGTAAACGGTCCCACCGCACTGTTTAAATCCGTCAGCAGAATCCCCCATGCGCGCTATACACAGGGGACACAATTAAATCTGAAAATTGAGCCGGAGCTGATGACGGGCGAAACCGGCATTGCGCACATGATGAACATGATGAAGACCATGTGCACGCTGGACGTTTATCACGCCCAGATCAACGTGGTTGATAAGGAGACGCTGCTGGACGCGCAGGAGCATCCCGAGCAGCACCGGGACCTGCTGATCCGCGTGGCCGGGTACACGGCATTTTTCGTGGAGCTGAGCCGTGAGACGCAGAACGAAATTATCGGCCGCACCGAAATCCGGGACTGGGCGGGCGTAAGATAAGAACTATGAAGGAGGCACTGGGGCGCAATGGAGATGTTTGAGCCAAACAGGGAGGGGACCGTCCTGCGAATAGAGCGCTCCTCTATTCACGACGGGGACGGCTTTCGCACCGTCGTATTTTTAAAAGGCTGCCCATTGCGCTGCCAGTGGTGCTCGACCCCGGAAAGTCAGTCCTTTGAGATCGAACGGACCGACGCGTATTCCTACGGTGAAAAAATGACCGTGGCCCATGTGCTCCGGGAGGCGCGAAAGGACTCGCATTTCTACTTTATCTCCTCCGGCGGCGTTACGCTGTCCGGAGGAGAGGCCCTGGCGCAGCCGGAATTTTCTCTTGCGCTCTTGAAAAATTTCAAGGCTGAGTGCTTTAACACCGCCATAGAGACTTCCTTTTTTGCGCCGTGGGAAAAAATTGACGTGCTTTTGCCCTATACGGACACCGCGTATGTAGACCTGAAGCTTTACACAAAGGAACGGCATCAGCGCTATTGCGGCGTGGATAATACGCGGATTCTGGAAAATATGACGCGCACCAACGATGTAAAAGACCGGCTCCGTCTGGTGATTCGCACGCCTATTATCCCGGGGGTAAACGATGATGATGAAGAATTGGGAAAAATCGGCGCGTTCTGCGCAGGGCTCACAAACCTGCATCACGTGCAGCTGCTGCCCTATCACCGCCTGGGGACGGCAACTTATGAAAAGCTGGGGTTAGACTATCCCCTGAAGAGTGTTTTGCCCCCAAGCGGGGAGCAGATGGAGCACTGCCGCAGCGTAATTGGGCATTTTGTGGAGCGCGTGATTTGAAAGGGCGCGGGGAGGGATCGTCCGCGCATCCGCTGGGAGAGATCAACTTTACATAGCTTGGAGGATACGCCTATGAAACAAATGGTGGACATTCGTGTTTTTGACGAGTGCCGCGGCGCACATTCCCACGAGCATCCACAGATTCTCGTCCCTCTGCGCCAGACCATGCGGGTCCTTGCGGGAGACGCCGAGTATGAGGTGACTCCGCAGGAATTATGCTTCATCCCCGCCAGGATGCTTCACCGGTGCGATTATCTGGGAAAGCTGCTGGCGATGAACCTGTCGGAGGATATGGCCGACAGTAAGGATGCAGTCCTGCTGTCTTCTCCTATGGTTATTTCCATGCATGGGCAAATCCTCCAGCTTGTGGATTTGATTCAGGCCGAGCTGAAGCAGGATCCCAACAGCCGGTCGGTCCGGCATCTGTACGCCTATCTGTACAGCAAACTGATTGAAAATTGCGCCGCGCCCTCAATCCGCTATATCGGAGAGCATTATGACCTGCCCATTACCGTTAATCAGTTGGCTGGAATCGAGCGATATAATGTCACCTATTATAATGGCTGGTTCAAGCAAAAGACAGGATTTTCCCCCAGCTTTTATCTGCGCTGCATCCGCATCAACCGGGCTAAGGAACTGCTGACAAACACCAGATACAGCGTGATGGAAATCGCGGTGATGGTGGGTTATAGCAGCAATTCCACCTTTACCCGCGCTTTTCACAGCATTTGCGGAATGACACCCAAGGAATACCGGAATTGCCCCTGCTTCCAAAAGAGCATCGGATGAGCGGGGCAGGATGCAGAATGAGCCGCCAGTTCCTGCTTTGGGGGGAACAAATTCTCCCAACTTTTTAGTTTTTAAATCATAAGATTCGCACGCAGTCGTTGATCTTCCTCTTATACTTAAATAAGTATGACCGCCGAACACCCGGGGATTTTGTGTGTTTCCCGTAGGTTCGGCATTCCGGTTATAAAATCAAAAGAAAGGAGAAGGGAAAGGAAACCTCCGTTTTACCGGATAATCGGGTGTTCCTAAAAAGCACCCGAGAAAGGAAAAGAGAGGAAACTTTTAAGAATGGAACAAAAGAGAAATGTGAAGATACGGCCGGTCGTGATGTCTGTCACGGTAATCCTCTTTGTGGCGATGCTGATTGCCATTGTTGTAAACGCAACAGGCTTCTATAATGTGCTGAACAATGTGGTCATGAACAACCTGATGTCAAACCTGGGGTGGTTCGTCAGCCTGGTCATGCTGTTCATGGTCATTTTATGCATTGTCATCATGGTTACGCCCTTGGGCAAGATCAAGCTGGGCGGTCCAAATGCGAAGCCCAAATTTACCTATTTGCAGTGGTTTGGAATCTCCCTGTGCACCGGGATCGGCGCGGGCGTGGTCTTCTGGGGCGCGGCAGAGCCGCTGCTCTTCGCCATGGAGCCATCTCCCAGCACCGGGCTTCTCCCGGGCAGCAACGGCGCCGTGCTGTGGAGCATGCTGCACTGCTTTTTACAGTGGGGACTGACGCCTTATGCCAGCTGCGTAATTATGGGCGTCATTTTGTCCTATGCAATTTTGAACATGGGTGCGCCCTTTAAGGCCAGCTCCTGCCTGGTTCCCATTTTTGGCAGGGACGTGATGAAAAGCCGCTGGTGCGACGTGTTCGATTCCATTTCCACCTTTGCGCTCACAGGGGCTGTGGCCGGAGGTTTGGGCTATGGAGCCATGCAGCTCTCCGCCGCTGTCAGGGCGTTTTCCGGTATCGAGCCCAGCATGACAATCTACGCGGTAGTCATTGTGGTAATGTTCCTCTGTTACAATGCATCCGCTCTCAGCGGCCTGCGCAACGGCATCACCAAGCTTTCCAACTATAACGTGCAGTTTTTCTTCATCCTGCTGTTTTTTGTAATCTTGGCGGGGCCAACGGGGTACATCTGCAACCTTTTCACCGAGAGTCTGGGCGAATATTTTAATGAGTTTTTTGCCGCCAGTCTCTACACGGCCCCCTATCCCGACAGCGGCATGTGGCCTCAAAACTGGGACATGTACTGGTGGGTGGACTGGATGGCCTACGCTCCGCTGCTGGGCCTGTTCATGGTGCGCGTGGCTTATGGCCGCAGTCTGCGGGAGTTCATTCTGATTGAGTGGCTGTTCCCGGCTCTGTTCGGTATCGTGTGGTTCTCTGCTTTTGGCGGCACGATCCTGCACGCCCAGCTGTTTGAGGGCGTGGATTTTTATGGAATTTATCTCGCCGAGGGTGCGGAGGCGCTGACGCTGTCCATGTTTAACGTGCTGCCGTTCTCTACGGTTGCAAAAATTGTGATGCTGTGCATCATCACCATCTCGCTGGTCACACAGTGCGACTCTATGACCGTGACGCTGGCCAGTATGTGTGTAGAGGGGAGCGACGAGAACACCGAGGCTCCGGTCCCGCTGAAGCTGTTCTGGGGGCTTGTCTTTGCTGTGATTGCGCTGGTGTTTACCGCATTGGGCGGTATCAATGGCGTGAAGACCATCAAGTCCTTCTGCGGTATTCCGCTGACGTTTGTCTGCCTGTTTGTAATCTTGGGCTTCCTGCGCTATATCTCCAAGCGGCCCCGTAGAGCGGACGGAAACTATGTGGACGAGGAAGGCGTGGCCAACGCTCCTGACAACGGTCTGCCTCCGGCGGAAAAGAGCAAGATCAAATTTCTGGCAAAGATGGGCTTCTAAAAAAGAAATTGTAAAAAGCGCGGTCCTCCGCCGGAGCGGGGGACCGCGCTTTTCTCCCGGGAAAACACGGTTAAACAATGCTGTCCGGTTTTGCAGGGTCAATTTTATCCCGTTTAATACGATATTGCAGGTTTTGCCGACTGATGCCCAGCATTCGGGCTGTCTGGGTGATGTTTCCATCATTTGCCTGCAGGAGACGCGTCAATTCATCTCTCCCCATTTTTGCGCCGCTTCCACGGACAATGGCGCTTTTGCGCTGTTCCGACCATTCCGACGCTTCTTCCGAATCCCCGTGAAGGATATGGTCCGGAAGCATCTCCCGGGGAATGACCAGCGCGTCGTCCGGCAGGATGTTCATGGCGTATTCAATGGCATGCTGCAATTCCCGCACATTACCGGGCCAGCTGTAAGTGCAGAGCCGCTCCATTGCGTCGGGGGCGAGTTCTTTGATATTCTTCATCATTTTTCGATTTAAAGACAGAACAAAGTGCTTGGCAAGCAGAGGAATGTCGCAGGCGCGATCCCGCAGGGGAGGAATGGTGATGTTTACCACGCCCAGCCGGTACAGTAGATCGGGGCGGAGTTTTTTCTCTCGTACCGCCTGCCATGGCGAAATATTGATATTGGAAATCATCCGCACATCCACCGGAATCTCGTCTATTCCGCCCACCCGGCGGACCACGCCCTCCTGAAGTACGCGAAGAAGCTTGGGCTGCAGCGCCAGGGGCATGGAGTTGATTTCATCCAGCAACAGCGTCCCGCCGTCAGCCTGTTCAAAGAGGCCGACACGGCGCTCGGCCCCGGTATAGGCTCCTTTCTCTGTTCCAAAGAGCATGGACTCCAGCAGGTTTTCCGGAATGGCTGCGCAGTTGATCGCTAAAAAGGGCCCGTCGGCACGATGGCTGGCGTTATGGATTCCTTGGGCAAACAGCTCTTTTCCGGTGCCGGTTTCACCGCAAATCATAATGCCGGAATCGGACTTGGCGCTTTTCTCGCATTTTTCCATGCACGCCCGCATGACGTCGCTGTTAAAAACAATATCCTCAAACCGGTATTTGGCGGAAAGAGGGCTGCGTCCGCCTCTGCGCCTGTGCTGGTCTTGCCCCAGAAGCTTTTGCTGCAGCTCGATGACCTGCCGGTTCAGCCGGTCCACCTGCGTCCAGTCCCGCATTACGCTGAAACCGCCGACCACCTTACCGTTCAGGATGACCGGGTAGGTATCGTCCATCACCGCCACCTCTTTGCCGTGCTTGGTGACATAGTGCTGGCGAATGTTCAGCCGGGGCTTGCGCTCCCGCATCACGCGGGGGATTTCCAAGTCGCTTTCGTTTTTCACCGTGTAAACGTCCTGAAGGTTTCTGCCGACGATCTCCTGCGCCAAGGTGGATTCAAGCCGCGTCGCAGCATCGTTGAGCAAGAACACGCGGCCCTGCTCATCGCACAGAATTACCGAGTCGCTGACCTGATTGATGGCGCACATCAGCATATCGTGGCAGATATCGTTCCGCGCGTCCCGAAATACCACCATGCGCACACCGGTGGGCAGGTCCTCCACCTCCGGAAAGGGGCATTGCCGGAGATACTCTCCAAAGGCAATATTGCAGTATTCCTCGGAGGGAAGCGCACCGCAGAAGGCGGGAGCAATCTCCCACAGGGATGCTCCGGGGCGGCCGCGCTCCCCGAGCAGGCGCCCGCCGGCTTCGTTGATCTCCAGAAGCAGGCAGTCCCGGTCAATCAGCGCCGCGCCAAGCCCGCATTGGGAGAGAGCGTTCATTGTATCCAGACTTTTCATGCTTTCCACCCCTCGCCCATTGGTTTTTTTAATCATACAGTATTTTTTGGTTCCGCACAAGGGAATTTGCATTGTCCCCGCCGCGATGCGAGGCTGTGCTTACCGAGGGGAGCAAGGGTGCGCATATACGCCTCGTTCATGGGGCTTCCCCGGCCTTCATGCGCGCCAGTATTCCCCGTACCAAAACCGTTCGCTCATGGTTCGGGCCCAACAGCTTTTCAAATATTTTCATTGCTTCGGAAAGCGCGTCCGAAGCCCGGCCGCGCTCCCCCATTTTTTCATAAACCCAGCACAAATTTTGACAAATGTATGCATACTCCAGCGTCTGTCCGTAAAACCGCCTGATATGCCGTGCAGATTTGCGATAGAGCATTGCCGCGCGGCGAAAGTCCTTTTCGGAAAACAGAAACCCGGCCAGGGTGTTGAGAATGGCGGCGTAATGGACGTTTTCATCCTCTCGGTTTTTTTCACATTCCTGCATTGCCCGGTTCAGCGCCTGCATTGCCCGGGATTTGTCCCCCGCGGCATGGTAGAGGGCTGTAAGATTGCTGTAAATAACCGCCGTTTCATGCCGATGCTCCGGAAGAATCTGAAGCAAGGGCAGGGCCTCCAGCAGGCGGCGGATGGCGGGCTCCGGTTGACCGTCTGCCCAATACGCCATGGCCAGATTTCTTAAAACCCCCACATAGGCGTAAGTCTCTTGCTTCCGGTCCCGCCAGCACAGGTCCGCTGCTTGCACCAGCACCTCGATTGCCTTCCCGTTTTGTCCCATCAGGCGGTAGGTTCCCGCCATATTGTTTAAAAGGGCGGCATATTCGCCGCATGTAAGGTCTGGGTGCACGTCGGCCAGCGCCCTTGCTTTTTCAAACCATTCCAAAGACTGGGGGAGACGGCCGCTGTCGCGGCAAAATACGCCCAGCTCGTTGTATGAGGCAATGTATTCTTCCGGGTGGGCATCGGACTGCCTCATGCGCTCCGGCGAAAACCACGCGGTAATCTTGGAATCTTTGTGGGTGAGGCAGTCATTCAGATTGGCAAAAAGGATATCCAGCTCGTTTTGCGTGAAAATCACCTCCCGTTAATGATGCAGTCTTCCTGATTTATATTATAGCGGCAGAAAGGTGGAAGGGTTTGCCTGCTCTTATATGGTTTTTGCAGCATGACACCATTTTCTGCGTCGGCCGCGCTGCGAAGAAAAGGCGAGACTCTGCAAAAAATAAGCCATGAAAGGCAAATCCGACAAAACGGCCGTTAAGCTATAATGAAAGAAAATAGCTGTCAGACTACCCGGATTATCAAAGCTGTTTCACTATTTAGGAGGTCAAGACATGGAAAATTTTAATTTTTACAGCCCTACTTATTTTGTGTTCGGCAAGAGCACGGAGACGCAGACGGGCGAATATGTGGCCCGTTACGGCGGGCACAAGGCGCTGATTCATTACGGCGGCGGCTCCGTGGTACGCTCCGGTTTGCTGGACCGCGTCAAAGCTTCTTTGGACGCGGCGGGCATCGCCCATGTGGAGTTGGGCGGCGTAAAGGCCAGTCCCCACAGCGATTTGGTTTATGAGGGCATCGAGCTCGCCCGCAGGGAGGGCGTTGACTTTGTGCTGGCCATCGGCGGCGGCTCCGTGATGGATTCTGCCAAGGCGATTGCGCTGGGCGCGGTTTACGACGGTGACTTCTGGGATTTCTACTGCGGCAAGCAGGGGGGCGTCACCAAAGCGCTGCCGGTGGGCACGGTTGTTACCATTGCCGCCTCCGGCTCCGAGGGCTCCACGGATTCTGTGATTACCTTGGTGACTGAAGATGGAAAGCAGTATAAGCGCTGCGCTGACGGCGATATTCTGCGTCCCCTGTTTGCCATCATGAACCCTGAGCTGATGGTGTCCCTGCCCCCCTATCAGACTGCCAGCGGCATTGCCGACATCATGGCTCACTGCATGGAGCGCTACTTCACCCACAGTAAGGATGTGGAGCTGACCGATCGTCTGCTGGAGGCCGTGATGCTGACCATGATCAAAGAGGGCAGGCGCGTGATGGCTAATCCCAACGACTACGAGGCGCGTGCTAATATCATGTGGGCTGCCATGATTGCGCAGAATAACTCCACCGGCGTGGGGCGCGCTCAGGACTGGGGCACCCATCATATGGACAACGAGCTTGGCATTCTGTACGGCTGCTCCCACGGTGCCGGTCTGGCGCTGCTGTTCCCCTATTGGATGGAATATGCCATGAAGACGCAGGGGACCGACCGATTTGTCCTGTTTGCCACTCGCGTATGGGGCTGCCAGCTAAATCTGGAGGACCCCGCTGTGACGGCGATGGAGGGAATCAAGGCGTTCCAGAACTTTATGAGGGACATCGGCATGCCTGCCACCATCGGCGAACTGGGCGGCAAGCCCGAGGACATCCCCACCATGGTGGAAAACATGTTCCACGGTGCGCCCAACCACGGAAACTTTGTGAAGCTTACCCGGGAGATTGCCGCGGAAATTTATCGTATGGCAATGTAACGGGAAGACCCGGACAGTATGCGGCAAAACGCGTCCCCGAAGGTTTTCCTTTCGGGGACGCGGGCATTTCGGGCATGAGTGAGTGCGGCTGGGTTTGTTCACTGGATAGAAACAAAATTAATTATTATTTTTACAAGTATAATCGCAATTCCGTTTTTGGCAATGCCCCCCACAATGCTGTGGAAGGTGAGAGGGCGTGGTGGAGTTTGTGGATAAAATCATGCTGGCGTCCACGGAGCAGGCAGACTCCATTGAGTATGAATAAGGGACCGGCAGATTCTAAATTGAATCTGCCGCCTTTTTATGCCTTTGCAGAAGCATTTAAAAAAATCCGCTGCCTGGGGCATTTCAGCCGCTGAAGGATGACGGGGAGGGCCGCGGGGGTCGGTTTTCCTGCTGAGGTTCTATTGGCGGCGCGTTTGTCCGGGCTTTGGTTGACAATGGCCCTGGAATCGGATATAAAAAAGATGCGTGAATGATTTCAGGCGGATGCTGAGCTGCCTGAACTATTTTAGGGTCGGAGAGGCTTCGGGTAAATATGAAGTTCGGGCTTCACAAGGCTTTTGTACGGAGAGATAATATATGGAAAGCTTAAAGGCGTTTTTAGCACGGAAAGATATTGTGATTTCCCTCAGAAGATACGGGATTGACGCAATGGGCGCAATGGCGCAGGGCCTGTTTTGTTCTCTCCTGATCGGTACCATTATCAATGCGCTGGGGGCCCAGCTTCATATCTCATTTTTGACCGCGCCGGTTGTGACGGTCAATGACGTGGCCTATACGGTCGGTTCTCTGGCCACGATTATGAGCGGCCCCGCGATGGCCGTTGCCATCGGATACGCGCTTCGCTGTCCCCCGTTGGTCTTGTTCTCGCTGATTACCGTTGGCTTCGCTTCCAACGCGCTGGGCGGCGCGGGCGGTCCGCTGGCCGTGCTGTTTGTTGCAATCTTCTCCGCCGAAATCGGGAAGGCCGTGTCAAAGGAAACAAAGGTGGACATTCTGGTAACGCCGCTTGTCACCATCGGAACCGGTGTGGCCCTGTCCGCATGGTGGGCCCCTGCGCTGGGAAGCGCCGCCATGAAGGTGGGCGGCATTGTCATGTGGGCGACAAACCTGCAGCCGTTTTGGATGGGGGTTTTGGTATCCGTCGTCATCGGCATTGCGCTGACACTTCCCATTTCTTCCGCGGCAATCTGCGCGGCGCTGGGCCTCACGGGAATTGCAGGAGGGGCGGCCGTCGCAGGGTGCTGCGCGCAGATGGTGGGGTTTGCCGTGATGTCTTTTCCGGAGAACCGATGGAGCGGACTGGTGGCGCAGGGGCTGGGGACTTCTATGCTGCAAATGGGGAATATCGTGAAAAATCCGAGAATATGGATTGCACCGATTCTTACGTCCGCCATTACCGGCCCGCTGGCTACCTGTTTGTTTCATCTGGAGATGAACGGTGCCCCCGTATCCTCCGGGATGGGAACCTCCGGACTTGTGGGCCAAATTGGCGTATATACCGGCTGGATAGATGATATCGCGCGGGGCACCAAGACTGCCGTAACCTCAGGGGATTGGATAGGACTACTTCTGATTTCGTTTCTTCTTCCGGCTGTCATCTGTCCGCTGATTAATCTCGCTTTAAAAAGGCTCGGATGGGTAAAAGATGGCGACATGACTTTATCGTAGGAGGCGTGGGCATTTCTATGGCGATGGGCGGATTCGATGGGAAAATGGCTGCGGACTGATCCGTAATCGGGTTGAGCTGCTATGCCAAAACGATCGTTCTGCGTGGGGTGCCAACGGAGAGACACTCCCACTTTATTAATGCCAACTGTTTCGATGAACCCGGATGCGCCCGCTTCGCGGCGGCTGTTTTAAATGACTGATAGGAAAGAAAGGTTGTAAAAACAGAATGGTGAATACGATTCTATTTGATTTGGACAATACGCTGCTGGATTTTGACCAGGCCGAGAGCATCGCGCTGACACAAACCCTGCTCCAACTGGGGATTCACCCGAATGAGGCCATCATCCGCAGATACAGCGAATTGAATTTGGCGCAGTGGAAGCTGCTGGAGCAGGGGAAGCTGAGCCGAAACGAAGTGAAAACGCGGCGGTATCGGCTTTTGTTCGATGAGCTTGGCGCGGCGTGTTCGGCTGAAAAAGCGGCGGAGATTTATGAATCTCTGTTGAAAGTAGGCCATTATTTTATAGATGGGGCGGAGGAGCTGCTGTGCGACCTTTCCCCCCGTTATCGACTGTACATCGTCACAAACGGAACGGCAATCGTCCAGAAGAGCCGCATTAAAAGCGCCGGCCTTGAAAAGTATCTGGACGGTGTTTTTATTTCGGAGGAGATTGGGTTTAACAAACCCAGCAGAGACTTTTTTGATCACTGCTTTGCACAAATTCCAAACATTCGCAGAAGCGACGCAATGATCATCGGAGACAGCCTTTCTTCGGACATTCAGGGCGGCATAAATGCGGGAATTCAAACGGTGTGGTTTAATCCGGCACGGCTGCCCAACGATTCGGGCATCCTGCCGGATTATGAAATATATGCGTTGGAGGAGCTGGGCCCCTTGCTGGATGCATACGATTGACGCTTCAAACTACTCTGCGTTACAAAAGGAACGTGTAACCTCAGCGCCGGATGATGCGCAGAAAACTGATTTGGCTTCCTCCGCCGGTCAAGAAGCTGCCCGTTTTGATTTCAACGGAGCCGCGCCTGAATACCGGCGGAGGAAGCCATGGGGGACGGATGTTGGCCGTTTGTATGTTTGTTACGGCCTGAGGATATCCCCCGCCGTACGAACCATAATTGGACGCAGAGTCTCCACCCAGGCATCGAACGCACCTGCGTTATTCAGCAGTTCCAATGCCTGCATATTAATGCCGCCAGGGGTGCTGACAGTTGCCATCAGGTGAACACCTTCTTTGTCCTTGCCGCAGGCCTCCTTACAGACAGCGGCGAACATATTTGTGGTATACTGGGTGGCAGCTTCAGTGGAGACACCTTCTTCGTTGACAGCCCAATCAATCACGTGGTCCATAACCGCAAAAATCGGGGCAAACAAGCCGGTAATGGAACCAAACACCGCAGCGTGATAGCGACTGTCTACGTTAACGATTTTGCCAATGTGTCCAAAGATTTCGGCCGCCTCCTGAGTAGGCGGACATTGGACGATGGGACCGGGATAGAACGAGAGGAAGGTACCGGGAATCATGTGCAGGATTGTGGCAACCTTGCAGTTCATCCAGGAGGCACACTGCTCTGCCGTTTTGTCAAACATGACGTTGATGACTTTGTGGGTGGGTTTAAATGTCAGGGAGCGCAGGACCTCTTCCCCTACCTGAGGCCATACGGCAATCACGATCCAATCGGATTTGTCGACACACTTCTGAAGAGTCCTGACTGCCGTGACGCGGTCAGGATATTTTGCACGCAGCTGCTCGCAGGCTTCCTGCCGCATATCAGAGACAATGATGGGATAGGGCGTGTCCGCGGCACGTTCACAAAAGCCGGATACCATGGCGTTCACGATTGCGCCGGCACCCAAAAATCCAAGGGTAGGCAGTTTGTCAGGCATATTTAAAAACTCCTTATATATTCTGTTTTGCGTTTATATATCTCCTGCGAAATCAAATAATGCCCAACTTTTCCATTTCGGCTTTGACTTCGACCCTGACGGGCTCTTCGCATTCCACGCAGGGGACGGTGGGCCTCCCTGCGTCAAAACCGCGCAAAATCATGCCATATTTGCTGGGGCCGGGGTTGGGAGACTTGAAAAGACTGCGCATCATGGGGAACAGGCGCAGCCCATACTCCGTGGTTTTTGCGATATCACCGGATTTGGCAATGTCGTACAGCTTGACAAGCTCCTTAATCATCACGTTGCCGGTGGCCACAACACAACCGTCCGCGCCGCAGAGCATCTCCCAGGCGCCCAGAAACTCATTTCCGGAAAGGACTGCCATTCGTTCTCCAAAACGGCCAATCAACTCCATCGTCTGCTCATAGCGCTCCGCACATTCCTTAATACCGCAAATGTTGGGGACAGTGTCCAGCAGCGCACCAACAATGTCAGGAGTGACATTGTAGCCCGTACGGCCAGGGAAATTGTAGATAATTATCGGCATATCCACGGCGCCGTCAACCATTTTGAAAAAGTCAATCACGCCGGAGAGGCGGGTATTGCCGCCATAGGGGTTGCTCAGAAGAAGAACGTCCGCACCGGATTCCTTTACGACCTTGGCGGCTTCAACGGCATCGTAAACACTCAGTTCCACAACGCTGGCAATCACGGGAACTCGATGGTTCACGGTCTGCACAGCCAGTTCCATCGCCCGCTTCTTGGTTTCCTTGGGCAGGGTCAGGGACTCGCCGGTGCCGCCCATTGTCAGCAGACTGTGTACGCCGTTTTTGATCTGATCCTCAATAATTTCGACATATACCTTCTCATTCAAAGTGACGCCATCGTCCAGCAGGGGGGTAATCAAAGCGGTCATCACACCAAAATGCATGTTCATGGTTTCATTTCTCCTTTAAGTAATCATAAAAATTAAGTAAGCTTACAGGGTGAATGAGTTGGCCGTTACTGTCCCGGCTTCCTCCATTGCCGTGCGGTTGGCCCAGTTGTAGGTGTCCACACCGTCCAGCGCCAAAATCAGATTTTCGGCAGCCTTTTTCGCCAGTCGCTGCTTTGCCTCCCACGTATCGCCGCCAAAGTGCGGAGTGAGAATGACATTCGGCAGGGAAAAGAGCGGATCGGTGAACTCGGGCGGCTCCTTTTCAAAAACATCCAATGCCGCGGCGGCAATCTTATGGTCCCTTAGAGCCGCATAAAGCGCCTCCTGATCCACCACGGGGCCTCTGCTCAGGTTGATCAATGCAGCAGTATTTTTCATCCGGTGAAGCTGTGCTGTGGAAATCATCCCTTCCGTTTCCAGCGTAAGGTGCAGCTGAATTGTTACGTAGTCAGCCTCAGAAAGTCCATTATCCAGTGTCTCAATCTTTTTAACCCCAATCCCTTCCATTTGCTCTGCTGAAACAAAGGGATCGAAGCCGATCACCTGCATATCAAAGGCCTGCGCCTTTTTCGCAACACTGCGGCCGATTCGCCCCAGTCCAATAATTAGCAGTGTCTTCTCGGCTATTTCATGGGGGATACGAATCTCCCGATAGTTCCAGTTTCCCTGACGAACTGCTGCATCAGCTTGAATTAGATTGCGGCTGAGCGCTAAAATGGACATGACCACATGCTCCGCAACGGAGATGTAATTGCCGTCCGGGACATTCTGTACACGCACGCCGTGCGCTGTGGCAGCAAATATGTCGATGTTATCCATTCCGGTGCCGTGCTGCTGGATTACCCGTAACGACGGGCATTTCTCCAGAATCCTGTGGGTGATATGCTCTACCCGGGTTATAATGCCCTCGGCCTGATGCTCGTTGAGTTTTTGAATGAGGGTATCTTCCGTTCCGTCACACGCCATAAAAACCTCGCAATGGGCTTTCAGAATGTCTACCCCGACAGGTTGGATGGTAGGTTCCACCAAAAGAACCCGATGTCTCACTACAATCACTCCTCGTATTCAATAGCATGATTTTAAAGTTTCCTGTGGGAAATCAGACCGGATAACCCATCATTCTGGGCAGCGTCAAGACCAGCAGTGGGCAATAGCTGACAAGGAACAGAATAAAAATGCAGCCGATGGTGAAGGGCAGGGACTTTTTTACGACTTTCTTCAGGTCGCAGCCTGTAACCCCACAGACTGTGTACAGTGCCATTCCAAACGGCGGGGTGATCATGCCGATCATGATGTTAATCACAAACACGACGCCGATATGGATGGGGCTGCAGCCCATTGCCACAAAAAGCGGCGTAAAAATGGGGGCGTACAGCACCTGCTGGGCAGAGTCGGAGATCCACATACCGTTAAACAGAATGAAGATATTGAACAGGAAGAGAAAGAGATAGGGAGACATATTTGTGTTCTGGATAAAGCTGCTGAGCATGATGGGTACGTTTTCCACAGACAAGATCCAACTGATAACGGAGGTGAAGCCAATGATCAGGTACACAGTGGCGGTGCCCTTTGCGCTGACCTTGAGGCATTCCCAAAGCTCAGACAGCTTTAGGCGATGGGTTACCGCAAGGTCCAGAACCAGCACGTAAATGACGGCAATGCCGGAGGCCTCTGTGGCGGTAAAGATACCGCTCATGATACCGCCCAGCACCACAACGACCATGCCGATGGCGCCCAAGGCTTTCAGGGATATCTGGAGCTTTTCTTTCACTGTAAAATGAACCTCGCTCTTGGGGAAATTATACTTTCGCGCCATAAAGGCAACGATCATAATGTGGACAACGCCCAGCATGACGCCGGGAACAATCTGCCCCACAAACATTGCTCCCACAGAAACCGAAGTCAATCCGGCAAACATCACAGCGGGGATAGACGGAGGGATGATGGGGCCTTGCAGCGCGCTGGTAGCCACCAGGGCGGCGGAAAAATCCTTGTTATAGCGCTCCTTTTCCATCATGGAAACCTCGATAGGACCCAACGCAGCGATACAGGCAATGCCAGAGCCGGATACGCAGCCAAACATCATGTTCGCCAGAATCGCAACGTAGGCCACCCCCCCCTGAAGCCGCCCCACAAAAATGCGGGCAAAGTCAACAATCTTATCCATCAGCCCTGTGCGGGCCATCAGCTCTCCTGAAAGCATAAACAGCGGGATGCAGACGTAAATAAAGCTGTCCATGCCGGTAAACATCCGATGGGCATACATCATCAGGCTATCGACCATTCCGGGCGAGATGAAGAAGTATGCCAGTGCGGATGTGCCGATTGCCATGATGACGGGAGCGCCAATCAGGAGCATTCCAAATAGCATGACGATCAGAATGATAAGGGAACTACTCATGGCCGTTCTCCTTTCTGGTCCTCTTTGAAATCTGCTGTACTGCTTTCCTGCCGCGTCCTGACACCTGTCTCCATGAAGTCTACCAGCAGGTTTGCAAGATACTGGAGCAGCATCAGGGCTATGCCGACCGGAATGCTGAGATAGATCCAGAACTTGTCGATGGGAAGTCCCATGACCTGAATGCCAATATAGTCGACGGCCTGCCGCCAGCCCTGCCAGGTGACAACAGACAAAATGATCACGAAGAGCCCTGCGTAAATGGTTTCCCGGACCTGGAGCAGCTTTTTGGGCCAGAAGTTGTCCAGAAAATCCACCCGCATCAGGCCTTTTTCATAGACGAGGACATTAGCGGCCAGCATTGTCCCCCAAATCAGGCCATATCTCGAATACTGCTCCGCCCACATAATGCCGATTTGAAGCACATGACGGCAGACAACGCTGAGAAAGATCGCAAGAGCGACCGTGCCCAGAAAGGCGGCTGCTATGGCCAGACTGACTCTGGCAATTCCGCGCTGGGTCCGTTTGATTGCGTTCATCTCAATCTCCTTTCACTCTTCTTTGGCGCATAACGGTACTATTCGGCAATGCCAAGCAGTTTCTCTGCCGATGCGTAGGAATCCTGGAATTTCTGATAAAAACCGGCGTCAACTGTCTGAAGGACTGTTTCTTTGCAGGTTTCATAGCAGGCATCCCGGAATTCGGCCAGTTGCTCATCGGAGAGGGAAATGATTTCCACGCCGCTTTCCTTCAGGTTAGCCAGTACGTTGACGTTGTTGGCGGAAACCACGCCGATAGCCGCTCTTCTGGACTCGGCTGCGGCCTTTTGGACCCACCCCTGCTGCTCAGCGGTCAGATTGTCAAAGGTTTTACCGCTGATCAGGCACATGGAGGTGTTGGCCAAATGATTGGTTTGTGTTACATAGTTGACGGCCTCATACAGATTGTTCATAAAGAGCGTGTAGTTGGGGTTCTCAAAAGCGTCGATCACGCCGGTGGAAGCGGCGGAATACAGCTCGGAGAAGGAAACTGTCGTCGGCATGGCGCCCCAGGCTTTAATCATTGTCGTGTGGGCGTCGATGGACTGGACACGGATCTTCATGCCGCGGAGATCGTCGACGCGCTCTACACGCTTGTTCCAGGTGTCAAGATTGCGGAAGCCTGTGGCCATCAGGCTGAGGACGCGCATATTTCCAGCGGCCCCCAGCTGCGTATTTAATTCATCCAGAAGCGTTCCCTGGCAGACCAGATTGAAGGCGTCCAGATTATCAACGAGATAGGGAATGTCAAACACATTGAAATCGGGAACCCAGGAGGCAAGGTTGCCGCTCGCGGCGCCTAAGACGATGTCGATGCTGCCCTGAGAGCACTGCTCAACGCAGGAGGTTTCGTCGCCCAGCTGGCTGTTGGGGAAAATTTCGGCGCTCATTTCCCCGCCGGAGTAGGTTTCCAAAAAGCTCTTAAATGTACGGGCATAGCAGTTCCAGGTATTGCTGAGCATGCTGGCATCATTATCCGTATGGGAGATCTTCAAAACAATCGAAGCGCCTGCAAGGGGAAGGGATTGTGTGTCACCAATGGCGGTTGCTCCATCCGCCGTGGAGGGTCCGCCGACAGTAGGCGTGTTCTGAACGATTCCGCAGCCTGTCAGGAGCGTGGCTATCAGCAGCATTGCTAAAATGGATAGTGGTCTCTTCTTCATCGGAAGGGCTCCTTTCAAAATTGAATTTTTAAGTTCATTTTGCACTGAGGGCCTTTCAGTACCATCCCCTTTCGCAGTTACCACTACGTTCGTTCCAATTTGCGGTGCATGACTTTTTAAGCCATATTGATTGTAGTGCTTTCCGTAATGACATGGTCAAGGACAAATTTAAATGCAACTTTTGTACAAAAACACAAATTTAATAAAATTTTCCAGGAGCCTTTTGAGGGGTTTATCGTGCTTCGCCCAAAAGAAGCTTCCCCATGGGGCAGGGTTTTATGGCCGGGGCAAGAGAAGTCTCTGCCCCCTTGTTTTGACTTGAAAAGTGCTGAAGATTTACTTATAATTTACATGCTGGGCAGCAGGAATTTAGCGCTCGAAAGGTAGGGGGAGAAGGTTGGAACACTATTTTGAGGATGGAAATGAGCAAATCAGCATTGGTGAAATATCAGAGATATTCAAGGTTTCACAGCGTACATTGCGGCTGTATCACGATATGGGTTTGCTGGTACCACAATATATCAACGGTAAAAACAGCTACCGCTATTATTCCCGCAGTCAATTTCCAAGGCTGGAAAAGATCCTTCAGATGAAGGCTGCGGGACTCTCCCTCAAACAAATCAAATCCATGCTGGAGGGGCGGAATCTTTCCCTCTATGAAGCCGTGCTTAATGAGCGCATCGACGAGCTGGGTGAAAAAATTGCTCAAGACACAATGTCCCGCAACCAACTCCTTAAACAGCTCAATAGCTGTGCCCGTCTGCGAAATCCGCCGACGCAGGATGTTCCGTTCATCGAGTTTATTCCGAAGCGGTTTGCGTTTGGTTTTGATATTGAAGCATATGACCTGTATGATGACTACGGTGGCACATCCCCGTGGGAAACGGCAATGGAAAATGTGAAAAGCATCCTGACAAACAACAATCTGCCTGCGTCGCTGCTGCATCAGTCCTGTTGCTCGGTCAGTCAGCAGAATCTGATGGAGGGGCGATACATCTGTGATAAGGCGTTTCTTATTACAGACGGCCCCGTCCAGGCCACGCTGCCGCAGGTGATTATTCAACCCAGCACTTATGCGTGCAACTATCGGAACTACACGGCTTTGGACGGGCATTCCGAGAGCGTGGGATTAGATCATCTGCTGCAGTTTATTGCGGATAATCACTACCAGATCGTGGGTCCTTATTTGGGCGAGGTGGTAGCGAAGATGTCGGTTTTTGATTACAGCAACAACACAATCATGGTCAAGCTGCAAATTCCAGTCAAAATTTTGGAATAGACCCCCCCTTTGTTTTATCCTCGGTGACCCCATGCTCCGCGCCGGGAAAGGACAGATGAAAAGAAAGTGCTTGCCAAGGGGGCTCATTACATTGCTGGGCGGGGTCGTGATTTTATGGACAGCTGGCAGTCTTCCGGACGGGCTTTTTGTAGAGTGCGTCCCTGCCGGTTCAAACGTCCGAATGCGTGGTCACATAGATCGTACTTTCCCTGACCCATATAGAGCCTCGCTTCCTCCCGGCCCTTCTGGGTATAAATTTAGACAAGCGAACTCCCTTTCGGCAGGAGTTCGCTTGTCCGATTGTATTTTAGAACTTGCTTTCAGATCCTTCGTGTAAAAACGCTGCATCAACTCGGCAGCAAGTCCAAAGCCGGAAATTTACCGCCTTGTTGGCGTTTACCACGCTTCCGATTGCCTAAACGAAACTGGACAGGGTAAAGGAGCCTGCAACAGATTATCAACAGACCTTGCAATTCATATTTCTCACCCAACAGGCAAATTGATGGATCAGGCAACTCCGCATCTGGAATATAAAAGGATGAATTCAGCCGATACTAAGACTGGCTGCAACATTATTCGATAAGAAGGATGAGAGAATTGGATAAAGAAAAATGGAACCTTCATAACAGTTATATAAATCTACCCGGGATTTTTTATACGAAGCAACCCCCAACGGCTGTGCGTAGCCCAAAGCTCGTCATTTTTAATCATGCGTTGGCGGCTTCTTTAGGCGTACCTGAGCAATTAGGCGTCTTTGCCGGAAACGAACTTCCCGGCGGATCCCAGCCCATAGCGCAGGCATATGCCGGACATCAGTTTGGGTATTTTACCATGTTAGGTGACGGACGCGCGGTCCTTCTTGGGGAACAGATAACCGATTCCGGAGAGCGGTTTGATATTCAGCTAAAGGGATCCGGACCAACTCCATACTCCCGGGGCGGTGACGGACGCGCAGCCCTGGGTCCCATGCTGCGGGAATATATCATCAGTGAGGCCATGTATGCCTTGGGAATTCCAACGACCAGAAGCTTAGCGGTCGTAACAACAGGAGAAACTGTAAGGCGCGAGAAAAATCTTACTGGCGCAGTTTTAACACGTATCGCAAAAAGTCATATCCGAGTAGGAACATTTGAATACGCCGCACAGTTTGGCGCGGCAAACGATGTTCGCAGCCTGGCCGATTACACCATAACGCGTCACTTTCCAACCATTGCAGCATTTGAAAACAAATATCTGCTGCTGCTCAAAGAAGTGGTGAAACGGCAGGCGTCTTTGATTTCCAACTGGCAATTGGTTGGGTTTATTCATGGCGTGATGAATACAGATAACATGGCCATTAGCGGCGAAACGATTGATTATGGCCCTTGCGCGTTTATGGATGTTTATCGCCCGGCAACCGTTTTTAGTTCCATCGATATACACGGCCGCTACGCCTACGAAAACCAACCGAAGATGGCGGCCTGGAATTTGGCCCGCTTTGCCGAAACCTTACTGCCCCTTTTAGATGGGGATGAGAATCAGGCCGTAGGACTTGCGCAAGAAGAGGTTTCAACGTTTTGGAGCCTGTATCATCATGATTGGCTGGCGGGAATGCGGGCAAAGCTGGGTTTGCATACCGAGGAAGATGAAGATTCTCTGTTAATCAACGATTTTTTGCAGCTGATGGAACAATGCCAAGCGGACTATACAGAGACATTCAAAGCCCTAACATTGGACAGGAACGATGGCCTAAATTTGTTCTCCCACCCTGCGTATCATCAATGGCATGAACGCTGGCAAGAACGCCTTGGCCGGCAGCCACAATCGAGAAGTGAAAGCCGGGCGCTTATGAAGCGTCATAACCCTGCGATGATTCCACGAAACCATCTGGTTGAAGAAGCGCTGGATGCTGCGCAAGAGGAGGATTTCACCAAAATGCATACGCTGCTCCTTGCCTTGGAAAGTCCGTACAGCTACACTGCCGAACAAGAAGAATTTTCACAATTGCCTCCACCTGCGTCTTGTGGGTACCAGACATTTTGCGGTACTTGAGCTGCTATGCGTTCGGGTATAAGAATTAACGGGTCTAAATATTGAGGGTGATTGAGAAGAACCAAATGTGTGCAATACGAAATCGCCGCATGTTCAGGCCCGTTTTTCTTACTCTATCAGGCCGAGCAGGAAACCATATCCTTCGCGCTCCATGTCCTCTTTGGAAATAAATCGCAGCGAGGCGCTGTTGATACAGTAGCGCAAGCCCCCTGATTTTTGGGGGCCGTCAGGAAACACATGGCCCAAATGGGCATTTCCAACCCTGCTTCGTATTTCCGTTCGCATCATCCCATGGGAGGAGTCTGTTTTCTCTTGGAGGACATGGGGATCGATCGGTTTTGAAAAGCTTGGCCAGCCGCACCCCGATTCAAATTTATCACTTGATGAAAACAGGGGTTCGCCCGTAGTAATATCCACATAAATTCCGGGCGTAAACGTCTTAAAAAACTCGTTTTCAAATGGCATCTCCGTGGCATTGCGCTGTGTCACCTCATACTGCTCGGGCGTCAGCTTTTGACGCAGCGCAGCCATGTCCGGAGCTGGATACGCACTGGGATTTACGATAGCCTTTGCGGCTTTCTCAAATTGTGCTTTCCCGATATGACAATATCCGCCCGGATTCTTATTCAGATATTTTTGATGGTATTCTTCCGCTGTGCTGAAATTGCGGAGGGGAAGCACTTCAACCGC
This sequence comes from Oscillibacter sp. GMB15532, assembly GCF_041020825.1. Lineage (NCBI taxonomy): Bacteria > Bacillati > Bacillota > Clostridia > Eubacteriales > Oscillospiraceae > Oscillibacter > Oscillibacter sp. GMB15532. Next base: position 30,121 of record NZ_JBEVTO010000003.1, read on the forward strand.
AACGGGCCTGCTGTATCGGCTTTGCAGCCTGGCAATGGAATTTTCAATTACCGGAACGTCTTCCTTGCTAACATAATAGACGCCGGTGCGGTATTGCGCACCCACATCGCCGCCTTGCCGATTGTGGGAAACCGGATCAATCGCTTCGTAGTATAAATCCAGAAGAAATTCCAGCGGGAGCACGGCGGGATCATAGGTTACTTTTACTGTCTCTGCGTGTCCCGTGTTGTAATGGCAAACCTCTTCGTAGGTGGGAGATTCGGTGTTTCCATTGGCATACCCCACCTGTGTTGCGTTCACTCCGCGGATAGAGGCAAGATATTTTTCAAGCCCCCAAAAGCATCCGCCCGCAAGATAAATTTCAGACATGCTCCACCTCCATACATTTTAATAACCCAAAATTCTTAAAGACGCATTACTTATTCTTTTCACTGCAAGCGTAAAAATACTTAAATCATTTTAAGGATATATGAGATCAGTATGAAACGAGGCCAATAACCCAACAGAATGCCTCGGTAGGCTCATAATCTGTTTGCCACCTGTTCCATATGCCTGTGATCGGTACCGCAGCAGCCGCCAAATATTTTAATATTGCTGATATCGCGCAGCTTCAACATCGCTTCGGCAAATTGTATTGGATCCGAACACTTTAAATCCATTGATTCATCCAACTCTGCATAGGACAGGGGAGAGGTGTTTGCCTGAATCCCTAAGAACCGATCTTGTACAAAGGCGGTTTGATTAAACGGCTGGGATAGTGCTTCATAAACAATGCTTGGATGTACACAGTTTGTCATATAGCAGATTGGCTTCACATCAACTGAGTGGTCTATAATCGAGATGGCGTCAGCAATGGTCGTTCCATCAATTAATTTTCCATCTTTTTGTATTGTGAAGCTGATGATATATGGCAATCCTGTTTCTGACATTGCCTGTGCCATGCCTGTCGCCTCTGGTAATGTCGGCATAATTCCTGCATATAAGAAGTCTGCCTCGGCCGCACGAAACAAATCTGCTTGCCATTTGTGGAAAATTCGGGCATCACGTTCCGCCAGTGCATGCTCCCCGGTGTAAGCATCGCCTTTGCAACCCATTAGTCCTCCGACGTACATTTCCAAATTGCTCTCTTGTTGTATCTTGCGCAAAAACTGCACATTGTCCATGATAATTGAGGAATCACAGCCTGCCTGCTCAACGCGTTCTTTATTCGCGCGGCGGGTCGGTGTTGTCGCCATAAACGGCAATTTGTATTTCATGGCAATATTCATATATTCCTGCCATAGGCTTTTCAATGCGAACCGGCCTTTTGCGTGATAAATAAGTGTGGCCATCATTAAGTGCTGATCAAATTTTAAACGATATTCACGTTTTAATCGCTCGCCCAAAGCGCCTTCCATTAAAATGCTATATCTCTGTTCGATACATGTCTTAAAATCCATATAAATCTCCTGTTATAAAAAGGCTTCTGTACTAAGGGCCTTGAAGCTGCGGCCAGACCCAACCGGGCTTGGCCGCAGCTTTTTAAAGCCCTTTATTTGCTGCGCTTTAAAATCTCACAGACCAGTTGGTACACCCGCGCCGTGGAGGGAATGCTCAGCCGCTCCCGGGCGGAGTGTACGTCGTGAAGCTCCGGGCCCATGGAGATGGCGTCCAGACCGGGCAGCTTTTCAATAAACAGGCCGCACTCCAGACCCCCGTGGGTGGCGGCGATGACGCCGTCCTTGCCGCTGATGTCTTTATAGGCCGTAAGAGCCAGCGCTCGTAGGGGGGAGGTTCGGTTGTACTGCCAGCCGGGATAGGAGCTGCGCTCCGTCACCGTGCCCCCGGCGTACTCCACGATGGCCCGGACCCGCTGGAGCAGCATGGCCTTTTGCGTGGCAATGCAAGAGCGGATCGAGAGGGTAAAGTGGAGGCCGTCCGCCTGCATCCCCATCACGCCCAAGTTTAAAGATGTCTGCACCAGACCGGGAAAATCAGCGCTCATGGCCTGAACGCCCTGAGGCAGGGGCAGAAGGACGTGGAGCACAGAAGAGGTGGCGTCGGCGCTCAGGGCGGCGGAAACCGCCTCTTTGGAACAGGTGAGGGACACGCCGTCGTCGCAGCCGGCGTACTCGTTTTTGAGGATGGTGTCAAATTCGGTGAGGAAGGACTCGAAGTCCGCCGCCCGGTCCGGCGGGACGGTTACCAAAGCGTCGTTTCGGGGGCAGATGACATTTTCAAAGCGGCCGCCCCGGATGTCCGCCAGACGCAGGCCGGGGACGCGCTCCATGGCGGAATAGAGAACCCGGCCCATGAGCTGGTTGGCGGAGCCGCGGCCTTTGTGAATCTCGCCGCCGGAATGTCCTCCCTGAAGCCCGGAAAGAGTGACGCGATAGCCAGTCTCGTCGTCCGTCGTCTCCATTTGCGCGGGCAAAAAGCAGTCCGCCCGAACGCCCCCGGCGCAGGATACGCAAAATTCTCCCTCCTCCTCGGAGTCCAGATTCAGGAGCTTTCGTCCCTTCAAATCGGAACAGTCCAGTGCAAACGCGCCGCCCATGCCCGTTTCCTCGTCCACAGTGAAAAGTGCCTCCAAAGGCGGGTGGGGTAAGGTGTCGTCCGCCAGAATGGCCAGAATCATGGCCACGGCGATGCAGTTGTCTCCGCCCAACGAGGTGCCCCTGGCCCACAGGAATTCACCGTCGGTTTCCAAATCCAGCCCCTCCACGGACATGTCTTTGGTGCAGCCCTCCGCCACGGCGCAGACCATGTCCATGTGGCCCTGTAAAATGAGGGGCTCGGCGTGCTCGTAGCCGGGGGAAGCATCCTTCCAGATGATCAGGTTGTTGCAGGCCTCCTGCCGGTAGCGCAGTCCCAGGTCCCGGGCAAAGCCCGCGCAGAGGTCACTGATATGCTTTGTGTTGCCGCTGCCGTGGGGGACGGCGCAGAGCTTTTCAAAGTAGCTGAATACGTCCTGGGGCTTGTAGTCTGATAGCAAAGACATGTCGATCCTTCTTTCTAACAAGGCAGCCCATGCTTTCGCATGGGCTGCACAGTCAATTATTCTGCCGGGAGCTCCTCAGTGGTGCTCAGGCCAAATTCGTCCGTGATTCCTTCGTCGCTAGGCGCCTCTTCCTCGGAGGGAGCGGCTACGAACTCAGAGAGATAGGCCTCCTCGGGCAGTCCCGCCAGAAGGGCCGGCAGGTTGAGAATAATGCCGTCCATCTTGCGGGGCAGGGTCAGAGACACTTCCTGTGTCTCTTCCGCGCCGCCCTTTTCCTGGGTGATTTCCAGAGTCATGGAAAACTTCTGCCCGATCCAGATGGACATACCCCGTTCCTTATCATAGAGTTTGGCCACCTGCTCGTCATTCACATAGACCTCGACCTTATAGGGGGTTTCATAGGTCTGACCGTTGTATTCCAGACGCTTGCTGTCCATATACACGGTGTGTCCGCGGCCGATGATGGTCATGCTGTACGCAATGACAGCCAAAAGCAGCACGGCGCCCACACGGAACAGGAGAGTGCGCATAGGTATCTTTTTCACTGGCTCTCCTCCTCACGTTGCGCAAGCTGTAGCTGTTGTCCGATTTTCCCCTTGGCCATGCGCTTTTTCATCTCATACATCACAAGGGCAATGGTGATGACACCATAGGAGGCAAATACGCGGAAGTATTCACCGATCATGGAGTCGCCCGTTACCTTTGCGCCCGTGGCCGGAGCCACGATGAACATGGTATGGAACAAGATAACGCCCAGAAACACATTCCTGATGGATGCCTTGTCCACGGACGCGCCGCCCACCAGCAGCGCCGCAATGCAGAACATACCGATCTGCTTGTGGGAGCTGTAAGTAGAGATGTTGCCCATGTTTTGCAGATAGATGACCATGCCAAGACCGGCAAATACGGTGGACATGACAATGGCGACGATGCGGGTGCGCTCCACCTTGATGCCCGCGTCCCGGGCCACGTCCATATTCTGACCCACAGCGCGCATGTCCTGGCCCAGCTTCGTTTTGCGGAACCAGACGATGAACAGGCAAAAAAGAGCAATGACCACAAGGGTTAGTACGGGAATCTTGACGGCGCCGATATGGATGGCGCCCAAGTTGTCCAGAGATTGCCGCATATGCAGCAGGCTCACCGTATTGCGGATGCCGTATCCCCGGGGGAGCTTCAGGGTGGAGTGGAGGATGGGAATGACAGGCCCCATCATGAACAGCACCAAAAGCTGATACAAGCCGTCCACAAAGAAGGCGATCATGTAGCTGGTGATCATTTCCTTGCCCTTGGCCCGGTTAAGAATCTGTCCGCAGAAGACCCCCAGCAGGACGGAAATGGGAATCGAGAGGATCATGGCCAGAACAATGCCGGGGATGCCCCAGACTTGCCAGTCGGCTGTGAAGATCAGAGCGATCTCCGCAGCCATGGCGCCTAATGTCATGGCAAAGTTGAGGCCCATGCCCGCCATGATGGGGAAGATGAGACAGAGAATCAGAAACGCGTTCCGGCCCAGCCGGGTCATGATTTCGTTGACCAGATATCCGGGGGAAAAGCCGGAAACGGGAATGCAGACGGCGCAAATCAGAATGAACATGATTGGCACGCTGTTATTTTGAATCAGCTCAACAAAGCTACTGCCGCCTGTCTTCTTTGGCTTCATACTCATTTCGCCCCCTCCGTCTTTCTGGTCAGAGCATACAGAATCATCCCGTTGGAGACGATGATGCGGATGACCTCGCTCATGTCCATATGGATGGCAGCGTTCATGACGGTCGGCGTCATGGTGATGATGCCCTGAAACAGAAACGTTCCGATGATAACGTTGGCAATGCTTGCCTTGTTGACCGATGCGCCGCCGATGAGGATGGCAGACACCGCGGGGATGGCCATGTTGAACGGGGCCATATAGAGCTGGATAAAACCGAAGCCCTGCTGATAGACCAAGATACCCACCGCGGCCAGCCATGTGGACATGATGACGGAAAGCATTCTCGTCCTGTCAATGTTGATGCCCGAGGCCTTGGCAAAGAAGGGATTGGAACCCACGGCGGTCATGGCGGTGCCGGCCTTGGTGTGCAGGAACGCCCACATCAAAAATGCCAGCACGGCAAAAAACAGCAGCGAGCCCGTAGGAATGGAGAGGTGCCCGATATTGATTTGCAGGAAATTGGCCAACACCTTGTCGTAAAAGCCCTCCAGCGAGATGGTGGTACGCAGGCCTTTGCCGGACAGGCCCCAAACCATGGTGGGGCTGGTGTATGGAAGCAGAAGCCACATCATGCACATGAAAGATACCGAGGAGAAGCCAACGTAGGTGGCGATCATCATTTCGCCGCCCTTGATGCGGTTGAGAAGCCAGCCGTATCCGCCGCCGGAAAGCAGAGCGAAGGGCGTGGCGATTACGATGGCCATGACGAAGCTCATGCCGCCGGTAAAGCCGAACTGGATGGACATAGTGCCGCCCAGAAGGCCGGAGATGATGCCCAGAGGCAGACCGAAGTTCAGTCCGCAGCCGGAGTGCACCATCGGTACCATGGCCAGCACCAGCACCGCGTTCCAACTGAAGCGGTTGATGGTATTGGTAAGCTGGGTAGTGAAATCGGCGCCGACGAGGGGCGCCATGATGAACAGGAACAGAAGAAATCCGGCGATGATCAACCTCGGCAGGCCGAAGTTGTCAGCCAGTTCCCGAAATTTTGTCTTGTTTCCAAGGGTAATGGCTTCGTTTGCAGTTTTGCCCATGTTGCGTTCCTCCTTATTTAACCTGGCTGACCATCAGCAGACCAAATTCCTCGGAGGATTCGGTCGCCGGCAGGATTCCGGCAATTTTGCCGCCCGAAACGATGGCGATGCGGTCACAGGCCATCCGTAGCTCCTCAAGCTCCGAGGAGATCATGACGACCGTCACGCCGTGCTCCCGGTTAAAGTTTTTCAAGGCGTCCAGCACCAGGGATTTCGCGCCTACGTCGATGCCGCGCGTAGGCTCGGATACAAACAGGAATTTGGGGCTGAGGGCAAAGGCCTTTGCCAGACAAATCTTTTGCTGATTGCCGCCGGAGAGTTCCTTCGCCTTTTGGGTGGAGCTGGTGCACTTGATGGCCAGCTCACCGATATATTTTTTCGTTACCTCGTGGATGGCCTTTTCATCCCGCCAGGAGATGAGGCCGCCCAGATATTTCTTGAGAAACTTGTCCTGAATCTGCATAGCAGAAAACGCCACGTTCCACTCTAAGGATTCGTCCAGCAGCAATCCCACGTCCCGCCGGTCCTCGGAGACAAAGGCCAAAGACGCGTCCAGGCACTTTCGGGGACTGTTGAGGGGAATCGGCCTGCCGTTAAACTCCACGGAGCCGCCCGCCTCATAAAGCCCCATAATCCCGTTGGGAATGCCCAGCTTGCCCTGTCCGGCCAAGCCGCCGATGCCCAGAATCTCGCCCTCCCGGATGTCCAGATTGACGTTGCGCACAGTTTCACCCGACATATCGACCCACAGGTTGCGGATGGACATGATGGTTTTGGCGTTGGGGTCGATGCGGATGTCCTCCCTGACGGAGGCCTGCACATTGCGGCCCACCATCCACTTGGTGATGTCGGTGATGTCCGTCTCCTTGGAGGGAACGTCCTTGACCACATAGCCGTCCCGCATGATGATTACCTTGTCGCAGACGTTCAAAATCTCATGGAGCCGGTGGGTGATGAAAATGATGGCGATGCCGCTGGCGGCCATATTGCGGATAGACGTCAGTAAGGCCTCGGCCTCCTTTTCTGTCAAAACAGCGGTGGGCTCATCCAGAATCAGCAGCTTCAGATGCCCCTTGCTCAGCTCGCGGGCGATTTCGGTAAATTGCTTATGGCCCACGGGCATGTCGCTGATGGACATGTCGGCATCAATCTCAACGCCCATTTTTTCGATGGCCTCCCGGGAAAGCGCGGCCATCTGCTTATAGTCCAAGGTGTCCAGACGGTCTCCAAAAACCTCGGAGATCACATTCTTTTTCTTGGGCTCGCGGTTGAGCAGGATGTTTTCGGAGGCGGAAAAGCCGGGGATCAGGGAGAATTCCTGATGCACCATGCCGATGCCCGCCGCCAGAGCGTCAAAGGGCGTGGAGAAGCTGACCTTTTCGCCGCTGACCAGAACGTCGCCGCCGTAGCCGCCGGTTTCCCGGATGACATCCATGCCGAAGAGAATCTTCATCAGGGTGCTCTTACCGGCGCCGTTTTCGCCCACGAGGCCCATGACCTCGCCGGCCTGCAATGTAAAATTGATGTCCGTCAGGACTTGGTTTCCGAAAAAATCCTTCTTGATATTCCGTACTTCCAGCAGGGGGGTGCTATTATTCATCATAGTCGTACCTCGCCTAAAACAGCGGGGGGAGGGATCTACCCTCCCCCCGCTGTCCGAACTTGTTATTTTGAGTGGGAAAATTACTTGACGGTGAAGTATTTCTCGGGAACCTCAACCTGCGCGTTGCCCATGAAGTGGCCCGGATCACCCATGATATAGGTGTCCTGATACACCAGGAACACGTTGTCGGCCTTGACGCCGGTTTCCACGTTGGTGTAGTTGGAGCCGCTCCACTCCGCCTTGGGGGAGAAGACCTGATAGGCCTTGGCAATATCGTCGATGTCGCGGAGCTCGCTCTCGCCGTTGATGACGTTCAAAGCGTGCTGGGCAAGGCCTGCGGCGGTCGTATAGCCATAGGAGTAGGCCCAGGTGCCAAAGTGACCGGCGCCGCCCTTTTCATTGATGGTGGATTCCACCTTGGCCAGAATCTTCTCAAAGTCGCCGGCCTCGGCGGTCAGGTCGATGCCAAGAGCCCCGGGATAGCCCAGCAGGGGAGAGGGAAGGTCGGCCTCGATGAAGTATCCGCCGTATTCCATCAGCTGCTTGAGCAGAGGCTCGGTGTGGGCGTCGTTGGTGCAGAAGTAAGCGGCGTTTTCACCATACTTGCCGACCCACTCGGGAACCTTCTCCAGAATGTAAGCCTGCGCGCCGGCGACGCCGACGTCGGAGGTGGGATCGGGAGCGGTTTCCATGACGAACTCCATGCCGAATTCCTTGCAGGCTTCCTTCATGACGGCCACGCGGCGGCTCATAGTCTCATAAGCCATATGGCGGGGGAAGGAGATATGTACGAAGGTATCGCAGCCTAGCTCGTGAGCGGTGCGGATGATCAGGTAGCCACGGGCCACAAAGTCATTGTTGCAGACCAAGTCGGCAGCGCTGCCGATCTCGGGCAGGTCTTCGTGGGACTCGCCGGCGATGCAGAGGATGTCGGGGCGGCTCTCTTTGATCTTACGGAAGGCCTCGGTGGTGCCGGGGACAGACTGGTTGACAATGATGGCCTTCATGTCGGGATCATCGGACAGGTTGACGATGGTCTGAATGGTGGTCTCCAGCTCTTCGGTGAAGTTGTCGGGATAGATGGCCAGCTTGACCATATCCTCGCCATACATGTCACGGAAGGCCTCGGCGCCGCGGCGGTCGTCCTCAGCCTGAGAGACGGAACCGGTGACGATACCGATGTGGACGTTCTGGGCATCGGAGCCCTGAGAGCCGGAGGACTGTGGGGCGGAAGATTGAGAGTTGCTGGGAGTAGTGCCGCAGCCGGCAAGTGCGAGGAGCATGGTGGTCGCAAGCAAGATACTGACTAGCTTCTTCTTCATTTCTAACCTCCAAAATCTTAATTAGCAAGGGACACGGGGACTTTTATATTTTATCATGTGTTCATAGATTGTCAACAGTTCACAAAATGTTAGTTTTTATGGAACTTCCTTTTATAGAAACTAGCAAAATCAAAAAAACGGCTGCTTTTGTGCATGTAAATAAGCTGCGTTTTTTCCCGCTTTTGCGCACCATTACAGGCTTTTTGACGAAATCGGACCTCCCTCCTCCAGTGGAAATCGACCTTTTCGGGCAGTGCCTCGCGACACGTTTGCTTCAAAAAAGTTTTTCTAATTCCGTTGTTTTTAACAATTGAAAGAACGCGCTGTAACAAAAAACCATACGAAACGGCAAAAGCACAGAGACGGGAATTTTGGCGGCAGTGTCTGTCCGTTCTGGCTGAAACCTGAGGGAACTTCCAGATACGTCCATCCAACGCTGCAAACAGTCGAAACCATAGGGACATGCCTGCGTTTTCTGTTCATGAAAAAGGGCGGCAGCACCTGCTGCCGCCCTTCTCTGATTGAATCGCAGGTTACCGCATCCACACAAGACGGGCTTCATGCACATAGTATGAACTATTCTTACGGACTATGAAGGTAAGGAGTCTCTTATGATCAATCTTTCTCTGATACATGTTTCATATCTGGTGCTTATTGTGATATTCCTGATAGTCATGGCTTGCAAAAAAAGCATTGTGATTCCCTGTGCTCTTGGCATCGTGTTCCTGGGAGCAATCGTCACCAGAAGTCCAATTGGTGCGATTCAGACCTTGTTTAACGCGTTAGTCTGGGCAGGCTCAGAGTTTTTGGGAATTATTGTGGTCATTGCACTGGTGGTGGCCATGAGCCGGTCCCTCATCTCCATTGGCGCGGATCGAATCCTGATTTTTTCGCTGAGGCATTGGATGGGAGGGCCCAGATCGGCTTTCTTTATTCTTGGGGTTGTGATGTTTGTTGTCTCCATTTGTGTATGGCCATCCCCCGCAGTGGCACTGGTGGGCACGCTGCTGCTGCCAATGGCGGTAAGAACTGGAATGCCCGTTCTTTGGGCGGCGGTTGTTATGAATATATTTGGACACGGGATGGCACTGTCGGGTGACTTTTTTATTCAGGGCGCACCGACAATTACTGCCAAAGCAGCCGGTACGGATGTTGGAGCCATCATGTCCCAGTCGGTGCCGCTGTGGGCCATTATGTGTGTGGTAACGGCGGTAGCGGCCTTTCTATGCTACTGCCGGGATATGCGCGCCGCCCCCGTGCAGGCAGTTGATACGGCAGCCGTTCAAATGGAGGCTGTGGGGCGGTTTGCACCGCTGATGGCTGTGCTGACGCCAGTCGTCTATCTGGGAAATATCGCCGCCATGCTGGCATTTAAGCTTCAGGGCGGAGATGCCACGGCGCTGGTCGGTGGGTCTGCACTGCTTTTGCTGGTGCTGTGCGCATGCCTTGATAAGGGTGTTTCTCACGCGCTTGACGATGTGGGGGATTATCTGAAGGAGGGCTTTGGCTTCAGCATAAAAATCTTTGCCCCGGTCATTGTCATTGGCGGTTTCTTTTTCTTAGGAGGAGAAGGCGGCAGTCAGGCGGTGTTTGGCAGTCAGATGACAGGCATTTTAAGCGACATTGGCGAGTATATTGCGGAAAATGTTCCGGTAAATCGTTTTTCCGCAATTGCCACGCAAGCTGCGGTGGCGGTCATTACAGGGCTGGATGGGTCCGGCTTTTCAGGGCTTCCCCTTGTAGGGGCAACTGCCAAAACGTTTGCGGATGCCCTGCCGCTGAACAAAGAGGTGCTGGCGTCCATGGGGCAGATTATCACCATCTGGGTTGGCGGCGGTACCCTGATTCCGTGGGCGGTTGTTCCGGTTGCGGCTATTTGTGATGTAAGTCCGGTGGAACTGGTGCGTAAAAACTTTGTTCCGGTGATCTGCGGATTAGTATCCGTTGCGATTGCAACGTTTTTCTTGCTGTAACCCTGTCACAGGAAGCTGACGCTGCCCGGTCTATCAACGGGGCCCTTTCGTAGCGCTACCATCCGCATCAGAACACAAATAAGACGGCCCTCGGGAAAATGCTTCCCGAGGGCCGTTTCATAAGCCTGTGACAATCCAGGCTTTTACCAGAGCCTGCACGGCTTGGCAGCTTTTTAGAGTTTGCGGGACAGAAGCTGTTCCAGGCTGAAGAATCCCCAGTGGCGCTGAATCAACTCCATGACCCGATTATACTTCTGAGGAGGCAACCGTACCCAGCGGTTCGGAGACTTGCTTCGTGTCTCTCGCGGCGAACATGTTGGCCACGATGGGGCCCACCACCTGATGAATCACAGTGGCGAGCACACAGGGGAGGATTGCCATGGTTCCGGGGAAGGAGGAGTTGGCCAGCGTACAGGCCAGGCCGCTGTTTTGCAGACCGACCTCCAGAGAGAGGGCACGAACCTTGGCCTCGTTGAAATGAAAGACTTTTGCAATGCCGTAGCCGGCCAGCAGGCCGAGAACGTGGTGAAGCAGCACGGCTACGAAGCTCACGCCCACCACAGCCAGACCGTTCTGGGTGAAGCTGCTCTGGTTTGGACCGACGCACATGCCGATCACCAGAAGGATGCAGACAGTGGAAACCAGCACCAACAGCTTTTTGAGCTGTTCCACCAGCTTACCGATGCAGGCGTGCACGACCAGCCCCAGAAGGATGGGCAGAAGGACAATCACAACGATGGAGAAGAACATGCTCCAGAAATTGACCTCCACCCAACGTCCGGCCAGTGCCAGTGTCAGCGCGGGCGTCAGTGCGGGCGCCAGCAGGGTGGTGCACATGGTGATGGTGATGGACAGCGGCACGTCGCCCCGGGCCAGAAAGGTCATGACGTTGGAGGCGGTTCCGCCCGGGACGCAGCCCAGCAGCACCAGACCGACCGCCAACTCGGCACAGACCTCCGGCCCGCCCACGCCCGTCAGAGTCAGCAGCTTTGCCACCAGCCAGCCGAACCCGGCCATGCACACATACTGACTGCAAATTCCAATCAGCACGTCCCCGGGACGGCGCAGGATCAGGGCGAAATCTTCTGCCCGCAGGGTCATTCCCATACCGAACATGATGACACCCAGCAGCAGATTCACAAGACTGAGTTTGGGGAAATAGGTTCCCATAAACGGCACCCATGCCAGATTGACGCTGACGCTGCCCGCCAGATTTACCCACACGGAGGGAACGATCAGCGCAAACGCCGCCACGGCGACGGCCAGCAGCGCCAGATTTTTATTGAGAAGGTCGGCAGCACGGTTCATCGCTTTCATTGTACTCTCTCCTTTTCGATACGGCGGTTACCGTTCGCCTGCCAGCAGGGCCTTGCCTGCGGCATCAGCGTCCCGCATAGCCTGCATGAATGCCTCTTTCGTGACGGGGTAGGGGGCCTTGGTCCACTCCAGAACGGTTGCAGCCTTGTCCGCGATGGTCTGGAGGTTTTCTTCCGACAAATCAATTTCGCCCAGTGTGACCGGCAGGCCGATGGAGCGGTTGAAGCGCATCACGCGGTCGCGCTCCTCAAGCTGCTTATCATAGGTCAGCAGCGTCAGCACGCCGAAGGCCACAATTTCCCCGTGCAGGTGCTTTCCGCCGGAGGCGGGCACCATAGTGGCCCCGTAATAGACGCAGTGGGCCAGACTGCTGTTGTAATAATACTTTGTGGCGTCGGTGGTCAGGTTGGAAACGATGCCCGTGGACATCACAATGGCCAGGGCAACCTGCTCCAGCTCATAGCCGGGGGTGTTTTGGCGGCACTGCTCCATGGCTGTCGCGCCGTATTCCACCATGGGGTTCGTGCAGGAGTGGGCGAGCTGGGCGCCCAGCAGCGTGGTGTGAAACAGATTCTGCCCCCGGGAGGCCAGCTCCACCTCGCACTCCTTGGACAGCCCGTCACCGATTCCGGCCCACAGCAGGGCCTCCGGCGCCTCGGCGACGATCTTCGTGTTCAGGAAGGTATGCTCCGGACAGCGAGTGGGGTAGAAGTAATCCCGGAAGGTGTCGTCGGCATTGTAAAACACGCCGATGGCAGTGCAGGCCGCGCAGTTGGAGGCAATGGTGGGGAAGGTGAATAAAGGCTTATCCAGATGCTCGGCCACGGCCTTGCAGGTGTCTACTGCACGCCCGCCGCCCACGGCGAACAGCATGTCGGCGGATTTGACGGCATCCAGCGCTTCCAGTGCGGCGGCGTTTTCATAGGTGGCGTTGTCTCCGTACCAGACCGGCTCGGACAATGTGAAGGGCGAGCCACTCAGGGCCTCCTTCAGTGGTTCATAAGCCTTGGAAAGCGCGGTTTTTCCGCCAATCACGGCGGCGGTTTTGCCGAAGCGGCGGACGATGCCGTAAACGTCCTTGTAGCAGTCGGGTCCCACGCTCCATGCGGGCAGGCAGTTTGTGTAGCTCATAGTATTTATCCTCCCAAATTTTACGGGACAAAACAAAAACAGCCTCGTCCCAAAGTTTTACTTTGAGACGAAGCTGTAAATCAACTCCGCGGTACCACTCAAATTGCACGGTGGTGAGACCATGCCACTTTACAGGCTCCATCAAGCCCATGGCACTAACGCAGCCTGCGCGTGCGACTCTACTTACCAAAGTGTTCGGTCGCCGGCTCAGAAGGGATTGCTTGGACGATACCCGGTTACCTGCTTTCAGCACTCGCAGGCTCTCTGTGAACCATCTTTCGTCGGCGTTCTTCGTCATTGCCTTTATTGTTGTTAAGAATAGCAAAATACAATGCGCAAAGTCAATGGTAATATCCACATAATTATTGCGCACGGATATAAAAATAATTATGCAAAACACAACATTGCGGGCAAAAGTGTTCTTTTATCCGGCCCGATCAGTTCCGGTTTGCACCTGCACTCATGCGGATGGAATCGCCGCTCCCTGAACGCTTGAAGGAATCGGCAGTTGACAACTATAACTAAATGTGTTATCATAAAAGCACTCAATATAATTTCTTCGTATTCGCATATTTTGTAGGACATTGTTTTGATGTTCCGCAAAATATGTGAGTTTTGTTTTTATTAGAGCGTAAATTGCTGCACGTCATAGCGTTCAAAGCGGAGCGGCCAAATCGATGGCCGCACGATAAAACTGGATGAATGGGTGAGTTAAAATCAATCTTGTACACGAACAGGTAAATCATCCGAAATTTGGGACCGGGACGATTGTTGCCCAGGATTCGTCAACGATCACGGTTCTGTTTTCGGATGAATACGGAGAAAAAAAGTTTTTCTGTCCCGCCGCATTTAAATCGTTTCTCAGTCTGTGCAGCCCCGCTGCAAAGGATCGAATGAACAATGAACTGAAGCTGACGCAGGCCTTTGCAGAAATAGAGCTGAATAACCGCCTTGCGGAGGAAGAAGAAAAGAAACGCGCCTTGCTGGAACAGAAGGCTGCCTTAAAGAAAAGAGCGCCTGCAAAAAAGAGCCCCAAAAGTCCCTGACCGAACGGGCAGGAATCTTGCAGGCAGGATACTTAATTGATTGAAACGAGGAAATTCATGTCAAACCAAACCTTTTCCCAACTGGCCCTCTCGGCGGAACTGCTGGAAGCGGTGACAGAGATGGGCTTTACGGAAGCCACCGATATTCAGGCGGAGTCCATCCCGCTGATCCGCGCCGGCACCGATATTCTGGCCCGGTCCCAAACCGGCACCGGGAAGACGGTGGCCTTTGGCATTCCCGCTGTGGAATGCATCTCGCCTGATTCCCGGAATGTACAGGTTCTGGTGCTTTCCCCCACCCGGGAGCTGGCGCGCCAGTGCGGCGGGGAAATCCGCAAGCTGGCCCGTCATCTTCCCTATGTAAACGTTGCCGATATCTTTGGCGGCGGAGACTATCGGGGGCAATTCAAAGAATTGCAGTCTGCCAATGTGGTCATTGGTACCCCGGGCCGGATTATGGACCATATGCGCCGGGGCACCCTGAATCTGAGCCATCTGAAAATGGTGATTCTGGACGAGGCCGATGAAATGCTGAACATGGGCTTCCGGGAGGATATTGAGGTCATTTTGCAGGATGTGCCGGAGACCCGGCAGATCGTGTTGTTCTCCGCCACCATTCCGGAGGAGATTCTGACCATTGCCCAGCAGTTTCAGCGGGATCCGGTTCGCGTTGAGATTAACCGGGAGCAGATTACGCTGGAAAACATCCGGCAGGTCTATGTGGAAATCCCCCCGAAGAAGAAGCCCGAAGCGCTGACGCTCCTGCTTCATTATTATCAGCCCTGCCGGGCCATCATTTTCTCCAATACCAAGACCATGGTGGATGAACTGACCGAGCAGCTCAGCGCCGCCGGATTCTCCGTGGAGGGTCTGCACGGGGATATGAAGCAGCTCCAGCGCACCACGGTGATGAACAGCTTCCGTCAGGGCCGCGTCTCCATTCTGGTGGCCACCGACGTGGCTGCCCGGGGAATCGACGTCAGCGACCTTGACTACGTGATCAATTTTGATATTCCGAAGGAACCTGATTCCTATGTCCACCGTATCGGACGGACCGGACGAGCCGGACGGGCCGGCACGGCGGTGACCCTCTGCTGCGGGCGGATGCAGGTGATCCAGTTGCAGCGGCTGGCTGCGCGTACCCGTTCCGGCATTGAGGCGATTTCCCTGCCCAGAGTGTCCGACATTGAGCAGGTCAATCGTGAAAGGACATTGAAAGAGCTGGAGCACGCCATGAAGTCCGAGCCGCTTCCTTTCCATACGGAAGTGGTGGAGGAGCTGATTCGTCGGGGACATGCGCCGGAGCGCATCGCCGTCACGCTGCTGGGCCTCTCTCATCTCCATGACACCAAGGCGCTGAAAGATTTGAGCGTCCCCGCAGCCACGGGAAAAAAGGCCAGAGTTCAGGAGCGCCGCCCCATGTCCGCCTTTGTGGTCAGCGTTGGCTCGGCCAACAGAACGACGGAGCGGCATATCATCGGCGCCGTCACAGAGCGGGCGGGCATCAGCTCCCACGACATCGGCAAGGTGCAGATTTCTGAATCCTTTTCCACCGTGCAGGTTCCCGCCGACCTGCTGGAGGAGGTTATGCGGGCCATGCGGGGATGCAAAATCTGCGGCAAGCCCGTTCATGTCATGCCTGTTCCGGAGCAGCAGATCCGAAAGAAACCTGCGCATTACCCCGCCGCAAAGCCCTGGGCCAAAAAGGCAAAGCACCGCGGCTATGGCGCGTAAATGCGGCGGGCTGATTGATCGCTGCGGGCAACAGAAGCGTAACGACTATCTCAGCTAAAGCACTCTGCATTTTTTAAGGTTTGGGTTTGTATGAGATAAAAGGTCCTCCCCTTTTCGGGGAGGACCTTTTGCTTTTACGTCTCGCTTCGTGGAGGAGATAGATAGTTCCAGTGCTCTTTTAAAGACGCTTTCTGCTAAAAATATAGCGGGATTATTGTCCTGCTGCCTGATCCACATAAATTTGACAGGCGGCCTTGTAACTGATTTGAACGGACTTGCCCTCAAGCTCAAGGGTGAGCGGCCCCTCATAGGCTGCTGCTTCCAGTATGCGGACAGAATTTCCAATTTCAACGCCGCTAGTTTGAAGATAATCCAGAAGCTCCTTTTCTTCCGTCACCCGACGGATATGAGAGGACACGCCCACGGGGAGAAGATTCAGCGGCTGCATGGGAACCGTATCCACCTGCCCGTCGGGATGGGGAATTGCACTGCCGTGGGGACAGTAGGCCGGGAAATTCAAAAAGTTGTCCAGTCGGGAAATCAGGCGCGGAGGAGTGATGTGCTCTAAAAGCTCCGCGTCCTCATGGGCCTCGCTCCAAGAGTAGCCAAGATGGCGCATGAGAAACACCTCCCACAGGCGATGCCCGCGCACCAGCGAAATGGCGGCGGTTACGCCCCCGTCCGTCAGGCGGGAGCCTTTATAGGGCTCATAATGAATCAGCCCTTCTTTTTTCATTTTCCCCAGCATTTCCGTCACCGAGGCAGGCGAAATCTGAAGCGCTTCCGCAATCTGCTTATTGCTCACCAGATTTTTCAGGCCGCCCAGCTTATAAACGGCCTTCAAGTAATCCTCTTTATTCGGCGTCATATCGTTTCCCTCCGCTTTTTGCAATTGCGCTGCATTGTGCCGTTTGAAACCCTATCCTGCAAACAGCTTCACAAGCGTGCCAAACAGCAGGACCAGAGCGATTGCAGTCAATGTTGGAAGCTTACGAAGCAGCAGCCGTTTTATATAAGCGTTCATAGCCCCTCCATCCGTCATTTACATACCCTTTATTTAGGAATGCCTAAATATATTTTAAGTATATGCCAAAACATTACGGTCTGCAAGTGATTTTTTAAAATAATGAGAAACTATCGCCTGCATCTACCATAAAAAAACAGCAGCTCGCCAATTGGCAGGCTGCTATAATACGAAACGATGTATGCGGCGGACTGCGCCGCCCATTGGGTGAAAGGCGCGGGCGTGCTGCAAAATGCACATTCGGCGACCTTACCGCCGCTTAGACAAACAAGCCTTCCAGCCCGAAAACGCTCCGCCGTTTCCATGCAGCGGTTCAATCTGCTTTTTATAGGGCTTTCCCGTTTTGGAAAAACGCTTCATGATTTAAGCGGCGGTACTTGCCTTTTCGGCGCCTGGGAAGATATGCACATCTGATTACGTGATCTGCCGCCAATTGTAAACAATTTGCGTCTTTTGTCACGGAGGACTTGCTTTCCAGAAATATGTAGGTTATAATCACATTACGCCAGTTAGTAATAACTAACCTAAATTCATTCAGGAGGTTTAAATATGTACACACAATATAAGCTGCCCTATGCCTATGACGCCTTGGAGCCGCACATCGATGCGCTGACCATGGAAACTCATTATTCCAAACATCATGCTGCATATACAAAAAACCTCAACGACGCGGTGGCAAAGGCCGGCGTCAATAAGGAAATTGAAGAGCTGCTTCGCTCTCTGGGGGACATTGAGGACCCCGCTGTTCGGCAGGCCATCCGCAACAATGGCGGAGGGTTTTATAACCACAATCTTTATTTCTCCACCATGGGGCCCGACGGCGGGAAGGAACCCACGGGAGCTTTTTCAAAGCTGCTGGAGCAGGAATTTGGAAGCGTTTCCGCCTTTCAGGATAAGCTTGGAGCATTGGCCGCAGGCCAGTTTGGGTCCGGCTGGGCATGGCTGTCCGCCAATCGCGACGGAAAGCTGGCGCTTTCCTCCAGCCCGAATCAGGACAACCCCCTCATGGAGGGAATGGGCTATGTCCCCATTCTGGGTATTGACGTGTGGGAGCACGCGTATTACCTCAAGTATAAAAACCTGCGGGCCGACTATGTGAAGGCGTTTTACAACGTTGTTCGCTGGGATACGGTGGCGGAAAACTACGAGCGGGTAAAGCGGGGAGAATAACCGTCCCCGCTGCCTTGCAAGCGATAAAAAAATAATAAGGAGGAGTGCTTTATGAGCGCAAATTTGTATGAAAAAATGAACGTATACCTTGCCAATCAGGAGGTAGCCTATATCAAGCTGCACAATCTGCATTGGTATGTAAAAGGGCGGAGCTTCTTCACCCTCCACACCAAGCTGGAGGGGCTTTACGACCAGACCGCGGTCATCATCGACGAGGTGGCCGAGCGGCTGCTGGCTCTTGGGCAATCCCCGGTGGCCAGCCTGAAAAAGGCACTGACCATGACCACCATTAAGGAGCGGGAGGACGTGCCTGTTTCCTCGGAGGACACCATGCGGAGCCTTATGTCCGACGTGGAATACTGGATTCGGGACACGAAGGAGATTGCCCAGCTGGCGGACGAGGCGGGCGACGGCGCCACGGCTGATCAGTTTAATGGCTATTTAAGCGAATACCAGAAGCTTTTGTGGATGCTCCAGTCTTATCTGGGATAGTCGGGTTTCTCCATACGGGCAGAAAATACGGAAAACAGTACGGCCTCAATGGCCGTACTGTTTTCTTGTGTCAGCAGGGCAGACTGTTCCCGACGTACATAAAAATTTCTTAAAACGTTGTAAAAACAACGTAGATAATTACCCCGCCGTGGTATACTTCAGGTATAAAAAGCAGATACAAGCGAGGAGCGGACAAAACCGTACAGACCTGAAAGGAAGGCTTTTATGGCAAACTATTTTAAAGTAACGGACAGCATTTACGATATTACGGAGAAATACCCCGAGCTGATTGCCTTTTTGGGGGCCAACGGCTTTGAGCCTCTGAAAAACGACATGATGAGAAAGACCTTGGGCAAAACCATTTCCCTGGAGACAGCCCTGCGCAGCAAAAAGATCAATGTGGAGCTGTTTGTAAAAAAGCTGGAGGACGCAATTGAGCAAAGCCAGTACAGCGTTTCCACGGGACTTACCCAGATGAAAAAGGAAACCGGGGCCGATGTGCGCATTGAGGGCGTGCTGCCCTGTCCCATCCGGATTCCTTTGCTGGAGCGGTTTGAAGGTTGGTTCAACGAAAAGAAGGACAGCTTCGGCTTTGATGTGGATTACAGCTTGCAGGCCGCCAGCATGGGCCTTGATCACATCAAGGCGCGGGTGCTGGAGGCGGGCGGAAAGCCCGAAGGACTGTCCGATCTGTATCTGTCGGCGGGCTTCGATTTGTTTTTCGACCAGACGTTGATGGGGCAGTATCGGGATGCGGGCGTGTTTGAGGAGATTTCCGGCGTGGAACATTTGAACCCGGATTTTGAAAACGAGCGCCTGAGCCTGAAGGATCCGAAGGGGCAGTATGCCATCATCGGCGTGGTTCCCGCTATTTTCATGGTAAACACCGCCGCGCTGGGGGACCGGCCCTGCCCGGAGAGTTGGTCGGACCTGCTCCGCCCGGAATTTGAAAACAGCGTGTCTCTTCCCACCCGGGACTTGGATTTGTTCAACGCGCTGCTGCTGCACATTTATCGCTATTACGGCGAGGAGGGCGTGACCAAGCTGGGCCGGGCCATGCTGCGCAGCATGCATCCCGCTCAGATGGTGAAATCCCACATTAAACGCGGAGAGAACGCCGTTCCCGCCGTGACCATTGCCCCCTATTTCTTCACCCAGATGCTGGACGCCAAGGGTCCCATGATTCCCGTGTGGCCCAAGGACGGCGCAATTGTCAGCCCCATTTTCCTTCTGGCAAAAGGCGCCTCCAAGGAAAAGGTAAAGCCCTTTGTGGACTTTCTGTTCTCCAAGGAGGTGGGCGAAGTCTTTACCTCCGGGGGTAAATTCCCCTCCACCAATCCGCTGGTGGAAAATGGTCTGCGTCCCGATCAGCACTTTATGTGGCTGGGATGGGACTATATCCACCAGCATGACATCGGGCAGCTGATCAAAACCACGGAGGAGCTGTTTTTCCGGGCATATGAGGAGGAATGAATATGAATCTGACGATTTTTTCCGGCCCTCCCTCGTCGGGCAAGACCTCGGTCATTTTGAAAACCATTGCGTCCCTGCAAAACCGGGGCATCCGGGTGGGCGTGGTGAAGTTTGACTGTCTGTATACCGACGACGACGTGGCCTATGAAAAGGCGGGCGTACCCGTGAAAAAAGGGCTTTCCGGTGCGCTGTGCCCCGACCACTTTTTTGCTTCCAACATTGAGGAAATCGTCCGTTGGGGAAATCACGCGGGGCTGGACTTGCTCATCAGCGAATCCGCCGGCCTGTGCAACCGCTGCTCGCCCTATATTAAAGACATCAAAGGCGTGTGCGTCATTGATAATCTTTCCGGCATCAACACGCCGAAAAAAATCGGTCCCATGCTGAAATCCGCCGATCTGGTGGTTATCACCAAGGGGGACATCGTCTCTCAGGCGGAGCGGGAGGTGTTTGCCTCCCGGGTCAGCTCGGTGAATCCAAAGGCCGTCACCATGCATGTCAACGGACTGACAGGCCAGGGGGCCTACGAATTGGGAACTCTGATTTATGACGCGTCCCAGCGGGTGGACTCGGTGCAAGGGATGCAGCTACGCTTTCCCATGCCTGCGGCGCTTTGCTCCTACTGTCTGGGTGAAACCCGCATCGGAGAGGCGTTCCAGATGGGCAACGTGAAGAAAATGGACTTGGGGGTGGACAGCGAATGACGGATATGAGCATCGCCCGCCTGCTGGCGGAGTACCCTTACGCAGCGGCGTATTTCGAGCAGAACAAGCTGGATGTTTCCGGTTATGAGGAGCTGACCTTTCCCCAGTATTTAGAGCATTTCACGCAGGACGAGCTGGAGGATCTGGCCATTGATCGGGAAAAGCTCCTGTCCGACCTTGAGGTGTTTATTGCCCAGATGCAGGAATTTCTGGGGCTGGGGGCGTCCAATCAGGTGCGCTCCCTGACCATCCTTCCCGGGCATGACAAGTCCGGCGGGGCGGAGGGCTTTGCGCAGTTCACGGTCCATGCGTCCGAAATCGTCTCCATTGTCGGCCCTACGGGCTCAGGGAAAAGCCGCCTGCTGGCGGATATTGAATGGGCGGCACAGAACGATACGCCCACCGGGCGCAGTATTCTCATCAATGAGGAGGTTCCCGACAACAAGTGGCGGTTTTCCTCCAACAACAAGCTGGTGGCCCAGCTCTCCCAGAACATGAATTTCGTGATGGACTTGACCGTGCGGGAATTTTTGGAGCTTCACGCCCAAAGCCGCCTGCGGGAAGACCCGGACGCGGTGATTGACCGCATTATTGAAGAGGCAAACAAGCTTGCGGGAGAACAGTTCCGCATGGACACCCCTGTGACCAGCCTTTCCGGGGGACAGTCCCGGGCGCTGATGATTGCGGATACCGCCATTTTAAGCTCCTCGCCCATCGTACTGATCGATGAGATTGAAAACGCGGGCATTGACCGGAAAAAAGCACTGGAGCTATTGGTGGCCGAGGATAAAATTGTGCTGATGGCCACCCATGACCCGCTGCTGGCCCTGATTGCCGACAAGCGGATTGTCATTAAAAACGGCGGCATCAGCAAGGTGATTGAAACCAGTCCCGAGGAAAAAGCCCTGCTGGAGGAGCTTGAAAAAATGGACGCGGTGGTCCAGCGTGCGCGGCACAGGCTGCGGAGCGGAAGCGCGCTTTCCGCCGCGGACTTAGACCGGGAAAACCTAAAAGTTTAAAACCATTGATATAGAGCGCTTGCGTCAAATTTTTTAATAGTATGGAAAATTCCCCTCCGGCTGAATGATTGGTCCATTCGCCGAAGGGGAATTTTTAATTCGGATATTAAAAGCCCATTACTCATCCAGTTCCCATGCAAAGGGGTCCGGCAGGGTCTGCCAGTCGGTTTGCATTTCCGCGTCCGTCAGCAGGCAGTCGTCAAGCTCTTTCACAATTTCATCCCGGTTCAGATGGATGCCGATAAAGACAAGCTGGTTGCGCCGGTCGCCGTATTCGGCGTCCCACTTTTTGGAAAGCTCCGGTTCGTCCTTCAGATATTCCGCCCGGTCCTCCTCCGACATGGCTGCGGCCCAGTAGTCCACGGGGGATATTTCGATGTTTCTGCCCGCCTGCTCCATCAGGATCACCACATCGTTGTGGTTTGGCAGCCACATAAATCCTTTGGCCCGCACCACGGACTCGGGGTATCGTTCCATCAGAAAATCGTTGATGCGCTGGGGGTGAAAGGGGCGGACCCGCTCGTACACAAACGAGGTAATGCCAAATTCCTCCGTCTCGGGGGTGTGGGATTCGCGGTTAAGCTCCTTCAGCCAACCCGCGGAGTCGTAAGCCCGCTCAAAATCAAAGCGCTTGGTATTTAGAATCTCAGAGGGAGGGACCACACCCCGCACGGAGCGGAGCAGCTTTGCCTCGGGCTGGAGCGTCCGTAGTACGGCCTCCACTTGGGCCACCTCCTCGGGGGAGAGAAGGTCGCACTTGTTCAGCAGGATTACATTGCAAAACTCGATCTGGGAGATCAGAAGGTCGGTGATATCCTCTTCTTCGCTGTCCTCCGCATCCTGGCGGGCTATGAGGGCCTCTCCCTGTCCGAAATCCGACCAGAACCGGTGGGCGTCCACCACGGTTACCATGGTGTCCAGCCGTGTTTTCTCCGCCAGATCCACACCCTGACTTTCGTCATAGCACACGAACGTCATGGCGATGGGGATTGGCTCGCTGATACCGGAGGCTTCAATGAGGATGTAGTCAATGGTTTCAAGGGCGGAAAGTCGGTCCACCTCCTTGAGCAGGTCGCCCCGCAGGGTGCAGCAGATGCAGCCGTTCTGCATCTGCACCAGCTCCTCCTGCGCGCGGCTGAAGCCGCCCTGCTTTACCAGCTCCGCGTCAATGTTTACCTCGCTCATGTCGTTGACAATCACAGCAATTTTATAGCCGTGGTCACTGTTTAAAAGATAGTTGAGCAGGGTGGTCTTCCCTGACCCAAGATAGCCGCACAGGACGGTTACGGGGATTCTCTTTTGCATAGGAGTTCCTTTCCAATTTCAATGAACGTGTGGGCGATGGGTTGACGGCCCCGCTCATTCTGATAAAAAATGCCGCTCAGCGGGGTCTGCAATTTCTGCAATAGCCGAATACTTCCAGATTATGCCCCACGATCTGGAAGTCCTCTTCCGCAAGCATCGGCGTGAAATTCTCCATGGGGCAGTTGCCCATGGGGATAATTCTGCGGCACTTCATGCACACGGCGTAATGCTTATGCTGAAAGCGGTTCAGCTCATACACCGCCATTTCATTGTTCAGCACAGCGGTTTTAAGGGCCACGCCCTTTTCAACAAAAAGCTCCAGCACCCGATAAACGGTGGACATCCAAACAGTGTCCCCGTCCAGTTGAATTTTGGAGAAAATTTCCGCGGCGCTCAATGGCCTGTCGGAGCTTTCCAGCACTGCGAGGACGCTTTCCCGCTGCCGCGTTCGCTTCATGCCCGACTGCCATACAGTTTTGGTTTCTTTCACGGGATTCACCTCGTTACTTTTTTAAAAGGGGATTGGGGTCGATGATGTTCGGAGTACGCGGGGTGGAGGATTGCCCTTGCATGTAAATGCAAATGCAACTCATTTGCATTTGCGCCAATTATATACACGGAACTACTAAAAGTCAAGTCCTTAGTGGTTGCGTTCCGTGATAATCCACGCCCCGTGCGGAAAAGGGGCGCTGTTATAACCCTGACAGGGAACCCAACAGCAAACGAGGTGCTTACCATAAGGAAAGCCGTCCTATCCGGTTCTGTCAAATTTTCAGGAGGGGGTTTCTGTGTACTTTGTGCAAAAATCCAAATTATTTTTTGGCGTCTTGACAGAGAGGGATTTGATGCTATGATATCAGATAGCCAATTATAGAGGTATTACCTTTATTCTCGGTGATTTTGGCAAAACGGGGATAAAGGAGAAGGAGAACGGGATGGAAGCAAAGATGGACGCGAGGACGGCGCGGGTCAAAATCTGGGAGGATCTTTTGAAGGTGGCAAAGCCGGACTCCAAGTTTAGCTGGGAGTTTTCAGAGTTTATTTGTGATTACGAGGGCAGCGAGCAGGGAACCGCGCTGCTGACGACAACGGAAATGTACAAAAACGCGGAGGTTATTTTCATTACCCCCGACAATAATTTAGAGACGCTGCGTGAACAGGCGTTTCGGGATCAAAAAACCGTGGTCATGACCAATTATGGCATTACCCGCGGTTTTTTTATGATTGCCCCCGGCCAGATTCCCGAGGGAAAGGAGGAGGTCGCCTCCCTGCTTGACGGCGTATCCCGCTACTGGAAGCACCAGACGCTGGAGCAGCTGGCGAAGAGCGTGGGCCACATCGACATGATGGTCACCGGGGCCTCCGCCATCACGCCCAGCGGCATCCGCTTCGGCAAGGGACATGGCTACTTCGATCTGGAGTGGGCCATGCTGTCCTCCTGCGGAATGGCTGATGCGTCCACCGTGATTATCGGCGCGGGCCATGACTGCCAGGTGGCGGACGTGGATGTGACCGTGGAGGAATACGACACGGCAATTGATTACATCGTGACCCCCACCCGGATTCTTGAAACCCGCCACGAGTTTCCCCGGCCCGGCAAGGGCATCATCTGGTGCCGTCTCGCCCCCGGAATGCGGGAGCAGATTCCCCCGGTACAGGAGCTGTGGTGCCGGACCCACTGCAAATAAGAAGTCGCTATGAAAGAGCTTGAAAGCAGGCTTTTGGAGCTGCGAGGCATCTCGAAATACTTTGGCGCGACGGCGGCTAACGACTCCATCGACCTGCATCTAAACAGCGGAGAGGTGCTGGCCCTGCTGGGGGAAAACGGCGCGGGGAAAAGCACCCTCATGAACATTATCTTCGGCATGTATCATCCCGACGCGGGCCGCATCCTGCTTCGCGGCAAAGAGGTGAAAATCTCCGGCCCGGAGGACGCTATGCGCAACGGCGTCGGCATGGTGCACCAGCATTTCATGCTGGTGGGCCGGTTTGATGCGGTGCAGAATGTGTGCCTGATGGACGGGACGGCCTCTTTGACCGTGTGGAACCGGAAAAAGGTGCGCGCGGAGCTTGAAAAGCTGAAGGAGCAGTATCACATCGAGGTGGAGCTGGACTGTCCCGTGGAGCGGTTGAGCATCAGCATGCAGCAGAAAATCGAAATTCTAAAGCTGCTGTACACCGGCGCGGAAATCTTGATTCTGGACGAGCCTACCGCTGTGCTGCTGCCGCAGGAGTGCGAAGCGCTGTTTGAAATGATTCGGGAGATGGCGGCGCAGGGCAAGGGCGTCATTTTTATCAGCCATAAGCTGGGGGAAGTGCTGCGGGTCAGCCACCGGATCAGCGTCCTGTCCCACGGAAAGGTCACGGGAGAGGTGGCAACGGCGCAGGCCGATCAGGCACTTATTCTGCGAATGATGTCCGGCGACGACCTGCCGGACCTTGGCAGCTATGTAAAAAAGCCCGCCGGGGAGCGGGTGTGCCTTTCCTGTGAACAGCTGGAAGGGGTTGACGATCGCGGGGTGAAAACCCTGAACGGCGTGGACCTGACGGTGCACTGCGGGGAAATCGTGGGCGTGGCCGGCGTGGAGGGAAACGGACAGGACGAGCTTGCCGAGGTCCTTGCCGGTGTGCGGCCCGCTTTTTCGGGGGAAATACAGGTGGACGGGAAGCTGCTAAATTCCGCAAAGGCGGGGCGCTTTATCGAAAGCGGCGTGGGCTATATCCCCTCCGACCGGAATACGGTGGGCACCGTTCCGAATTTTCCCCTCCGGGAAAACTGGCTGCTGCGCAACCGGAATTGGCCCAAGCGGCACGGGCTGACGGACCTTCGCGCGGCGGCGGGGCAGGCATCCCGGGCCATGGAGGAGTTTGACGTGCGGGGGGCGGACTGCATGACCCGCAGTGCCAACCTCTCCGGCGGCAATCTTCAAAAATTTATTCTCGCCAGGGAGCTGGGGGGCGCGCCCAAGGCGCTTGTGTGCTCCTACCCCACCCGGGGACTGGATATGAAGGCGGCGTGGTTTGTGCGCAGCCAATTGACCCGGGCCAAGGAAGCGGGCGTTGGCATTGTGCTGTTTTCCGGCGACTTGGACGAGCTGTTCGCTCTTTCCGACCGAATTGTGGTGCTGTACCGGGGCCGCGTGGTGGGGCAGTGCCGACCGGAGGAAACCACGCCGCAGGATATCATTCTGATGATGATGGGAGGACAGGCATGAATAGAATATCCTCCCTTGCGGCTTCCGTGGGCGGTCTTGCCGGAAAGAGACAGGGCGGCGTCAGCAGGCTGCTGCTGCTTCCGGCGTCTGTGGCGGCGGCGATGCTGGTTGGCTCCGTGTTTATTCTGGCGGTGGGGGCAAATCCGCTGGAGGCCTATTATTACATGCTGATCCGTCCGTTAACCTCCGTCACGGCGCTGGGCGAGGTGTCTATGTACTTCACGCCGCTGCTGCTGGTGGGAATCGGCGTGTCCTTTGCCTTTCATGCAAAGCTCAGCAATCTGGGCGGAGAGGGGCAGATGCTCTTCGGCGCGCTGGGCATGACCTTGATGGGCATCCCCCCCGTGGGAGGCGCGTTGGGGATCTGGTCCCTCCCGGCGGGAATTTTGCTGGGCGTGGCGCTGGGTGCGGGCTGGGCGGCGATTGCCGGATACTTTAAATTTAAGTTTCACGCCAGTGAAATTATCATTACCCTGATGCTTAATTATGTGGCCCGGCAGATTATCAGCTATCTGGTGTTTTACCCGCTGCGCAGCGGCGCCGAGCCCCAGTCCGCCAAGCTGGCGGCGGCTCTGCCCAAGCTGTGGGCCACCTCCCGGCTGAACTGGGGGGTGCTGATCGCGCTGGTGCTGACGGTGGTTTACGGCGTGATTGTGCGGCGCACCGCCTTTGGTTATCGTCTGCGGGCGCTGGGCGACAGTGAAAAAGCCGCTGTTTACGGCGGCGTGCCTAAGGATCGGTATTACTTTCTTGCCATGGTGCTCAGCGGCGCGCTGTGCGGCCTTGCGGGCGCACTGCAAGTCAGCGGCAACACCATGCGGCTGATGGAGGGTGTGGCGGGGGACTTCGGCTTCGGCGGCATCGTGGTGGCCATGCTGGGCGGGCTTCATCCGCTGGGTATCGCTGCTGCCGCGCTGTTTATGGCGCTGCTATCGGCGGGCTCTGTGACCATGCAGGTGAAAACCGGGATTCCAACCTCGTTTACCAGCGTATTGGAGGCCCTCATCGTGCTGTTTGTCCTGCTGGGAATGGCTGTGGGCGGAATGAAGCTTGGACGGAAGGGGGACAGAAGCTGATGGATGCATCCAGTGTTTTCAACGCCGGGTTTCTCGCGGCGCTGTTCGCCTCCGGCGTGCGGCAGAGTGTCCCCTTGATTTACGGCTCCGTGGGGGATACTCTGTCGGAGAAATCCGGGGTTATGGGCATCTGCATCGAGGGCGAAATGCTTTTTGGCGCGTTTTTCTCCTATCTGTTTGCCCTGCGTACCGGCAGCTTGTGGGCGGGCGTTCTGATGGGCGCAGCGGCGGGAATGCTCAGCAGCGTCATCGTGGCGGTGTGGTCCGTGCTGCTTCGGCAGGACCAGGCGATTGTGGGCATCATGTTCAATATTTTTGCCATGGGCTTCACCAATTTTTTAAACCGCCTGATTTTCGGTACTTCCAATGCCAATATTTCCGTGGAGACGTTTTCGCACATTCCAATTCCGGGCCTGAGCAGGCTGCCGTTTGTAGGGGACGTTTTCTTTAATCAGGATATTTTGACCTATCTGTCTGTTTTGTTAGCGGCGGTGGTGTACTTTGTCCTTGCGAAAACGAAGCTGGGCCTTCGGCTGGCGGCTGCTGGGGAGAATCCCAAGGCGGCGCAGGCCTGCGGCATCCGGGTTGCCCGGTTTCGGTTTCTCTCATACATGTTCTGCGGGTTTTCCGCCGGGGTGGCTGGGGCCTCGCTGACGCTGAGCTCCGTCGGCACGTTTACGGAGGCCATTTCGGCGGGCCGGGGCTTCATCTGCCTTGCAATCGTGATTCTGGCTCGCTGGAACCCGCTGATGGCGGTGGTCGCCGCCTTCGGCTTTGGCTCCATTCAGGCTTTGCAAATCCGTTTGCAGGTGCTGGGTTCGTCTCTGCCCTATCAATTTTTTGTGGCCCTGCCTTACCTGATTACCGTGCTGGTGCTGGTTCTGGCAGGCCGGAATATCAGAGCGCCGCGAGAGTTGGGCATACCCTTTGAACGGGAACGCCGCTGACGTACAAATCCTCGCTTCCAAAGGAAGATACGATATATTTTTAGGAGGTCCCTTATGAAAAGACACACAAAAATTCTCTCTCTTGCGCTGACGCTGACTCTGTCCGCCGGAATGCTTGCCGGCTGCGGCGGCAGCCCCGCCGGTCAATCCGCCGCCCCCGCATCGGGCGGCGCGTCCTCCGCGGTGAGCGATCGCTCCACCGTCTCTAAAATTGCCATCTTGCTGCCCGGCTCCATTACCGACGAGTCCTGGAACCAGACTGCGTACGAGGGCCTGATGCAGATCAAGGACGCGGGCTACGAGGTGGCGTATACGGAGAATGTGGGCTCCAACGATATGGAGGCGGTGTTCCGCAGCTATTGCGAGGACGGCTATGACTTCGTCATCGGTCACGGCGCCCAGTATGGCGACGCCTGCTGCCGCGTGGCGGAGGATTATCCCAATGTGAATTTCTTCATCACCGGCAACGCCCCCGAAGACATTTCCGAAGCGGACCTGCCAGCCAACATCATGTTTGCGGATTACCGCGAGTGCGAGGGGGCCTATGTCTCCGGCGTGGTTGCCGCCCTGATGACAAAGAGCGGCAAGGTCGGCTATGTGGGCGGCGGCAACAACACCACCCAGCAGTCTGATAAAAACGCGTTTATTGAGGGTGTTGCCAGCGTCAGTGCCGACGTCGAGGTGAAAACCGTCATTACCGGAACCTTTGACGATTCCGCTCTTGGCAAAGAAACCGCAATCGCCATGATTGAGGACGGCGTGGACGTGATTCTCCAGACCTGCGACCACACGGGCCTTGGTGTTTTGGAGGCATGCAGTGCCGAAAAGGTCTACTGCATCGGCTATACCTCCGACCAGTCTGCGCTGGTTGCCGACGGGCTGTGCCTCACCTCCATGATGGTGGACATTCCCTACATGATTTCCTCTCAGATTGACCTCATCAAAGCGGGCGGTTATGGCGGACAGGCCTTCCCCGGCCTGCACGACGGCGTGGTCAGCATGGCGGCTTTCAGCACAGAGGTTTCCGATGACGTGGCCGGACAGGTGAATGCCGTGATCGATCAGATCAAGAGCGGCGAGCTGGTGATTACCCCCAATTACAACGAAAACTGAGACTGCCCCGCACTCCGGGGCCCATATTGAGCCCCACTTCTTTGAGCTTGTTCAGGCCCGCCCCACGGGCGGCCTGAACAAGCTCTTGTGCAGCCGGGGATAGGCGGCTTCTTTGCGCGCGTAAAAAGCGGGTGCATTATAAAAATGATGGCAATTAGGGACTGCATAAAATAGACAAAAAGCAGAATAGTCATTCGGAGAAAATTTATTCATATATATATGAATAAATTTTCATAAATGGATTGACGGAAGAACCGGAAAAGTGGATAATACTTTTAAATGAAAAGGAGCCGCCAAGGTGGGCTTGCGGACGGGAAAGGGACGGTCAAAAAGGCATGGAAAAGGCGTATCTGGTTTTGCAGGACGGACAGGTATTTGAAGGAATTCGCTTCGGCGCAGGCGGAGACACGGTGGGGGAGCTGGTGTTTACCACCGGCATGTGCGGCTATCTTGAAACGCTGACGGACCCCAGCTATTACGGGCAGATTGTGTTGCAGACCTATCCCCTGATGGGAAACTACGGCGTGATCCCGGAGGATTTTGAGGGAAGCTGCACCGTCCGGGGCTATGTTGCCCGGGAGTGGTGCACCGCTCCGTCCAACTTCCGCTGTGAAATGGATTTGGATGCATACCTGAAACGGGAGAACGTCCCGGGCATCTGCGGGGTGGACACCCGGGAGCTCACCAGGATTATCCGGGAGCACGGCGTGATGAACGCCACAATTTGCGCCGCGCCGCCCGCCGGGCTGGAAAAGGTGCAGGCATATGCCGTCACCGGTGCAGTGGCGTCTGTTACCTGCCGGGAAGCGCAGGTATATCCGGCAGCAGGAGAAAAGAAGCATTCCGTGGCTCTGTTGGACTACGGTGCCAAGCGCAACATCGTTCGGGAGCTTCAAAAGCGGGGCTGTGAGGTGACGGTCCTGCCCGCGATGACCACGGCGGCGGAGGTGCTGGCCATAAAGCCGGACGGCGTGATGCTCTCCAATGGTCCCGGGGACCCGGCGGAGGCCAAATTTCAGATTGACCAGCTCAAAGAGCTTGCTGGAAAGCTGCCCCTGTTCGGCATCTGCCTTGGGCACCAGCTTCTGGCGCTGGCGCTGGGCGGGCAGACCTATAAAATGAAATACGGACACCGGGGTGTGAACCAGCCCGTGCGGGACCAAAACGGACCCCGGACCTTTATCACCAGCCAGAACCATGGCTACGCGGTGGATGCCGATTCTGTGCCCGCCGGGCGCGTCCGCTATGTCAACGCCAACGACGGCACCTGCGAGGGCATCGACTATCCGGAGCTGAGGGCGTTCACCGTCCAGTTCCATCCGGAGGCCCATTCCGGGCCGGAGGACACCGCATTTCTGTTTGACCGCTTTGCCGCGCTGATGAAGGGAGAGTGCCTGTAATGCCTTTGGATACATCGATTAAAAAAACACTGGTCATCGGTTCCGGTCCGATTGTCATCGGACAGGCCGCTGAATTTGACTACGCGGGGGCGCAGGCCTGCCGCGTTTTAAAAGAGGCGGGGGTGGAGGTTGTTTTGTGCAACTCCAATCCCGCCACCATTATGACCGATCAGGCCATGGCGGATGAAATTTACTTGGAGCCACTCACCGTAACCACGGTAAAGCGCATCATTAAAAAGGAGAAGCCCGATAGCCTTTTGGCCTCTCTCGGCGGGCAGACGGGACTGACCCTTGCCATGCAGCTTGCCAAGGAGGGCTTTTTGGAGCGGGAGGGCGTCCGCCTGCTGGGAACCGATGCGCAGGCCATCTCCAAGGCGGAGGACCGGGAGCTGTTTAAAGAGGCCATGGAAGCCATTGGTCAGCCCGTGGTTCCTTCGGACATTGCCAACACCGTGGACGAAGCCCTTGCCGTGGCGGAGCAAATCGGCTATCCCGTCATTGTGCGCCCGGCGTTTACGCTGGGCGGCGCGGGCGGCGGCGCGGCGGCGGACCGGGAGGAGCTGCGAATTATATCGGCCACCGGGCTGGACGCGTCCCCCATTTCGCAGATTTTGGTGGAGCGGGCCATTTTCGGCTGGAAGGAAATTGAGTTTGAGACGATTCGGGACGCCGCCGGCAATGTCATTGCCGTGTGCTCCATGGAAAATCTGGACCCCGTGGGGGTCCACACCGGGGACTCCATCGTGGTGGCTCCCGCCCAGACCCTTTCGGACCGCGAATTTCAAATGCTGCGTACCGCGTCGCTGGACATCATCTCATCTCTTGGCATTGTGGGCGGGTGCAACTGCCAGCTTGCGCTGGACCCCGACAGCTTTCAGTACGCGGTGATTGAGGTGAACCCCCGGGTTTCCCGCTCCTCCGCGCTGGCCTCCAAGGCCACGGGCTATCCCATCGCCAAGGTCACGGCGAAAATTGCCCTTGGCTATACGCTGGACGAAATCAAAAACGATGTGACGGGCAAAACCTGCGCCTGTTTTGAACCGGCGCTGGATTACATTGTGGCGAAAATCCCCAAGTGGCCTTTTGATAAATTTGCCGACGCCAGTCGGAAGCTGGGCACTCAGATGAAGGCCACTGGCGAGGTGATGGCCATTGCCCCCGGCTTTGAAATGGCCATCATGAAGGCCGTCCGGGGTGCAGAAATCGGACTGGACACCCTGAACCGTCCGACGGAAGACGGAGATAACGCGCCCCTCCGGGAGCGGCTGGCCCGGGTGGATGACCGACGGCTTTTCACGGTGTTCGAAGCGCTGAAAGCGGACGTGGACGTGGAGGAAATCCACCGGATTACAAAAATCGACCGCTGGTTTCTGGGAAAACTTCAAAATCTTGCGGCTTTTGAAAACTGCCTGACAAGGGACGGACTGACTGCGGCGCACTACGAAACTGGTAAGCGGTACGGCTATCTCGATGCGTCGCTGCTGCGATTGTCCGGTGGGGCGGCGCTTCCCGGCGGGGCCAAGCCTGCTGTTTATAAAATGGTGGACACTTGCGCGGCGGAGTTTGACGCACAGACCCCCTATTTTTACTCCTGCTTTGACAAGACCTGCGAGTCCCGGCCCTTTCCCCGCAGCGGAAAACCTGTCGTGCTGGTGCTTGGCTCCGGTCCCATCCGCATCGGGCAGGGCATTGAATTCGACTATTCCTCCGTCCACTGCGTCTGGACGCTGAAAAAGCTGGGCTATGAGGTGGTCATCGTCAACAACAACCCCGAAACCGTCTCCACGGACTACGACACCGCCGACCGGCTGTATTTCGAGCCGCTTTGCCCCGAGGACGTGCTGCACATCATCGAGGTGGAGCGCCCGGTGGGCGTGGTGGTGGCTTTCGGCGGGCAGACTGCCATCAAGCTGACAAAGTTCTTGGATGCACAGGGGATAAAAATCTTAGGCACCTCCGCCGAATCCATTGACATGGCGGAGGACCGGGAGCAATTTGACGCGCTGTTGGAGCGGTTTTCCATCAAGCGGCCGCAGGGCCGGGCGGTGCAGAGCCTGGATCAGGCCCTTTCCGCTGCCGGGGAGCTGGGATATCCCGTGCTGCTGCGGCCCTCCTACGTCATCGGGGGGCAAAACATGGTCATCGCCCACAACGAGGCGGAGGTCCGCCGCTATATGGAACCGATTCTGGCCAACGGAAATGGGGAGCCGATTCTGGTGGACCAGTATCTTCAGGGCTGGGAACTGGAAGTGGACGTGATTTCGGACGGGACGGACGTGCTGATTCCCGGCGTGATGCAGCACATTGAGCGCACCGGGGTTCACTCCGGGGATTCCATCGCGGTCTATCCGCCGTTTAATATCAACGACCGGCTGCTGAAAACCATTGTGGACTGCTCGGAAAAGCTGGCCCTCAGTCTGAAAACCAAGGGACTTGTCAACATCCAGTATTTAATTTATCAGGGCGAGCTGTATGTCATTGAGGTGAACCCCCGGGCCAGCCGCACGGTGCCCTATCTTTCCAAGGTGACAGGGGTGCCCATGGTAGATTTGGCCGCCCGGGTGATGACCGGGCAGCGCCTGCGCACGCTGGGTTACGGCACGGGACTTTATAAAACGCCGCCCTATGTGGCCGTGAAGGTTCCCGTCTTCTCCTTTGAAAAGCTCACCGACGCAAATGCCGCCCTCTCCCCGGAGATGAAATCCACAGGAGAGGTGCTGGGCCTTGGGAAAAATTTGCAGGAGGCCCTGTTCAAAGGGCTGGTTTCCGCAGGCTATCGGGTGGAACGGGAGCGCCGGGGCGGCATCCTTATCTCCGTCAACCGCCGGGACCAGCCGGAGGTGGTGCATATCGCCCGCAAGCTGGTGGACCTGGGCTACAAGCTCTACGGAACCGAGCGCACGGCCTATGAAATCTCCCGCCTTGGCGCGGACGTGGAGGTGGTTGGCAAGCTGGGGCAGGACAACCGGGTGTTTAAGCTGCTGGAAGCGGGGGAGATCGACTTTGTGATTCTCACCGGCTCCACAGAGCCGGCGTATATCCGGGATTTCATCCATCTGAACCATCGATGCGTCCAGCTTGGGATTCCGTGTCTCACCAGCCTGGACACCGCCGCCGCGCTGGCGGACATTCTCGCCAGCCGCTATACGCAGGAGAACACGGAGCTGGTGGACATCTGCCGCCTGCGGACAAAGCGGCAGAAGCTTCCCTTCGCAAAGCTCCAGACCTGCGGCAACGACTTTGTGTTTCTGGAGGATTTTGACAGGGCCATTACCTGCCCGGAATCTCTCTGCATTACATTGTGCGACCGTCACACCGGCGTGGGAGCGGACGGCATCGTCCTGATGCAGTCCTCCGAGACGGCGGATGCGAAAATGCGCCTGTTCAATGCCGACGGGTCCGAGGGAAGCATGTCGGGCAACGCCCTGCTGTGTATGGGAAAATACCTGTACGACAAGGGCCTTGCAGAGAAAGAAAAGCTGCAAATTGAGACGGATAGCGGCGTTCGAACCGTGGAGCTTTCGGTCATGAACGGGCAGGTTTCCTCCGCCTGCGTCTTCATGGGACGGGCCTCGCTGGACGTGGGGCGGCGGCTTGTGAACGCGCCTGTGGAAATCGGGGGAACGGAATGGCGTGTCACCTGCGTGGACATGGGAAGTCCCCACTGTGTGGTGTTCTGCCCCCGGGTGGACGAACTGGACGTGGCGGCGCTGGGGCCACGGTTCGAACGCGGCGTGCTTGCGCCGGAGCGGACCAATACAGAGTTTGTCCGGGTGGTAAACGAAAACACCGTAAAAATGCGGGTCTGGGAGCGGGGCAGCGGCGAGACGGCGGCCTGCGGCGACGGAGCCTGCGCGGCGGTGGCCGCGGCAGTGGAGTTGGGCCTTTGCCCGAAAAATCGGGACATCACGGTGAAAGCCGACGGAGGGGATATGCTTGTCCGCTATACCGGGGAAGAGATGACGCTCACCGCCGGGGCAACGCTGGTGTACGAGGGCACTGCGGAATATTAAGAGAAGCGGAAAAGCGCGGGCCGCATCTGCGGCCCGCGCTTTTTACAGATGGGAAAGACGCTTATCCTCCCGTCTGGTGGAAAAATGCCCTTTACGGGGAAACCTTTGCCTTACAGGGCGGAGAGTACCTCATCAATGTCCGGCAGCTCCCCAATGGGATAGACCTTGACCCATTTCACGGTGCCCTCGGCGTCCACCAGCACATTGGCCCGGCCGGACATGCCGTGGTTTTCCATATACACGCCGTAGTCCTGCGAGACTTTGCCCAGAGGCCAGAAGTCGCTGACAAGGGGCGTTTGTTCAATGGCCAGAACCGTGGCCCAAGCCTTTTTGCCGGGGGCCGGGTCCACGCTCAGTCCGATGGCCACGGTGTTCTTTTCCGCGAAAGCGTCGAAGTGCGTCTCCAGAGCCCGCATTTGGTCGGTGCACACGCTGGTCCACGCCAGCGGATGCCAGGACAGCAGTACCTGTTTGCCCCGATAGTCGGAGAGCTTGATTTCCTTGCCGAATCCGTCGGACAGGGTGAAGTCGGGGGCTTTTGCGCCCACTTGAATTGCGTTCATGCTGAATCCTCCTCTTTTCAAATAATGTGTGGGGAGCGGACCAGGCCCGGACGGCCGCGCTCCTGTGTTTGGGTGTTTTGCGGTTATCCAACAGCTTTCCGGGGAAGCGATGGCGTCTCAATGGTCTTATTATGAAAACCGGGATAAGCCGGAGGCTCAGCCCGGAATGTGAATTTTTTCAAAGACCCATGCGGTCAGCTCGTTGAGGGAGGGGTGGATGACCATGGAGTTGTTGATGGGGGCATAGGTCCCCAGATTGGGGGACAAGATTCTCAGGTCGTCCATCTCCCGGGCGGCCAAAGCACGCCGGATCTTGGGACACTGGTAGCCCGCGTTCATAAGATATACGAAAGGCTGGAGCAGCACCGCTGCCTGCGGACCCACAATGTGGACGCCCAGCAGCTTTTTATCGTACCCGATAATGACCTTTACAAACCCGTCGTCTCCGTCGCGCTTCCGATAGCCCATGGCCCGACCGCCCACCACTTCGGAAAAGTGGTTGTACGCCGTCTGATATGGGATGCCTTTTTCCTGCACCTCCTGCTCCGTCAAGCCCAGATGCGCCACCTGCGGATGGGTGAAAACGGCCCAGGGAACGGCGTCGTAGCGTACCTCCTGCTTGCTTTCGCCGGAAAACAGGTTTTGGCTGAGAATCTGGGCCTCGAAATTGGCCTTGTGCCGGAGCTGGTATTTTCCGTTCACGTCCCCCAGCGCCCAGATGCCGGGCTGAGAGGTTTCAAGATACCCGTTTGTCACAATCCAGCCGTGCTTGTCCGTCTCCACTCCGGCCTTATCCAAGTCCAGCGTGTCGGCATTGGAACGGGTGCCGGAGGCGGCGAAAATCTCCTCGCACGCTAAAACGGACCGCTCTTTCGTGGCGCTGTTTTCTACGGTGACGTATTTTTTGCCGCCCTCCGCCCGGACAGAGACGGGGGTGCTGTGGGTCAGAATTTCAATTCTGTTTTCTGCAAACTGGCGGCTGACAAATTCTGCGACCTCCGGTTCTTCCTTGTTCAAAATTCCGCCGGAGCGGACGAGAATCGTCACCTTTGTGCCGAATGCGGAGAAAATGTGGGCAAATTCCGTGCTGATGGAGCCACCGCCGATGATCACAAGACTTTCCCACGGCTTTTGGGGATACTTTTCCCCAAAGAAAGTCTCCGAGGTGACGTAACCGGCCTCTTCCAAGCCCTCCACCGGGGGAACGGCAGTTCTGGCACCCACTGCCAGCAAAAATTTGTCTCCGGTGAGTTCCTCCTTCGTCCCGTCCTCACGCAGGACGGTCATGCTGCCGGGCCCGGTAAAAACGCCGGTGCCCTTATACAGCGTTAGGTTTGGAGAATTTCCTAAATTTTTTTCGATGGTTTTGTGGAAATCAATCTGTGCCCACATTCTGCGGGAGATAACCTCCCAATCAATGAAAGGCCGACCCACGTTGACGCCGATGTGGGAGGCACGCTCCGCCTCCCGAATAAAATCCGCCGGATAAACCAGCATTTTTGACGGAATGCAGCCCTTTGTCAGGCAGGTTCCGCCCAGCTTTGCCTTCTCAATCAGCGCGCAGCGAAGACCTTTTTCAAGAGCGGCCTCCATCACCATCAGTCCCGCGCCGCTTCCCACAATGACCAAATCAAAATGCTCCACTCTGCGATGCCTCCTTTATGACGTATCCCGGGCCTGTGGGGCCGTTCCCCTTAAATGGTCCGCCCGTGCGGCGGCCGAAGCGGGGTCTTCCCGGGCCTGTCCCTCATACTTCCTATTTTACCGAAAACCCCGCCCGCGTCAAGTCATTCAAGGAAAATCCCGGAATTTATACGCGGAGCAGATTCGCCTTGCAATCAGAAATGCGGTATGATACCATATAGCATAGCTCGAATGTGTATTTTCGACAGTCAGGCTGGTCTGGCTGTCTGCTTTTTTGCCGTGGAGGAAGAACGATGTCGTTTTCAATGATCTGGCCCATTGCGCTGGTAGTGCTTTCAAACGTATTTTATAATGTGTGCTCCAAGGAGACACCGGCCGAAATCAATCCCTTTGCGGCGCTGACCGTGACGTATGCCATCGGCGCGGCGTTTTCCGCACTGATGTACTTTGCCCTGAACCGGGGCGGCTCTTTGCTCCGGGAATACCAGAGTATCAACTGGAGCAGCTTTGTATTGGGTTTCGCGGTGGTGGGTCTGGAAGCCGGGTCTATTTATATGTATAAGGCGGGCTGGAACGTCAGCAGCGGGCAGCTGGTTTACAGCAGTATTTTGGCCGTATGCCTGATATTCGTGGGCGTGTTTGCCTATCACGAGACGATCAGCTCCACCAAAATTTTGGGGATTCTGGTGTGCATGCTGGGGCTGTTTCTGATTAACAAATAAGGTCCTTTCAGGCTCCTGCGGAGCCTGAAAGGAAAGAATGAAAAGCACATCATTATTCTCTAAAATGCAAACAGTGGGCGGGGCCGGGCGGGAATTTCCCGCCCGGCCCCGCTGTGCGTATCTCATTGCAGATGTGTTCCGCGTCAAACGGAAATTGAAGTGAGGTTTTTTATGCGGCGGCTTTTTCCTGACCTCTCAAAAGGCGATCCGGAACGTGAAAAGCCTTCGCTGGAAAACTCCTCCGTTTCTTGGCCTTTTTCGGGACAAGGGAACTATACGCCGCTGAGCACGCGGGACGGAGCGGCGCACAGCGCGTTCTCCATGCGGCCAAGCTGCTCCAGATGGAGGGTCAGGGGCAGCGCGTCTACCGAGAGGTCGGGCTTTCCGGTGCAGCCGTCCACGCCGCCGGAGGAGATAACAGCCCGCAGAGCTTGTAGCTCCTCCTCCGGCGAGGGGAGCAGCCGCCGTCCCGTGGCGGCGGACAAAAGCGCCGCCGCAGCCCAGCCCCACCAGTTGGACACCCCGGCGGCCAGCGTGAAATCCGCCTGCCCCACGGTGGCAAGGCGTTTTCCATGGGGCACATGGGCCTCCACCACCGGGCGCAGTGCGCCCATTCCCAGCTCGTTTCCCCCGTCGCCAACGGCGACGGTAATCGCGCCCAGGCGGCGGGCTAGCGGCAGGAGAAAATCCGCGTCCGTCACCATATCGTCGATTACCCGACCGTGCATATTGTAAAAATGCCCGTCTGCGCTTTTACCGGGATGCTCGATGGTGAAAAAGTGAGTGGGGCGGAGCTGGTTTAGAAGGTCCCGAGCAAAGGCCCCGGTTCCCCTGTCGGGAAGACAGACGATCTCCGCCTCCGGAGCAAGAACCTCAGCGGCGGCGCGGACCTGCGGGAGGGAGACGCCCCCGCATAGCAGGGTCGCGTTGCAGCCTGTTGCCATCAACGCCCGGGCCAGATTTGCCGCGCCGCCGGGACCGTCCGTCTCGCCGTGGAACACGCCGCCGCAGTCTACCGGAAAGCCGGTGAGAATCACCACCCGCTCTGCCGAAAGCAGTGTGCGGGTCAGCGCGCCAAAATCCGGGGCGGGCAGCCACCGGGCAAGCCCCCGGCCCGTCTCATCCCGGCGCAGAAGCGCCCAGAGCTGTTGGTGAAAATCCATAAAATACCTCCCGCAGGAGGGCCTTTTCAACAAAAAAAGACCCACTGATTTTGTGTAACACAAAATTCGTGGATCTTGACCGCGGGAGGAAGCGCCGGAGGGGCGTTCCGCGCGGGCAAAAACGAATCAAAGAGCCAAAGCGGACCGCTCTGGTCTGGGGACAGTATAGCAGGGAAGGGCCGGGCCGTCAAGGCGGCGGGGGACAAATTTCACGCTGGATTTTCGGCAAAATCTATGGTATAACGGCTTCATGACGCCTGCCCGGTTGGAATGAAAATAAGGCGGCGTGTCTCCGGAAGGGGAGGGAAAGGGGCGGCTATGGGGTATCCGGAAAACACAATTTTGGTGGTGGGGCAGGCAAAGCCCAGCCGAGGCGACGCTATCTGCCAGACCCACGGGGAGTTTTACATCAGTCTGGTGCTGGAGCGGGACACGGGGCTGATTCTGGATGCAGCCTGCAACACGATTCTGGACGTGACGGCGGCGTTTGTGCGGGAACTGCTGGTGGGTCGCCGCCTTGGCGAAGACCTGGCGGCGATGGAGGCGGACATCCGCACCCGCTATTTCGCACTGACGCAAAAGCCACTGATTGCCTGCCTGAAGGACGCGGCCAACCGCTACCGCGCCGCGCAAAGCGGAGAAAGCGATTAAGGCGGGCGCACTGTGAAAGACCCGCGAAAAGCGGGGAACAGACTTGAATAATACCGAAAGATATGTTATAGTTAATCGGTTGCATCATTTAACCACTGAATTTTTTCAACCGAATGATTGAAAAAGTGATCAGATAACTGCACTGGAAGCGAGGGACCGGATTTGAATGAGATATTAAAACGCTTTGTATTGCCGGAGGAGCTGGCCGCTGTTGTGGATTGCAGTCCCAGCGTCATCGTTCCGGAGAGCAAGGAGACGCTTTACGAGCTGATTTTCGGCAATGAGCATACCACAAAGATTGACGTGGTGTACGATGTGGATGGGCGGCCCGTCCACGAGGCGGACGTGGTCCGCTGCAAAAACGGAGCCGTGGTGAATTACACGGAGGACTATATGCGCCGCCGGGACCCGGACTGCATGCGCATCGCCGACGATCAGCCCACCGACAAGCCCCGGTTTGAGAATGTGTACGGCTATGCCTTTGACGAGGTGCGGGAGGAGACGTTCCACTGGCTCTCCGGACAGGAGCTGATTGTGGTTCCCTTTAAGGCCGGAGGATACGAGTATGGCTACGAGGCGATGCTGGTCTGCCCCCGGAACGCGGCGTTTTTTGCCTTTGCCCTCTCCCAGCTTCAGGCCTTTGTCAACGTGCGGGAGCTGGAGAAATTTGAGCCCCGGGCCATCGTCTACGTGGCCCCGCCCCTGCGCCACACCCGCTTTGGCGGGCGGCAGGTGGTGGTGCACAGCCGTGGGGAAAAGCTCCACGAGATTTTCTCCTATAACCTCTATCCCGGCCCCTCCGCAAAAAAGGGCGTGTACAGTGTGCTGCTGGATATTGGTGAGCAGGAGGGCTGGGTTACGGCCCACGCCTCTGCCGCCCGGATCATCACTCCCTATGAAAACGAGATGGTGATGATGCACGAGGGCGCGTCCGGCGGGGGAAAGAGTGAGCTTTTAGAGGGTGTGCACCGGGACTCCGACGGACGGGTGCTGGTGGGTGTGAACTCCATCAGCGGCACCCGCCATTATATCAGCATGAGCGACACCTGTATCATCCAGCCCGTGACCGACGACATGGCCATCTGTCCCCCGGATTTCCAGCCCGCAAACGGCAAGCTGGCTCTGGCGGACGGGGAAGACGGCTGGTTTGTCCGGGTGGATGGCATCACGGAGTACGGCTGCGACCGGCTGTACGAGCGCATCACCATCCACACCAAGGAGCCGTTGATTTTCTTCAATCTGGACGGCGTGCCCAATTCCACCTGCCTTTTGTGGGAGCATACGCTGGACTCTACGGGACGGCCCTGCTCCAATCCCCGGGTCATCATTCCCCGGCGGCTGGTGGACAACATCGTTACCGGGCCGGTGGAGGTGAACGTGCGTAGTTTCGGCGTGCGGATGCCCCCGTCAACGGCCCAGCGTCCCAGCTATGGCATCGTGGGGCTGCTGCACATTCTACCCCCCGCGCTGGCGTGGATGTGGCGCCTGGTGGCCCCTCGGGGCTACAACAACCCCTCCGTCAGCGGGGATTCGGCGCTGGCAGCGGAGGGTGTTGGGTCCTATTGGCCCTTTGCCACCGGTCTGCGGGTGAAGCAGGCGAATCTTCTGATGGAGCAGTTTCTCCGCTGCACCGCTACCCGGTATGTGCTGATTCCCAACCAGAATATCGGCATCTATCAGGTGGGCTTTGCCCCGGAGTGGATCTCCCGGGAATATCTGGCCCGGCGCGGTGGCGTGAATATGCGAATGGACCGGCTGACGGCCGCGCCCTGTCCGATTTTGGGCTATTGCCTGAAGGACATGAAGGTGGACGGACAGCATATTCCGCCCAAATTTCTCCGCCCGGAATTGCAGGAGCTGCTCGGCGAGGAGGGCTATCGGGTGGGTGCCAAAATTCTCACCGACTTCTTTGCCAAGGAGCTGCAGGTCTACGACACGCCGGAGCTGCATCCGGTGGGTCGGCAGATTTTGGAGTGCTTTGCCGCGGGCGGCACCGTGGAGGATTACTGCAAAATTCTTCCGTTGGGCCTTGAATAAACGACATAGAGCGGCCCCGGCACGGAAAATTTCCGCGCCGGGGCCGCTTTTGTCATTGAGAACAGGGGAGAACAGGAATGCTGCGCTACGCAACGCCCTTAATGGTGACGTTCAAATAGCCGAAATCGTCCTTCAAAGAAATCTCGAAGGGCTTTACCGCTCTGCCGTCCTGTCGATAGACACGGACCATGGGCCGCAGGCAGTAGGAGGCGTAATTCCTGATGACCAGCCCGGTCCAGCCATTGCTCAGTGCCACGGAGGTGCCCACGGGATAGGGGGCGATTCTCTTTGTAAAGGCGTTGACCGCCTCCGGGTCGAACAGCGTTTCGGCGCTGGCCATCACGTATTCAACACCTTCGTTGGCCGGCAGCGCCTTCCGATAGGGCCGCTCGGAGGTCAGGGCATCGTACACATCCGCAAGGGCGGTGATTCGTCCGTAGAGGGAAATTCCGGTGCCCTTCTTTTGCAGGGGATAGCCGGAGCCGTCATACCGCTCGTGGTGCTCCAGAATGGGCCGGCAGCTTCGGGGCGGAAGACGATACTCCGACATGATATAGTCGTAGCCCATCTGGGAATGGGTCTTCATCAGCTCAAATTCCTCCGGAGTCAAAGGCCCATTTTTTTGAACGATCTGCTTGTTGATAAAAACCTTTCCGATGTCGTGCAGCAGCGCGCCGCTGCCCAAGGCGATCAGGTCGCTCACGGGAAAATTCATGGCCATGCCCAAAATAATGGACAGCACCGCCACGTTGAGAGAGTGGGAATAAGTATAGCTGTCATAGCTGCTCAAATCCAGCATGTTCACCATCACGTTCCGGTTTCCGGAAAGCTCTCGCACAATGCATTCAATCTGGGCAGAGACATTGACAGGGTGCGATTTTTTACCGCCCTGACGGGCAGTGGAGATAATTTTCTGAATACCCCGCATCGTCTCCGTACGCAGCTCACCACTGATGGTGTCGATGACCTCGATATCCCGGGAAAGGTCGTCTTCAATGTAAGCGCCCGAATAGCCGGCCCGCAGAATGCCGCCGATATATCCGTTATTCAGCGTAATTCCGGTGGAGAGCATGGTGTTCGGTCCGCGGTACAGGGGCTTTGCAAGCTGCATGCCATCGCGTAAACAATTTGCCGCTACGAATCTCATCGCGATACCCTTTCAACATATGTTCTGCACACGAAATCCATCGTCCTGACGGAGATACGGCCGCCTAGCGGCTTGGGCGTCGAGGATGAAGGCGGTCTGCCACTCGGACCGGACCGCACCTCCCCCATTGAGGATGCAAAGCCGAAAAATACGGGGTAAACCATGCGTTTGCCAGAGGTTGTATTATATCCGTATTTGCGAAAAATGTCAAATACTTGAAGAACAAATTTCCATCCTCCGCGCCGTCGCAAGACAGGTTGTCCGAGTCACCGACCGGACTTGTCGACTCCACGAAACAAAGGGGCAGTGGTCACCAGAGTGTGGTCGGGAAACCCAATAGGTTGTCTCCTGATACCAGTGGATCCGCATAGAACGGCCCCGGCACGGAATTTTTCCGCGCCGGGGCTTTTGCCGCAGAGAAAGGAAAACGCATCGATAACAAGGACGCTATACCCTCGGACGGCAGGCTTTTAAAGCTGGCGAACATTAGCCGGATGATTTCGGAGCAGCCTCGCGTCAGGCGGCTCCTGTGGAAGAGGTGGGGGGATTCTCCGTGCCGCTGCTTCCTCCGGGGGCGGTGCTGCCCTCCGTGGTGCTCTTGGCCGCCTTCTGGCGGCCGGTGTGGTCAATGGTGTAGTCCTTGTTGCACTCGCCCTTGACAATGATCTGCGAAATAGGAACCACGGAATAGCCCTGCCCGATCAGATATTCCAGAATACCCGGCAGGGCTGCAGGGGTGTGCTCTGCCGCATTGTGGAACAAAACGATGGATCCGGGCTGAACTTTAGAGGTGACCCGCCGGGTGATTTCATCTGCCGACAGGCCCTTCCAATCTAGACTGTCAACATACCATGCAAAAATAAAGCATTGACAATCAACGCAATTTGATATCAATGCCCCATGGAGAGCACAGCACATTTTTGATGACCGCAGCGGCGGTTTTCTTTTTTGCCTCGAAGTCCAGGGTGCTAAAATCATATGCAATCGTATCCGTGCGGACGGTGTTTGCGGCAGAGGTGATCTTGTTTAAAACCTCGCGCTTTTCGTCGTCCAGCTTTTGGATTGCCGTATTGATGTACTGGGCGGAAACATCGTTGCCGCTTGCAAGAGCTTCAATCAGATTGGCAATTTTATTTTCAATCTGCTCCACCTCGCCCACCCATTTGTCCTGCGGCTTGGAGCCGGGGTCTTCTGCGGTCAGAAACGATTGCTTCGTTGAGAAATTTCCGATCAGGAACGATTCCACCATGGCCTCTACGTCTTCGATCCGTTCGGTATGAATCGCAGAACAAATGTGGAGGTTCGTCCGGCCTGAGCAGGACAGGTATTTGCGGGTATACTGCTTATCTTCAATCACGCGCAGGCTGTATCCGCACTCCTTGCAGTGAAGCAGTCCGGAAAGCCAGGTCAGCTTTCCTTTCCCGGTGTTTTTGACCTGCCGGTTATTATCCAGCCGGAACTGACAGGTTAGAAACTGCTCCCCGTCAATCACGCCCTCATGCGAGGAAATTGCCAGAAGATGCTCCTGCATATTGGTATACTTTCTTTCATTGGACGTGCGCTTTCCGATCATAATGGAGGCAAACTTCCCAGTAAATTCAGAGACGTCGTTGTAAATGATCGCACCCTTGGCGCTGTAATACGCATAGATGGCCTCGGTCGCCTTTGCGTAGGCAGGGTTGCGCAGGATCCGGCCTACGGATACACCGTCCCAGCCGGTCCGGCGGGCGCAGGGAATGCCCTCTTCGGTCAGCGTCTTTGCAACCTTTCCAAGCGACGCCCCGGCCTCCGCGTACATATTGAAAATGCGCTTTACGATTTCTATTTCCGGCGTTGGCTCAAGGGATTTCTGCCCGGCTACCCGCTCCTGGGCAATCCGAAACCCAAAAGGAGCAGGACCGCCCGGCCATGCGCCTTTTTTCACGCGCTGGTAATAATTGTCCTTGACCCGCTCGGCAATTGTTTCCCGTTCCAGCTGGGCGAACACCATAATGATGTAGAGCATGGCGCGGCCGACCGGGGTTGAGGTGTCAAACTTTTCATTGATGGAGACAAACTCAACATGGTTTTGATTCAGCGTCTCCCAGATCATGCCGAAGTCCATAATGGAGCGG
This sequence comes from Oscillibacter sp. GMB15532, assembly GCF_041020825.1. NCBI lineage: Bacteria > Bacillati > Bacillota > Clostridia > Eubacteriales > Oscillospiraceae > Oscillibacter > Oscillibacter sp. GMB15532. Next base: position 74,964 of record NZ_JBEVTO010000003.1, read on the forward strand.
GAGATTCGGTCGAGCCGATAGCACACCAGCTTTTCAACCTCTCCGGATTCAACATCCTTCATCAGCTTGGCAAAGGACGGACGGTGTGTGTTCTTGCCGGAAAAGCCTTTGTCGGTATAAACCTTAAATTCATCGGCAGCCTCGGCGCGGCACAGGTCCACCTGCCCCTCAATGGAAAGACTGTCCTTTTTGTCAAGGCTTTGCCGGGCGTAGATTGCCGTGTACATGGCGCACCCCCATGTGCCCGATTCGGGCACAATTTATTTTGCGCCGCCCCACCGGGGCGGCGCTGGTAGTTTACTGTGCCTTTTTCAGCTCCGAGACTTCCTGAGACAGGATTTTAATAATAAAGGCCGCCTCGTCCTCCGGAGCTTCCACGCGGTTCTTCGGGGCCAGCGTGGCGAGGAGATTGGCCTATCCAGTAGATACCGTCTGTGATGAGGTAGAGGCAGTCGCAGAGCCGCATGCAGACATAGAGAATGTAATTAGCAGTGCCGGTGCAAACGGTAAATGCTTTTTCAATTCCTCCTATGCACCCAAACAAGGCTGCTTTACTCAGAAATTCCAGCCAGGCCGTCATCCACTGCATCCCAGAAGTCAGTTTCGTTTATAATCAGGACCTGCTCTCCATCTTTTCGCAGTCTGACGGCTTCTTCAATTTTTCTGCCGTAGCAAGCGTAAGCCCAGCATGGATTTCCTGCATTGCCAACGATTAAATAATTGGTTTTGGCCGTGACACAGGACTTAACAATACCACCTAAGCTTAGTACCGCCGCAGCCATATCGGCGCGCTTTGACCGGTAAGACTCCCCGGTAAAACAAAACGTCTTGCTTTTAAACACAATATTCGGGCAAAACGCACAGATTCCGGAAACGGCATATTTCTTGCGAAGGTGCTCAAAGTCCGTTTCAACAAGGTTGTAAGAGGAGGTAAAGTCAATGACGTTTCCGAAAAAAGCCATAAGCTCTTCGCGCTCTTCAGATGTAATTTTTTTATCGGCAAGTACGGCATGAAGCAGACTGTGAATTTCATCAAATGGGTATGTCCCAGATAAAAACTCGTTGGCGTCTATCCAGGATTTTAGTGTGGAAATTTCTTTGTCACCTAAATCGCCGTCGGACATAATACCGTGAATCATGCCGGAAAGAAACTGGATAGATGAAGTAATCTCATTGTAGTAGGAGCTGTTGTCGGCAAAATTATTACACAACCACAGAATATCCATAGATTCATCTTCAGTGATTATACTGTCAGCACATGCAGATTCAACAACCGGGAGCAATTCTGAAAATGGGTGCCGATCTTTCAGATGCGCATGTAATTCGCACCAGTTGATTAATTCTGTAATTTCCTTGTTTCCTATTTGGGTATCGGAATTAATCCCTGCAACAAGGCCTCGCAAGGTATTGATTGCCTTGTGCAATTCGGCGGGCTTCGTGAATTTGCGATACTCTTCGAGCTCTTTCATAACCCATCCTCCCGTGTGTCCAATCCGGACACAATTTTGTTTTTTATGCAGATATGTTTTTTATAGAAATATGGTAGTATTAGTAAGCGCTCAACAATAATGCGCGCATCCAATGGATCACGGGACACACCTCCTTTTTTAGGGGGTGTGTTCTTTTTGGGGGGGGCTGTTTCTTCACCCGGCAGCGCGCTGGTGGTGACGCCTAAGTACTATGTAAGCATTTAAAGTTTTTCAACTTAAAAATTCACAGCCATGAAGGAAAATCTTCAATTCTGCTCAATGAAATTGAGGTGAAGGACGTGTGCAGTTATGTACTGACTGAGCATACCGATAAGCCTCCGCATTTACTACTGGAGGTGTGCATCCTCAAAGAGATTGAAGTGCAGAGGTATTTGCTGCCTGTGCAACGTCTTGCGCGATTTCGACAAGAGCTTTTAGGGAAGAGATGCCTGCTTTTTTAACTACATCTTTGGGTTTTGCCCAATTTTGATTTTCTCGAATTATATCCAGAAATTCGTGCCCTTGATAGGTAAGGCAGTTAATCCGTATCTCAGGCATAGGCTCTCCATAAAAGCGTGTTGATTTTGCATCTAAAAGTCCACCTTCTATGAGCTTTAAACAAGTGTAATTTAGTTCCTCTCCGCTATACTGGGGCAGTTTTATATTTAGTGTGTCTATACGCAGTTCTTCTCCATATGCGCAGGTTTCCACAGCTAAGAGAACATCGCGGACGCATTCATGGTCAAGTTTCATCAAAGTGCGCCGCTTTTAAATTAATTTTTAACTATTTTACCACTAAAAGGAAAAATTTTCAAGCCCAAGGAAGGGAGGCAAATTTACGGCTATCAGAGCGCTGCGAGAAGCCTCCGGATTGAAGTAGTTTAAACTGGCGGCACTCATAAACATTAAACCTGCGTCCGTGTCTGCGTGGGAACGCGGGAAGGCAAACCCTCGTCCCGCGCACCTGAAAAAACTGGCTGGGATTCTGCACTGCTCCGCAGACGAGCTGCTGCCATGCTCGCTGGCACGGTATGAAAGCGGCGAGTGCGGCGTATCGGGGGATCTGGCCTATCGGATGGTACAGCTGTACAATAGCCAATTTTTGGCCGTGGAGCACCTGCGCAACGAATCCCGGTTGGCAGCGTCCATCGTCCGGGCCTGCACGGAAGTGCGGATTGCCGCAAAAGGGCATTGACTGTTTCAGAGGTCCTGAGAATAGTGGACGAGCCTTGCCAATAAGTTTTCAGAGGAGGTGGTGACTTTCATGGAAATGAGACTGCTATGGAATGACCGCGAAATCACCGGGAATGAGCCGGAATACCGGGAGCATTTCAGGAAGCTAATCATTCAGGATTTCCTTCCCTATGCACGCGCCCACCCGGAGCAGACGGCAAGGTCCATTCGGTATATTAACTCCGAAGAAACCCCTGAAAATACATAATTTGAGCAGCCGAGGACGCGCGGCTGCGGAAGAAACACGGACAAGCTGTGGGAGGAATTCAGACGCAGCAGATAAAAAAAGAACCGCCTCGGTGTTCGAGCACCGAAGCGGTTCCGTGTTCAAGGACTTGCGCCCAAGAACGATTGCAGGGTTATTATATCACATTTGCTCGAAAACGTAAGCCCCCAATTTGCCGGGGAGGAGGTGCGTCTTGGATGAGCATGTGGGGGCTTGGGCTGATCACCATCGGGTGCGGCTGGCTGGTTAGCCGGCTGTTTCTGGTGGTGGATTTGCGGTTGATGGCAAGGGAATCACAGGAAAGTATAGTCGTGTGCGTAATCAGTAATCACTATCCCGTCGATATGAACCACGGTATGCCCGCCATATGTAACCAATGCACAGGTTTCAACAGGTGCATGTATGAGTGGCACGGTCTTCAGGTGACCGGAAAAGAAAGTGGCGAATGAAAAGTGGCGGATTATTTCTTCTCCTTGAAGCAAAGGCCGTCAAATACCGTTGTGCCAATCATTGACTTGCTGAGTTCGCGCAGGAAAATACCCAGGCATATAAATTCCTTTTCCGAGAGATTGGTATAAAAATAATTGGTAAGGGCCGCAATCAGTACATTCAGTTCACAAGGATTCAAGATAATCACCCAAAGTATCATATGCAAATGAAAATAGCCGGTGTGAGTACCGGGAGAGGAAAGACGGATTGAAAAGTAAAGACAGGGTTCTGTCGGGGTATCGTGAGGGGACCCGAGACTGGGAGGACCAACATAATATGCTCCTGGATGACGGGGGGATCTGCAATGACTGTACGCATGTCGAGCGCTGCTGTACACTTTTCGGGCAGCGTCCGTCCGTGAATTCCGGCCGATGCCAGTTTTACCCCAATCGTTTTATGGTTGCGCAGGCCGGGGAGAGCGTAATAAAAGCCGCCCCTTAAAAGAGGCGGCACAGCGTTACCATGAGCAAGGGATTCTGGTAATTCTAATTGCGGTGATTTGCGGAGGAATACTTCTGGTCATGATCCCGTTATAAAAAATGCTCACGCAATTGCCGACACGAAAACTGCACGCGCGCGGTGTATGGACAAGCACAGTCTGGGACATTGACTCGTCAAAAACAAGCAAATCACCAGGGCGGACCCGAACCACGATTGCCTGTAAAAGCATAGATACCACCTCTTGTTGCAGGATATGTCAAGGTTGGGCAGAAAGTTCCGGTTAGGTTTTGTTAAGGAGGCTTGTAATGGGCAGGATTGACAAGCGAAAAGCTCGCCGAAAGATTTCTTTCGGCGAGCACATAATCGATTATCTCCATGGAGGTCCGGACGGCTTTGGGGGACCGGGAGGCTTGGGTGGTCCGGGTGGTTTAGGTGGTCTGGGTTTCCAGGGTGGCTTTGGGGGCCAAGGTGACCAGGGTGGTCTCGGCGGCCCGGGCGGAGGTCCGGGGGGTTTAGGTGGATGGCATCTGGGATTCCATGGAGTAAAGATGCAAAAAGGATTTCTTGCCATATTAAAGTCCTCCTCTGCCCCAGCATATGCGCAGGACCTTGCAGGGGTTTTGAAGGGAGACCATGCTGATGCGCAATGACCTTTCTACATACCTGTGTGCAGCAGAGAGCGAGGTCTTTTATCTCCTGCCGGGTCGAACAAGGCCCAAGTATAACACCTGGTACTACGGGCGGGAGGTGTCCGGAGACTCGTATCCGTGGTGTGTGGTATTTGTGTGGTGGTGCTGTGCGAAGGCCGGTGTGGTGCTGCCCGTAAAAACGGCGAGCTGCACAGCGCTGATGAACGCGGCCAAGCAAGCGGGGATATGGGTCACGTCCGGATATCTGCCGGAGGCTACCTATTAGTAGCCCCCGGGAAATTCATAGCCAAGCACGTTGCCGACAGTCTCACCATATAATACTAATACGGCAGCCTTCGCAAAGTACATCACAAAGGAAGGGAGGGTGTTCTATGTGTTGCTGCCGTAACCGGAATAATTGGCGTCGCAACTGGTGCTGGAATCAAAACAATTCTGGCAGCCAGAGCAATTGCAGTTGGCGCAGATGCTGGTATTGGCGTTGGGTCTGTGACTAAATAATGCGTCCGAGCTCCCCGGGCCCTGCCGGACGGTAGGCTCCGGGGAGTTTTTGTGCTGGGTGTCAAACGACTGCACATAGAATACGATGGATAAGAAAGGAGTAGATAACACATGTTTGACAGAGTCGAAATTCCTCATATAGATATCTATGATGGTGAAACAAATGAGTATTATGGGAAGTCCATATTCCGCGATAATACAGATGTTGAAGTCGGCTTGCTTCAAATCGTTAACTATAAAGGGACGCCGAAATCTATGCTGTTTCAAAATGTTAGCTTTCTGCCCGCGTCCAACAACTATGTTCCGCCGGCGGTATTCGAAAAAGCCAGACGCAACGCAATTGTACGAGCCGCGCTCAGAGACGCAAATTCCCACCTTTGGGTACCTGCTGATATTCACATGAATTTTGATTCTCAGGTGCGTGGGAAACTATCAGGAGATAAATACAGCTTTAACAGCGTTGAGTACACTGATATTATTGTTGAAGATATCAAAACCTTTCCGCAAGGAAGACCGGATGCCGCGCAGAAATAAAGGCTGCGGATTTGCATTGGATCTTGCCATTGGTAAGTTCAGGGAAGTTTTACATAAAATTTATAAATTATGCTTATGATTTTAACAGAGTGCATTTACTATAAATCTTGCAAGAGCTTTTTCTATCCTCTCTTTATTCTTATGGAGTTGCCGGGCGTCATATGGCGTCCGGCTTCTTCTATTTTACAAAGCGGTGGCGCTTTCCTTTCCGGCAAAGTCATAGATGCGCGTATGGAGCGCATGAAGGCTAACAGGCCATAGTATCAGGCGGAAGACGCAATGGAAGATGGTTCGTAGTGGGCCAAAGTTGAAAATCTATCACACAAAGCAAGCCCACCTCCTGGAATTTCCGGGAGATGGGCTTGCTTTTTTAGGGAGAAAAGAGAAAGAAAATGAAAAAGTTTTGACCCTCGCAGGTGGCTCATTCCATTGAGGATGTTTGTATCATACCCAGTAAAACTAAAAACGAGCTTAAAAAAATGTGAACGGAATGTAAACCGTAATAGGTTCACCAAGGAATTTTCGGATAAGTTTTATGATATGACGGCTATAAACTTATTCGGTGCCCGAATTGGGCACAAGTAAACCTTCGGGGATCTGTAAGCCACAGAGGCTTCATTACTTATAAGCACATTGGTGATATGTTTAAGGCCATCTATTTATAGCTACACAAACCTTTTTAAACCACCGAGGTTTTGCGCAGCGTGACGAACAGAAATTTATTAATGCAAAGAAAATTTTCCCAGAATTCAAGCTCTTTTCAAGAAATTTGGCTTATGTATATTAAATACGAAATAAGGAGGCAAAACAATGAAATTCAAAAGTACACTATCTCTTTTATGCGTCACAGGACTAATGGCCATGGCTTTGTCCGGATGTGGAAGCAGCGGGGCGGATTCGTCAAATGCTGCAAGTGGGGCAAGTAATTCCGCTAATACATCCGGGTCCAGCGAGCCAAATCGCTCTAAAATCATCGGGCAGGTGCAGGGCATCAGCGACAACACAATTACGCTGCTTCTGGGAACGTTGGAGGAGGGCGGACAGGAGCGTACTGGCGAACCGGCCAAACCGGCCGACAGCGACGCAAGCAGCGCACCTTCAAAACCCTCTCCGGATGCAGAACAAGCTCCCTCAAGCAGCCAATCCGATGGTCAGCAGCCTGACAGTCAACAGCCTGGCGGTCGGCCTGATGGGGAACAGCCGGAAGGCGGACAGCCCGGCGGAGGAAAGACTTTTGCGGGGGGCACAGAGACAGTAACCATTACAATAACGGACGACACGGAAATCACAGTAGAAAGCATCTCCGGAGAGACAGCCGGAACAATTAATGACATTAAAGAGGGCGCTGTTCTTGATGTTACCCTTGGAGATGACACCACGGCCACTGTTGTAATCGTTAAGGCTACTATGGCGGGACCTCCGGCTGCACTTGATAATGCCAATGTATCTGACGCCAGCAGCTCCGGCGCTCAATCTGCCGGCAACTAAACCTCACCGATCCTTTGCGGTGACATCTTCCTGCGCTTAATGCACAACCCGCGCGGCTTCGCACTCATATAGGGCCGGCTATTATGTTATTGGATTTCAAGGCTATATCAATATTCAAGTTGTATCTTAGCCATATCCTCAATATGAGGATGCGTGCCAAGAGGCATATCCCTACAAAAGCAGACTCGCCTGCGTGGATCCATCACCACAATGGCGAGTTTGCTTTACTATTTAAGCGCTAAAAAAGAAGGGCCGAATTTTCAAAACAGCTATTATCATAATGAGAAGCGGAGCCGATAAAAAGATGTAGGGATAGCAAATTTTGGCAACAAAAATTTGCTGAAAAGGGATGACGAAAGCATGAAAATTGATGGCAACAGTTCTCTGATGGCATTATATCAAACCCAGCGTACCGACAGTACAAAGAACAGTTCTTCATCCAGCGATTCCAATTCTACAAAATCAACCGAGCGACAGAGGTTTGACACAGTTGAAATAAGCGACAATGCTTACAATGACTATGCCGAATCTTTGGGGAGCACCTCCGCCGTATCTGATGCGCTTGACAGTCTGGTAAGTGATGGAACAATTACCAGTAATCAGGAAAGTGCCATTGCGGCAGCGCTGGCTCCGAAAGATGATGGCGCCGCCTCAGGCCTAAAGGGTGATAAACCGATGGGTCCGCCCCCGCCGCCTCCTGCGGAGTCTGAAGATGACGAGGATGAGGATGAAGATTACTTACAGCAGCTGTTGCAGAGTCTTGCTGACAACAGTACCCTGTCTGACGACCAGCAGAATGCGATTGAAAGTGCCCTAAGCGCGAGCGCTTCGAATTCTGATACCGACGCAGGTTCCATTCAGTCATTGTTAGATAATCTTATTAGTGCTGGCACAATTTCAAATGATCAGGCCACTGCTATTTTGGAAACATTGAATCCCTCAAGCATCAATTAAATTTTATTGTAATATTTTCAAAACATCTAAAGGACAAGCCGGACGTTATGTGGCGTTCGGCTTGTCCTGCTTCTGGAAGGGGACCATGGCAACGCCGCCGGGGATCTCATGCTGCATAATCCGTTGCTCCGGTATTATGTGAAGTTCAGAAAATAAACGCAGAAGGACTGGGAACCCCCAGTCCCTCTGTATTTATTTTTATAACAAGACTATCAACATCCCATTGTATTGGCTCCATACCATAATTCCGGATGGCCTTGACCACATGGTCGTCATATTCCCCGTAAGGACAGCGAATCAGCGTGGGGCGCACACCGGTGATGGCCTCGATTTTGTCACTGCTTTCTTTCAGGTCCGCGGTGATTTGCTCGGTGGAAAGAGAATTGTAATGGTCGTGGTGGGAGGAGTGGCTCATAATCTCGTGGCCTGCGGCAGAGAGTGCCTTGACAGACTCCGGGTATTTGTCCACCCAGTCGCCCACCACGAAAAAGGTGGTTTTCACCTTGTATTGCTCCAGAATGTTAATGAGCGTCTGGGTGTCCTCGTTTCCCCAGGCGGCGTCGAAGCTGATAGAGCAAATCTTTTGCTGCCCTTTGTCCACGCAGTAGATGGGAAGCTGGCGCTCCGCGGCGAGCGCTTCCGTGGGGTAGGAAGCCGCGTAGCCGCCAAGGGACACCGCCAGCGCCGCTGCCAGCAGGGCGGCGGCTTTTTTTTTCCAGATAATGATTTTCATAAAATCCCTCCTCAGATAAAAAAGTATATGAGCGTAAACGCTGGAAATTGCGCCCAACCGCCGAAAAGGCGGTCAAAACCCCACGGGGACAAGGATATGGGAGCCGTACCCTGTAAGAGCGTAGGAAAAAATTTCCTTAAAAAATGGGTTTGTTTAGAATTGACAAAGCGGAAAAATTCTGTTACAATTTGGTTACAAAATAATTTCAAAGGAGCATACTGATGGCTGAAAGTATGGAGAAGGCCTCGGGCCTGACCTATAAGGGGCACCCGCTCCGCCGGGTGGATAATCTGATTTACTACGGCACGATGGCTGAAAAATATATCATTATGATGCAGATAATGGACAGCAAAAAGATTCAGGACATGAATGTAGCCACTAAGGTTTCCGTGCAATTACAATTGACGGACCCGGACCTGAAATCCCGGGATCGCGTGGTGAAGAAAAGTGAAAGAGAGAGCCTGTACGAGGCCATGGACATCTCCGCCATCTGGCTGGAGCGCGCGTTGACCGGCAAGCTGTAAGGCTGGCGGCTCTCCCACTTCCCGACAAACGAACATTCGAAAGGAAGCGTACACTTATGAAACACCGTGCAGGCAAAGCGGCCGGGATGTTTGCTCTTTCCGCCGCAATGACGATGCTTCTGGCCGCCACGGCCTCTGTTTCCGCCGCCGATCAAATTGCAATCGGCGTCGGCTGTACCACTGGCTCCAGCCTGCGGCTTCGCGCCGAGGCATCCACCACCTCCTCCGTTGTCACGCAGTTGGACAAAAGCGTCGCCGTCTCCATTCTGGGCAAGCAGGACGGGTGGTACTATGTGGGCTTTGACGGCAAGTCCGGCTATGTTTCCGCCGAATATGTCATTGAGGATCAGGATGGCATTTTCACCGCTCCCGGCCGTGTAAACGGCGACGGGGTGAATGTCCGCGCCTCCGCCGATCCCGATGCCGCTGCTGTTGCCACGGTAAATAAGGACACTGCTCTTACCGTGGACGGCTTTGCCGACGGCTGGTATGCTGTGACCTGCCAGTATGGAACCACCGGCTATATCCGCAGCGATTTTGTGGATTTGACCTCGGACGATGCCGCCTCCGCCTCCGGTGCCGTCGATATTGCAAAGCAATATCTGGGCACCCGGTATGTCTATGGCGGCTCGTCTCCCAAGGGGTTTGACTGTTCGGGCTTCACTATGTACGTGTTTAAGCAGGTGGGCGTGAGCCTGCCCCACAGTGCCACCAGCCAGTGGCAGAGCGGGAAGGGGCAGAAGCTCTATTCCGCATCAGAGCTGCAGTCCGGCGATCTGGTATTTTTCAATGACCCCAGCCGCTCTAAGGGCAAGGCGTGTTCCCACGCCGGTATTTATATGGGCGGCGGACAGTTTATCCACGCCTCCTCCGCCAACAGCGGCGGCGTGATTGTCAGTACGCTGTCCAGCGGATATTACAATACCTACTTTGTGGGCGGTATGCGCGTTTGAGCGCGGTTTACATAGGAGAATGAAATCTACGGCGGACGGCTTTGCTGTCCGCCGTGTTTTTTTGCAGAGCCGTGCCGGGACTTATAAACACTATTTAAAATTAAATTGCGCAATGTTGCGCAATTTGGTGTTTTCTTTTTGCGGGAACTATGATATACTGTCCACAGAAGGATGTTTCAAAGAGGAATTCCGCATCCGCAGAGGCAAGCCTGCGGTGCGGGAAAAGGTTCCGTCATCATGGATCATATGTGGGGAGGTATACAAATATGAGCTATCCGCAGACCGGCAAGGAAGTGTTTATCAGCTTTTCCATTTCCAACACCATGTTTTCCGGCATTGGAAAGGGAACCATCACCAGAGAGGAAGTCTCCGTCGATTATTTAAAGGAGCTGTTTGAAAAATACGGCGTGATTGTCTCGGCGAAGCCGGAGCAGCGCAGGCTGCTGGAGGAGGTCAACGAGAGCTATGGCCTGGATCTGGATATTCCGGAGAATTTGCGCATCATTCACCTTTCGGAGAAAAATCGCCGCCTTGTGGTGATCTCCGTTCAGGGGCTGAAGCGGGAAAACGGCTCTCTCCTGCCCGAATATACCGAGAAGGAATTTCAGGAGGCCACCTTCAGCTTTGTAAAGTATTATGTGCAGAGCCGCCATTATGACGAGCTTTTGGCGGAGAACGCGAAGCTGAAACGGGATTTGGAGATGGAGGTTGCATGGCGCACCAGAGAGTGCGACATCTAAACCCCTTTAAAATCCCCCTGGCTGATTTACAAAAGAATTCGCTGCGCCCCGCCGTCCGCTTTTAGCGGACGGCGGGGCGCGTACAGTGTGAGCGTATTTCTGCAGAGTGCGCCGGAATACGAAATCGCAGAGAGAGGGAATGGCTCTGCAACATTCCGAAGCCATCACAAGCTAAAAAAGCGAGCCGCACAGGCGGCCCGCTTTTTATAAATCCTGTGGTTTATCGTAATTCTCTCGGTCCCGGGCGGAATTCCTCGCCACGCTTTGTCATGGATAGTGCCCCGGCGGACAGTTCTGTCAGCCGGGAGGAGAAGTCCTCCGCTCCGTTTTGGGGGAATGCGGCAAGTAAGGTGACGGTTTCGCCGTAGTCCGCGTTTTCAACCATGGCTCCTGCGGCCCCTAGCTCCAGCTTGATGCGCTCCAGCAGGGGGTAGGGGCAGGGGACCTCCCACAGCGTCCAAAGGCTTACACGGCTGACGCCGCTGTTGTCCAGCGCGTCCTTCGCGCCCTTGGAATAGGCGCGCGTCAATCCCCCGGCTCCCAGCAGCACACCGCCGAAATATCGCGTCACCACGCAGCAGAAATCGGTCATACCCTCCCGCTGAAACACGTTCAGCATAGGCTGCCCCGCCGTCCCCTGAGGCTCACCGTCGTCGGAATAGCGTACAATCCCGCCCTCACGGATGGAATAGCACCAGCAGTTGTGGCGGGCATCGTAATGCTGCTTTTTTGTTTCCTCAATGTGTGCGCGGGCCGCTTCCTCGGTTTTCGTCCGCCAGAGACGGCTGATAAAGCGGGAGCGCTTCTCTGTGAATTCGCTTGCCCCGTCCGCAAAAGGGACCAGATACTCGTCCATACCGTTCCTCCTGTTTCGGTGCGCCCGCCCCGGACCTGCCCGCACGAAATTGACCGGGGCGGCCGCCCGGTGCTTCAAGTCTGAGAAGAACCCGGCGTTTCACTCCGGTATCATTCGTCGTCCGCGTCCTCTGTCTCCTGTACATAGGGGGTCAGCTGCCCCAAAACCCGGGGGGCGCACACGGCGGTCACGTCGATGGTGTCGCTGTATTCCACCAGCTCCACCTTCGCCTCCCGGTACAGCATGTCAAGCATTCCGCCCTTGTCGTAGGGCAGGTGGATGACCACCCGCCGCGCACCCTTGTCCAGCCGGAGGTCGATGAGGTGCAGCAGCTCTTCAATGCCCGTTCCGGTTTTTGCGGAGATGGTGACCATGTCCTCGCCCCGGGGGAGTATTTCCCCGCCGGAGAGATCGCTCTTGTTGAATACCTCAATCCGGGGCAGGTCGCTGGCGCCCAGCTCCCCGATCAACTCCTCCACTACCTGTGCCTGCTGCTGCCACTCGGGGTTGGACACGTCGATGACGTGGAGCAGAAGGTCTGCATATTCCAGCTCCTCCAGCGTGGCCTTAAACGCCTCCACAAGTTGGTGGGGCAGCTTTCGGATAAAGCCCACGGTGTCGCTGAGGATCACGTCCTGCGTGTCGCTGACGGTCAAAAGGCGGCTGGTGGTGTCCAGTGTGTCGAACAGGCGGTTGTTGGCGGGAATGGCCGCGCCGGTAAGCTGGTTTAAAAGTGTGGACTTGCCCGCATTGGTGTAGCCCACGATGGCCACCACGGGAATCTCGTTTTTCCTCCGCTGCTGGCGCTGGGTGCTCCGTACCCGGCGCACGTCCTCCAAATCCGCACGGAGCTTGTCGATTTTTTTGTGAATCAGCCGCCGGTCGGTTTCCAGCTGGGTTTCGCCGGGACCCTTGGAGCCAATGGCTCCCTTGCCGCTGGTGCCGCCCTGACGCTCTAAGTGGGTCCACATGCCCGTCAGCCGGGGGAGGAGGTATTGATACTCCGCCAGCTCCACCTGAAGGCGGCCCTCTCTGGTCTTGGCCCGCTGGGCAAAAATGTCCAGAATCAACCCACAGCGGTCCAGTACCTGAATGCCCAAAAGCTCCGTCAGCACCCGCTGCTGGGAGGGGGAGAGGTCATTGTCGAAAATGACCATCGTAGCCCCTGTGTTTTCACAGTAAAGCTGCACCTCCGCCACCTTTCCCTCACCAATGAAGGTGCGGGGGTCGGGCTTTTCCCGGTTTTGAAGGATAATTCCCTCTGTCACGCCGCCGGCGGTATCCACCAGGGCGGACAGCTCCTCCATGGTGGTTTCATCGGCGATTTCCTCTTTGCGCAGTACCGGGGAGTTCAGCCCCACCAGCACCACTTTATCTCTGATTTCGTTTGTTTCCTGCATAAATCTCCTTTTTCCGCCTGTGGCGGTTATGCCTGATAGGCCTCCACGACCTCGCCGATATACATGCGATGCCAGTCGCCCTCCGGGTAAAAAGAGGCCGCTGCGCCGGAGTCGATGACAAACTCAGACGTCATGTCTTGGGCATACAGCTTGCGGCACACCAGCACAAGCTCCGCCTCGTCGAAAAACGGGGCGTCGCCCGCGCCGTAGCAGAGCGTAAGGCCGCAGGCGGCAATTTTGTCGGTATCCCTGCCGCTTTTGGTGCCGCATAAGGTCAGCGCGTCCTTTCGCTCCTTGGGGAGGATGGACACGGTGAAATAGTCGTGGTTCTCCATAAATTGAAAGGTATGGCGGGAGGGTCGCACGTACACCGTGCAGGCGGGCCTGTTCCAAAGGGTGCCCAAGCCGCCCCAGCCGATGGTCATGGTGTTGCAGGCGGTCTTGTCTCCCGCTGTCAAAAGAGGGGTTCGCCTGGGGAACAGGCGCAGGGCCTCCGTGGAAAGCTCCTTGGGATTCACAGGTTTCAGGCGCATGACAATCGTCTCCTTCATCGTTTTAATAGTGGTAATAGTATATCCGCTTTGTACGAAACTGTAAAGCGGATAAAGGCGCAAAAGCCCCGTATCCTCACGGATACGGGACTTTGTGAACGTGTCGTCGGTCTTAGTTGTTCAAGCCGAACTTCTTGTTGAACTTGGCCACGCGTCCGCCGGTATCAACCAGCTTCTGCTTGCCCGTAAAGAAGGGGTGACACTTAGAGCAGACTTCCACCTTGATATTCTTCTTGGTAGAACCTGTCTCAATCACATTACCGCAGGCGCAAGAAATAGTAGTCTGCTGATAATCGGGATGGATTCCTTCCTTCATTGCTCTCGTTCACCTCTTTCGATCCAATCGCTAATGCCCTTTAAAGGCACAAGTTAGTCTAACACAGTTTTTTACGGATTGCAAGGTTTTTTTGAAGAAGATTTCGGAAAAACTGCCATTTTCGACGGAAATTACTCCGGTACAAAAAAGCCTGCCGGTTGAAAAAGCCGGCAAAAGGCAGGGAGGCGCTGTGGAGCACCAAAGGACACAAAAAATGCGGAGGCGACTTTGAGCAAAAACTACCGATCAGGCAATGGAATTTTACGAGAATTTAGCAGGAGCAGACGGGGCCTTTGCAGTCATTGAACACTGATTGAGGCTATAATAAAGCAGACAAATACGTCGGGCGGTGCGCGGCGGAAAAGGGCGTCCGCTTTACGAAAGGAAATGGGAGGGAAGCGAGATGAACGAAGAGCTGAAAGAATATCTGTGGGATGGAGAAACTATCCGCTGGAGCGGACAATCGGCACCGGTCCCTCTGCTGAGTCAGCAGGAAAAAGGAAAAATTCTTGTCAGATGGGGAATCACGCTGATATGCATTTCTACACTTTTGGGAATTTACAGCTCGGGGAGCGACGCGCTCAGCGGCAAATTTGCCGCGCTGGTGACGCTGGTGGCGGCGCTGGTAATTGCCATGCCATGGCTGGAGCGGTGGAGCGTGATGGGGATGAAGTACTTCGTCACCGACCGCAGAGCCATTTTGCTTACCCGGGATAAGAGCGTATATTATATGGAGTTGGACGAGGTAGACGACGTGAAGCGGGTGTGCCTTCAGCCGGAGGCGGACGCGCTGGTGATGGGCAGCGCCATTTTCGAAGACGCCGACCGCCAGCCCCGTTTCAGGGCGTGCAACCCGAAAACGGACCTCCAGAGTGCGGAGGGACAGGACCGGGCGGCCGGGTTGGTTTTTTATGGGCTGCGGGACGCGGAGTTTGTGGAGGCGTTGCTGCGCCAGTCCGCCACGGACCAGAGGCCTCGGGCGATTTAGATTTATCGGCGCAAGGGCGCGGGATGGAGAAACCTCCATCCCGCGCTTTTTTCTTTTGCAATTTACGGGGAATCATAGCACATAGACCGCAAACGAACTCCGGCGATCCGCTATTTCAAAATCGACCGAATGGCCGAAAGACACTGGGCCACTTCATCGGCGGTGTTTTCGGGACCGAAAGAAAAACGGACCGTGCCCTGCGGAAAGGTATTGAGGGTCTGGTGGGCGCGGGGCGCGCAGTGCAGCCCCACCCGGGTCATAACCCCTGCCTCCTGCTCAAGCGCATAGGCCACCGCCGCATTATCCTCCGGGGAGAAATCCACGCTGACCACGCCAAGCCGCTGGGAGAACCGGGCCGGATCGGCAATTCCCGCCACCTTTGCGCGGGGAATTTCTAAAAGCCCTTCTAAAAACAATTTCGTGAGTGCCATTTCTTTTTCAAGAACCGATTCCGGACCGTTTTCAAGGGCCAGCAGCGCCTGCCGCAGGCCGATGATCGCGGGGATGGGGAGCGTGCCGCTTTCGAATTTGTCGGGAAGAAATTCCGGCTGCTCCTCGGAGTCGGATCGGGAGCCGGTGCCGCCCTCAATTACGGGACGCATGGCTTTCGCAAGAAGCGGCATAACCACAAAGCCGCCCACACCCTGCGGGCCTCTGAGTCCCTTGTGGCCGGGAAAGGCCAGAAAGTCAATGCACATGTCCTCCATATCAATGGGGAGAACTCCTGCGGTCTGGGCCGCGTCCACCGCAAACCACACGCCTCGTTCCCTGCACAGCGCCCCGATTTCACCTATGGGTAAAACGGTGCCGCAGACGTTGGACGCGTGGGTGCACAGCACTGCCTTTGTGTTTTTACGAAGGAGCGTGCGGACTGTCTCCAGCTCCAGGGTCCCGTCCGGGGCGCATTGGGCTGCACTGACCTCCACCCCCGCCTGGGCCAGCGTGTGCAGCGGGCGCATCACGGCGTTGTGCTCCACGGAGGAGACAATGATGTGGTCGCCGGGAACCAGCAGCCCTTTTAAAAATTGGTTTACCGAGGCGGTCACTCCGCCGGTAAAGCAGACGCAGGCATCCTTTGGGGCGGAGAAAAGACGCTTCAACCGTTCCCGTGCGTCCAGCACCTGCCCCAGCAGCTCATAGGACCGCTCATAGCCACCACGGCTGATGTTAAAGGCTCCGCCTTCAATCAGCTCGGCCATCGCCCGTCCCACACCGGGAGCCTTGGGAAACGAGGTGGCGGCGTTGTCAAAATAAATCGTGTCCATAGCGTTCCTCCGTCCGTGTTTTTACAATCATCTTAATATGAATCTTAAAACCGTTCAATCGGCGGATAAAATCATACATATATACATATCCAAAAAAACGATAAAGAATTGGCAGTGTGTCGGTGTGCTTTTTAAACGGTGAGAATTTGCAGCGCTTCAAAATTTTACCGCCAAAATTGCGGCATATTCTCATTTTTTCGAGTTAAACTACTCTTGCGATACCCAGAAACCCACAAACACGAATTCAATAAATTCGGAATTGAGAAAAGGAGAAACAATTATGGCTAGCAAGAACACTAACAAGATCAACGTCCCCGAGGCCCGCGCGGCCATGGATAAGTTCAAGATGGAGGCTGCTTCCGAGGTTGGCGTCAACCTGAAGGAAGGCTATAACGGCGACCTCACCTCCCGCGAGGCCGGCTCTGTCGGCGGCCAGATGGTCAAGAAGATGATCGAGTCCTACGAGAAGTCCCTGTAACTTCTCCTAAGACAAACGCGCGGCTCCCGGTTTTTATCTGCCGGGAGCCGCGTTTTGTTTATAAAAAGGCCCCGCCGATCCGAAAAAACGGACCGGCGGGATTTTTAGCAGCTGACCGTGAAACTCAGGCCGCCTTGTTGACGGTCAGGGTAGAGGCAAAGCGATAGATAATGGCTGCGGACTGGCCGCGGGTGGCGGTGGCAAAGGGACGGATCGTGTTGTCGTTGAATCCGTTGATCAGGCTGTTGCCGTTGGCCCACACCAGCGCCTTGGTGGCGTAGGAGGAAACCTGCCCCGCATCGGTGAACGCGCCCAGACTGCCGCCAACGCTGACACTGTACCCCAGAGCCTCGGCATAACGGAACATAAACGCCGCGAACTGCTGGCGGCTCACAGAGTCACCAGAGACGAAGGTGGTTTCGGTCTTGCCGTTGACAATGCTGTTCTCGTTGGCCCAAGCCACGGCCTTGCCCAAATCGGTGGCGAAATCCACATCGGTGAAGGCAGGGTTTGCCTTGGCGGAGGGCTTGCCAGCCAGATTCCACAGAGCCAGCACCACGTCGCCCCGGGTCATGGTGACGTTGGGGCTGAAAGCGGTGTCGGAAGTGCCGGGAATCAGGCCCTTTTCAATGGAGAAGAGAACCGCGTCATAGTAATAGGCGTTGGACGCCACATCGGTAAAGGGCATGACCGCGCCGGTGACGGTGATGCGGCCCTGTGCCTTGGAATACTCGGCGGGAACGGTGCCCTTCAAAGTGCTGGTGATGTAGTTAATCAGGATTTCATTGTCCAGCATGGCGGGAACGCTGAGGGTCTTGCACTTCTGGAACATATTCAGGCCGTCGCCTGCGTCCTCCAGCATATAGTTGTGGGAGGCCAGCTTGTAGGTCTTGGTGGCCACGATGTCCACGCCGCCGACCTTCACGTCCTTGACCCGCCGCGCGCCGGTGACGGAGACAAACATTTTATTGTCGTCGGTCTTCACGGTGGAGGGAACGCTGGTATCGATGGTGTAGGTCAGGCCGGAGACCTGAAGGAAGCCGCCATTTTCGTCGGGAGCAGTGCGGGAGGCCATTTCCAGCGCGTCCAGAATCTGCTGGCCGGTGGCCTCCACCATCCGCAGCTCGTTGCCGAAGGGATGCACGGCGATGATCTGCCCATAGGTGATGTTTCCTGCCTTGATGTCGGCACGGATGCCGCCGCCGTTGACAATGGCCACGTCTGCGCCGGCCGCGTCGCGGTAAGCGTCGGCAACCAGATCGCCCAGATTGGTTTCCTGATTACGGATGGCGCGGGTCTTGCCGTCGGCCTCCAGCGTGGTCAGGTCAACGGAGGTCTTGGCAACCACCTTGTTCAGCAGCGCGTCGTTTTTGGCCTGAATGCCCTTGACAAAGGTGTCAACGGTGGCATCCTTGGCGGTATAGTCTGTCACCAGCTCAGTGGAAACAGTCCCGCTGGATTTGATAACCAGCTTGCCGATGGCGGCCAGCTTCGTGCCGGTGGAGGTGAGAAGAACGGTCTTGCCGTCCTTATCCGTGACCTTCTCAGAAGGGATGGTGCTGTGGGCATGGCCGTCGAGGAAGGCGGTCAGGCCGGAGACGTTGGCAATCACGTCGGCGGAGCGCCAGGGAGCGCTCTGCGCGTCGTCGCCCAGATGGCCCACGGCGATGACATAGTCCGCGCCTGCGGTTTTGGCGGAGTCAACGGCGGACTGCACGGCGTTGTACAGCTCCTTGCCGTTGTTGCCGGCGCAGAAGCCGTAAATGTACTTGCCGGTGTTGTCCTGGAAGTAGGTGGGGGTGGACTTGGTGATGGATTCGGGTGTGGCGATGCCCACATAGGCCACCTTGGTGTCGCCGTAGGTGACCATCTTGTACGCATCGAACACGGGCTTATTGGTCCGCAGGTCCATGAAGTTGGCGCAGACATAACCGCTCTTCAGGGCCTTGGACAGGTTAAAGAACTGATCCATCCCATAGTCAAACTCATGATTGCCGGGAATAGATACATCGTAGCCCACCTGATTCATGATGTCCACGATGTATTCGCCCTTGGACAGGGTGCCCAGAGCCGCGCCCTGCACCGCGTCGCCCACGTCGGCAAGGGTCACATAGTCGGTGGCCTTGCGCATCTCGGCGGCGTAGGCTGCGAAGCCCGCGTAGCCGATATTGTCGTCCACACCACAGTGAACGTCGTTGGTGTACAGCACCACAATGTCGCCCTTGTCCACCGCGGCTGGGCTTTCAGCGGCGAAGCTGAGTGTGGTCAAAGACATGGCTGTCATCACAGCCAGCAACAGGGAAATTGCCTTTCTCATCTTTTACCTCCTTCATTTTAAAAGCGCGGCGCAAACCGTGCTTTTATGTTGAGAGTAGTATAACCCGCACCGGAAAAAAAAGAAAGAGGAAAACGCAAAATTGGCGTAAAATTTGCCAGATTGACCCAGTGGCGGCGCGAAAAAAAGCAATGGGTCCCGCCGTGAAAATATTTTGCGGCAGAGGCTCTGCACATCTGGAAATCCGGAGAAAACTATGCTATGCTGAGGTCGTATCAAGACAAAACGCAAGGGAGGATTTTGGATGAGAACATTACTCAAGGGCGGCGGTGTTGTTTCCGGCCGGGGGGTTCGCCGGGCGGACGTGCTGATCGACGGGGAAAAGATCGTTCAGGTTGGCAGGGGGCTGTCCGCCACGGGAGAAAATGTGGTGGACGTGTCGGGAATGCTCTTGTTCCCCGGCTTTATTGACGCCCATACCCATTTTGATCTGAACGTGGCCAATACCACCACCGCAGACGATTTCACTTCCGGAAGCCGGGCCGCCATCCGCGGCGGCACCACCACGGTGATCGACTTTGCGTGTCCTAACAAAGGGGAGTCCCTGCAATACGGGCTGGATTTGTGGCACAAAAAGGCCGACGGCCGCGCCTTTTGCGACTACGGCTTCCACATGACCATTGACGATTGGAACCCTTCTGTGGAGGCGGAGCTTCCGGCCATGTTCGCGCAGGGGATTTCTTCTTTCAAAATGTATCTCACCTATCCCGCCATGATGATTGGAGACGGCGCGATTTACAGCGCGCTGAAGGCCCTGCGCCGGCTGGGCGGCATCTGCGGCTTCCACTGCGAAAACGCCGGGGTGATCGACGCCATGATTGCAGAGAAAAAGGCCGCAGGCGAATTGTCCCCCGCATCCCATCCCCAGACCCGGCCCCCGTATCTGGAGGCCGAGGCGGTGAGCCGTCTTTTGCGCATCGCGCAGGCGGCAGACAGCCCGGTGATTATCGTCCATCTTACCAACCGTCAGGCGCTGGAGGAGGCGGAGTCCGCCCGGAAGCGTGGGCAGAAGGTCTATGTGGAGACTTGCCCCCAATATCTGGTGCTGGACGAAAGCGTTTATTTCAACGAGGATTTTTCCGCCGCCGCGCGGTATGTTTGTGCGCCGCCCATCCGGGCGAAGGAGGAGCAGACGTATTTGTGGCGGGGGCTGAAGCGGGGTCTGATTCAGACCGTCTCCACCGACCACTGCGCGTTCACGCTGGAGCAAAAGGAGGTGGGCCGGGGGGACTTCACAAAGATTCCCGGGGGACTTCCCGGCGTGGAGACAAGGGGCGAACTGCTGTATTCCTTCGGTGTGGAAAAGAAAAAGATTGCCCTGCCTACCATGTGTCAGGTGCTTAGCGAGAACCCTGCCAAGCTGTACGGCCTGTATCCCCGCAAGGGCGCCATCCGGGTGGGGAGTGACGCGGACATCGTGGTGTACGACCCCGGCGCCAGCCATGTCATCCGGGGGGAAGACAGCGTGAGCGCCGCAGGATATTCCCCCTACGAGGGGGTTGTCACCTCCGGCGGCATCGCGCAGGTTTACCTGCGGGGCAGACTGATGGCGGAGCTTGGCAGAATTCTGGTGGCGGAGCCCCACGGAAAATACATGGCCCGTGGAAAAAACTCTCTTTAAAGACCCTCCTGCTCATCGGCAGATGATGATAACACGGATGTTCAGACGAAACTAAAAAGCCAGTCGGCTCAGGATACGAACACGCATCCGGAGCCGACCGTAAAATAAGCCGAGGGAAACAGGCACGCGAAAGCGGCCCAGCCTATCGGCAAATCAAAATTCAGGAGGCGAACAGCGTGAACGACGAAGTTTTTATGAAGCAGGCAATCGAGCTTTCGCGGCTGGCGGTGGAGCACGGGAACGAGCCGTTTGGCGCGGTGCTGGTGAAGGACGGAGAGGTTGTCTACACAAACGAAAACCAGATTTACACCATGCACGACCCGTCCTTCCACGGAGAGACCGGACTGATCCGGCGGTTTTGCGCGGAAACCGGGATTACGGATTTGACGGAGTATACCATGTATTCAAGCTGTGAGCCCTGCTTCATGTGCAGTGGCGCCATGGTGTGGGTGAAGCTTGGCCGGCTGGTTTTCGGAGCGAGCAACGATGACCTTGAGCATATTTTGGGCAATGACGGCTGTGAATGCAGCCGGATGGTCTTTGAAAATTCGTTCCACAGCCCGCAGGTTACCTCCGGCGTTTTGCGGGAGGAGAGCCTTGCGGTGCTGAAGGCCTATTTTAAAAGCCACGCAAAGGGATAAAGAGGGCTTTGCATTTGCGGAAACTTTACATCTTTATTAAAGCAGCGGTCGTCCGGTATTTACCGGACGACCGCTGCTTTATTTCAAGTTTTGGGAATACACATCCGCAAAGCGGAAAGTGACATTCTGCTTACTTAAAGCTTTCGATGATGTCCACCAGCTCCGCGCCGATGCGCTTCTGGGCTTCCTTGGTGCCCGCGCCGATGTGGGGTGCGCAGGAAACTGCCGGATGAGACGCAAGCTCCCAATTGGGATTCTTTTCATCCATCCACACGTCAAGGCCCGCCGCCTTCACCTTGCCGGAGTTCAGCGCGTCCAGCAAAGCGGCCTCGTCGATGTTGGACCCGCGGGAGGTGTTGATAATCACCACGCCGTCCTTCATCTTGGCAATGCTCTCCGCGTCCACCAGCGGCTTGTCACCGGCGGGGGCACTGAGGGCAATCACGTCGGACTGGGAAATCAACTCATCCATGGAGACAAAGTGCATGGTTTCACCCTCGCAGCCCTCGGGCTTGTTGCGATGAACGGAGGACAGCACGTTCATGCCCAGAGCCTGGGCCTTTTCGCCGATCAGGCGGCCGATGCGGCCGTAGCCTACCACGCCCATGGTTTTGCCCTGAAGCTCAAAGCCCTTGGAATAGGCCTTTTTCTCCCACTTCTGCTCCCGCATGGTGTGGCCCGCCACGGAAAGGCTGCGGGCGCAGGCAAACAACAGCGCGATGGCAAGCTCTGCCACGGCGTTGGAGGAGGCGCGGGGGGTGTTCATGACCTTGATGCCTGCCGACTCGGCGTATTTCACGGCGATGTTGTCCACGCCCACACCGGCGCGGATAATCAGCTTGAGCTGGCTGCCCTTGGCAGCGTCGATCTGAGGCTCCTTAATCTTGGTGGCGCTGCGGATGACCACAATGTCAAACTCCCGCAGGGCCGCGCCCAGCTGATCGGGCTCATAAAACTGCTCTACAACCTCAAAGCCGTCGCCGCGCAGCTGCGCAATGGCACCTGCGTCCATGCCGTCGGTTACTAAGACTCTCATATTTTCACAGTCCCCTTTTCATCAATTTTCCGGCGCACCCCAGGGGCGCCATTTCGTCGGAAAAGCATATATCCATTGGGGGATGGATACCCGGCTGAGTCAATCAGGCGTTCTCCTGCTCGTACTTCTTCAGGAAGTCCACCAGCGCCTCGACGCCCTCCTTGGGCATGGCGTTGTAGATGGAGGCCCGCAGACCGCCAACGGACTTGTGGCCCTTCAGGTTATCAAAGCCCGCGGCCTTGCTGGCGGCCACCACGGCGGCGTCCTGCTCCTTGCTGGGGGAGACGAAGGGCACGTTCATGAGGGAGCGGTCCGTCTTCTCAACGGGCGCGGTGAACAGCTTGCTCTGGTCCAGATAATCGTACAGCACCTTGGCCTTCTCCTGATTGCGCTGCTCCATGGCCTCCAGCCCGCCGTTTTTCAGCAGGTAATTGAAGACCTTGCCGCAGCAGTAGATCGCCCAGCAGTTGGGGGTGTTGTACAGAGAATCGTTGTCGGCGTGGATCTTGTAGCTGAGATAGGTGGGGACCTTGGCATCCAGATCGTCGCGGATCAAATCCTCACGGATGATGACCACGGCCATGCCGGCGGGGCCCACGTTCTTCTGCACGCCGGCCCAGATCATGCCGTAATCCGCCACGTTGCAGGGGCGGGAGAGGAACATGGAGGACTGGTCGGACACCAGGATCTTGCCCTTGGTGTTGGGCAGCTTGCTATAGGTCAGGCCATTGATGGTTTCGTTCTCGCAGATATAAACGTAGTCCGCGTTGTCGGGAATGTCCAGATCGGAGCAGTCCGGCACATAGGAGAAGTTCTTGTCGGCGGAGGAGGCGACCACCTTCACCTCGCCGAATTTCTTGGCCTCGGCAATCGCCTTCTTGGACCAGGCGCCGGTTTCCACATAGCAGCCCACGCCGCCCTTGAGCAGATTCATGGCCACCATGGCAAACTGCAACGTGCCGCCGCCCTGCACAAACAGAATCTTATAGTTGTCTGGAATGCCCATCAGCTTCTTCAGGTCGTCCTTGGCAGCGGCCAGAATCTCTTCAAAAACCTTGGACCGGTGGCTCATCTCCATGACGCACATGCCGCTGCCGCGGTAGTTCATCATTTCGGCGGCGATCTCCTCCAGAACCGCTTCCGGCATCATAGCGGGGCCGGCGGAAAAATTGTAGGTACGTCCGTACTTCATCATCTGATCCTCCATGTTATTATTATTCTGCGTTTTCAAATCCGGATATGCCATTTTGAATCTGGCATACATCTGAATCACAGTATACGACGTTTCCAGGGAATATTCAACCGTAAAGGGAGAGATTGCAGAAGCTAAAAAACTATGGCGTTTTTATGGAAAAAGCCCAAAAACGATTACGTATTCTATATATTTGGCCATATTGGACGCGGATGGGAAAGAGGCCGCCCGCGTCTCCGTCTCTTCCGCGTGTTTTCCAAAATTTATAAAATAACAGATTCCACGATATTTTTACACAGGGCCGTTTTCCATTCGGCAGATTTTTGATGCAGGCGGTCTTGTTAAGATATCTTAACATGTGCTATACTGTAAACAGATGTTTTTTTATAGAATCAAAGCAAAGGATTTTGACAATGAGTGAACAGAGAACAAAGTTTTACCGGTTTTTATCCGACTTTAACCGGCTAAAATGGGGTATTGCGGTCAAGGCGCTGCTCACCGGCGCGGTGGCGGGACTGATTACGGTGCTGTACCGTCTTTTGATTGAGCACGGGACTGCATTTGCCGTGGCATGCTATGCCTATTTTCGGGAGCACCCTGTGTTTTTGATTCCGTGGGTGCTGGGGGCCGTTCTTGCCGGACTTTTCGTTGCCTGGCTTGTAAAGCTGGAACCATCCGCCGCCGGAAGCGGCATTCCCCAGGTGGAGGGGGCTGTGCTGCTGGGCATGGAGCTGAAGTGGCGCTCTGTTCTGGCGGTGCGGTTTGTGGCCGGAGGGCTTTGCGGCCTCTTCGGCCTTTCTTTGGGGCGGGAGGGACCCTCTATCCAGATTGGCGCGGCGGGCGCCAAGGCCGTGTCGGGCCTTTTGGGCAGGAGCAAGGTGGAGGAAAATTACCTCATCACCGGAGGCGCCGCCGCAGGACTTGCCGCCGCGTTCAACGCGCCGCTGTCCGGCGTGATTTTCGCGCTGGAGGAGGTTCACCGCAATTTCTCCCCCGCCATTATGCTCACGGCCACCGCCGCGTCGCTGGTTGCCGACTTTGTTTCAAAATACTTTTTCGGGCTGACGCCAGAGCTACATTTCACCCAGATTCCCCAGATGCCGATTTACATGTATTTCTGGATGCTTCCGCTGGGGGCGCTGACGGGGCTTGTGGGGGGCCTTCTCAATCGGGCGCTGCTGGCCGCCGGTCCGCTGTCGGCAAACGTGCTGCCGGCCCGGTGGAGGCCCGCCGCGGTGATGCTACTGTCCATCCCCTGCGGGTTGTTTCTGCCTCTGACGCTGGGTGGAGGGCGTGATTTGATTGCGTTTGCCCAGACCGCCACCGGGGGGATATCGCTGCTGCTTGTTTTGCTGGCGGTGAAATTTTTATTTACCTGCGCCAGCTTCGGCAGCGGCGTTCCCGGCGGCATTTTTATGCCGATTCTGGCGGTGGGGACCCTGACGGGAAGCGTGTTCGGCATTGCCTGCGTGGAGCTTGGGCTGTTTCCCGCGCAATACATTCCGGATTTTGCCGTGTGCGCCATGACGGCAGCGCTGGCTGCGGCGGTGAAGGCCCCCATCACCTCCATTTTGCTCACGGTGGAGATGACCGGCACGCTGGTGCACATGCTGCCGGTGGCTGCCTGCGCGTTTGCCGCGCTGCTGGTGTCCGATCTGATGAAGGTGGAGCCGATTTATGAGGCGCTTTTGAATCGCTCTGTGGAAAAGGAGCGCAAGGCCCCCGTGGCCCCCGAGGGGAAAAATCTGATGGAGATTCCCGTGGAGCTGGGAAGCTGCGCGGCAGGGCGGCGGATTGACGAGATCGGCTGGCCTGCGGGCACGCTGATTGTCAGCTTGATGAGGGGCAATCAGGATATGATTCCCCGGGGTGAGACCACCCTGCTTCCGGGGGACTATCTTGTGGTTCTCTATCCGCAGGGGCAGGAGAAAAAGGTGCGCGCCGCCGTCACGGACCTTTGCCACGAAAAATTCTGAACAACAGGCCCGGTTCAACAGGATTTGGCTATGAAAAAACGCCCCCCGTGCAGGCTTGCACGGGGGGCGTTCGGTTTGCCGCCGGGCGTCAGGGACCGCCGCACAGCGCCCGCTGGGCCGCGATGGTGTTCAAGGTATCTCCCAACTGGGTCAGCACCGCGGCGCAAAAGGCCAGCTCGTCGTCGTCCAGAGACCCGGCTATGCACACCGCAAGAGAGTTGACTGCCGTGGTCAGAGCCAGGGGGTCGGAGCAATTTTGATTCATAGCATCACCCTGATGCAGGGTATGAAAAAAACGCGGCTTCCAGCACCGAAAACGCTTCCTTCGGGCCAAAAACCGCGCCTTTTGCGTATTTGTCCGCCGCTTAAACGCCCATCAGGCGCTTTGCCGCTTTCACGTTCCGGTGCTCCATCTCCCGCAGCCGGGCCACGGCGGCCTCCTGCTCACCCGGGCGCTCCGTCCGCTCCACGGCCTTGTCGATCATGGCGTATAGCTGTTCGGAGGACGCCTCCTCCAAATCCACAAACAAGTCCTGCCCGATATAGCGCAGGAAGGAGGAAACCTTGGGATCGTACACCACGCCGACAAGGGGAATCCCCTGTCCGGCGGCAAAAATCAGCGCGTGGAGCCGCATGGATACCACCACCTGCATCCGGGAGAGGGCGCCGATGATGGTGTCGGCCCGGCCCGCGTCGTTGAGGAAATAGTGGGGCACCGTAAGGCCCTGTGCGGCCAGAGCCGCCGCAAGAGGGTCCTGATGGGTTTCCACCGCAAGAAACACGGGGGTCAACCCGTGGCGATTGTAGGCATACTCTGCGGCGGCGGCAAAAACAGGGGCCTTTTCCTCAAAGCCCTTCCACCGACGCAGGGCAAAGCAGATATACCGCCCGTCCGTGGGAATCCCTGCCTGCAAAAGCACGCTGTCCGTCCTCTCCGGGGGGGCGCAGTGCAAAGTCAGGGCCGGGTCGGCGGTGAGAAGAATCACGGGACCCGTCACGCCCATGGACGCAAGCTCCGCCTGAGAGTCGGGCTCCCGCAGCGTGATCACGTCCACGGAGGCGTTTAGTACCTTTGCCGCCATTTTCCGGTGGCTGGGGCGGGAGACGGGGCCGATGCCGCAGCCATACATCTGCACCTTGCAGCCCAGTCGCTTAGCGGTGGCGATGTTGTGCAGATAAAACCACAGGGACCGACGGGAGGTCACGTCCTGAATCAGGCTGCCTCCGCCGTTGATATACAGCTTGCTGTGACGCATGGCAGCGCGCCAGGCGGGATAGTTAAAGCGCTGCACCGCCGGGACCCGATAAGCAAGGCGGGTTTCCGCGGGGTTTTTACTCAAAACCAGCACCGGCATGTCCGGGTCGATGGCTCGCATCTCCTGCAAAATGGCCTCCAGAATCGCGTCGTCCCCGGCGTTGCCCCGTCCGTAGGCTCCGCAGATGACCACTCCGTCCCGGCCAGTCTTGGGGCGGTTGTAGCGGCGGATAATCTCCCCGTAAATATGGAGCTGGGTATCCACCGTCTTCTGAATGGAAAACTGAGTGGATGCCTTTTCAAACAGCCGCTCCCCCATGTCCCGGCGAAGGTCGTCGTTCTCCGCCAGAGAGGCCAGCGCCGCGCCAAGAGCCTCGTCGTCGCCGGGGGTGAAGAGATAACCGTTTACGTCCGTGTCGATGAGGGCGGGAATGCCGCCCACGGCGGTAGCCACGGTGGCTAGGTGAAAGCGGGCGCCCTCCGTCAGGGCATAGGGAAACGTCTCCGACACGGAGGTGAGGGCGTTGACGTCCAGGGCGCTGTAAAACCGGTCCATACCGCCGGAAATCCAACCGGCAAAGCACACCTGCCCCCCAACGCCCAACTCGTCTGCCAGAGTCTCCAGCTTTTGCCGCTCCTCGCCGTCTCCTGCGATCAGCAGGCGCAGTCGGCCGCACTTTGCGTGGGCCTTTGCAAAGCCCCGCACCAGCGTGGAAATGTCCTTCACCGGGTTCAGGCGGGCGGCGATGCCAACCACCACGCTGTCCTCCTCCGCGGTAAGGCCCAGCTCCCGCAGATAGGGCAGCCGGTCCCCCTGGGGCGGGGCGGGGGTGAAGTCTATGCCGTTGTAGATGGTGAAAAATCTGTCGGGGGGGAAGCCCCTGCGAATCAGCAGGTCCACCATCGCGTCGGACACGCCGATGCGATAGTCCAGCGTCCGAAGCGCCCGGGCGTTGATATTGCCAAAGGTGAGACGGCTGAATGGCCTGCCCATGTAGTCCAGCTTATAGTCGCTGTGGACCGTGGAGCAGACGGGAAGGCCGGTGGTTCTGCGAAGCATGGCCCCCAGAAGATTGGCTCTGGCTCCATGGCAGTGGATGACCTGATACCCGCCCTCCCGGATGTATTGCGTCAGGCGGTTGCGGATGCGCAGGATATGGTTTCCCGACATAATCTCCGTGGGAATCCCAAGCGCCCGGGCCTCTTCTGCGAAGGGCCCGTCCCGGAAGCAGACCAACTGGGCCGTAATGGTTTCATTCAGATGGCGCAGAAGACTCAGAACATGGGTTTTGGCCCCGCCGGAATCGCCGCCGCTGATGAGATGGATGACTTTCATAGCGCTCCCTCTTTTGAAAAACGCCCGTGGGGCGTGAAATCCCTCTTGTACAAACTCGAAAAATATTATACAATAGCCAAGGTTCGAAAGCAAGGAGCAAGAGACGAACGGAGGCGCATTGATGGAAAATGACCGTAAAAATTGTAAAATCAGAGTGGCGACCCCGGAGGACGCGGAAGCACTGGTGCGCATCTACGCGCCCTACGTGGAAAAGACGGCCATTACCTTTGAATATGACGTGCCCACCGTCACGGAGTTTGCCGGGCGCATTGAAGAAATTCTGAAGCGGTATCCTTACCTCGTGGCGGAGGAGGACGGCGAGATTCTGGGCTATGCCTGCGCCCATGCGCTGCATGAGCGGGCGGCCTTTGGCTGGGCGGTGGAAACCACGGTGTATATCGCGGAGAGGGCGAAGCGCCGGGGCCTTGGAAAGCAACTTTACGACGCGCTGGAGCAGGCGCTGGCGGCCCAGAATATTTTAAATCTTTACGCCTCCATTGCCTATCCCACCGGGGAGGACCCGCATTTGACCCGGGACAGCGTGGAGTTTCATGGGCGTCTCGGATATAAGCTGGTGGGGCATTTTTCCCAGTGCGGCTATAAGTTTGGCCGCTGGTATGACTCGGTGTGGATGGAAAAGCACCTCGGACCCCACACGGCAGACCAGCCTGCGGTAAAGCCCTTTGACGCGGCGGGCTTTATGTGCCCCTGATTCCCGGTCGGCGGATGGGCGGCGCGGCAAAAGCGGCCCACCCGGCGTTTATTAGGAAAATCCGCGCCGGGGGCGCGGACTGGTGAGGACAAGCCCAAACCGGAAAACTCATTTTACTTGGAGGTTGACAGATGGAGCGGTCCAAAAAGAAATTTAACGTGATCGACGTGATTGCGGTCCTTTTGCTTCTGGCGGTGGCAGTGTTTGTAGGGAGCAAGCTGATCAGCCGGGGCAGCGGCAGTACCGGCGGCGAGGCGAAGACAGTCCGCGTGACCTATGTGGTCAAGGCCGAGGGAGTGGACAACGCCCTCTATGAAAATTCTCTGGAGCACATCCCTTCCAGACTGATGGCCTCCGGGAAGCTGCTGGACGGGCAGATTGATTCCGTTGAGCAGGAGCCTTACTATGCGCTGGACGAAAACGGGAACTGGGTGGAGGACCCCTATCACAAGAACCTGTACTTCACCGCCAGCATCAACGTGCCGGACGCGGCAGTCCAGACCACCAAGGTGGGCGATCAGGAGGTCCGGGTGGGCAAGACGGATTACGTTTTGAAAAGCGAATACATCGAGTTCAGCGAAGTAACCATTGTGGATGTGACGTGGGGGGAGTAAGCTTCGGAGGAAACCGAGGGCTATGACAGGAGGGCATTTTCATGCTTCAGGATATCGCGCCCCACAGCTTTCACAATGAATTCAAGGTTCCGCCCCCGCCGCCGGAGGGCGGCGATTCGGCGGTGCTGTTTCACGAAGGGAACGTGCTTCTGACGGGGGAGGGGAGCTTTCCCTCAGTGGCTGAGGTGCTGGCGCTGGGCGCGGAGGAGGAGAAGCTGATTTATCTCTTCTCCGTGGACGAGCAGCGGTTTTACCTGCTGGAGGGACCGTCCGAGAGCATTCGCTCCGGGCTGAAGACGACGTCCCCGGCGGTGTTTCGCCGCATGGAGCCGCCGTTTCTCCGCCTTGTGGGAGCCACGGCGATGCACCTTGCAAACTGGTACCGCGCCAATCGCTTCTGCGGCTTCTGCGGTGCGCCCACGGTCCGGGACGATAAGGAGCGGGCCATGCGCTGCGCTGATTGCGGGGCGCTGGTCTATCCCCGCATCAATCCCGCGGTGGTGGTGGCCGTGCGAAACGGAGAAAAACTGCTGCTGATCCGCTACGCCGACCGGCCCATGGTGGCGCAGTACGCCCTAATTGCCGGGTTTACCGAGATTGGGGAAACCATGGCTGAGACTGCCCGACGGGAGGTCATGGAGGAAGTGGGCCTGCGGGTGAAAAACGTGCGGTACCATGCCGACCAGCCATGGGGCTTTGCGGGCAACCAGATGGTGGGCTTCTGGGCCGAGCTGGACGGGGACGACACCGTCACGCTGGACACCCGGGAGGTGAACGAGGCCGTCTGGCTGCGCCGGGAAGAGGTTCCCGAAAGCCACGACCCCATTGATCTGACACATACCATGACGGAGCTGTTCCGTCTGGGAAAGGACCCCCGCTGACGGGACTACCATTACATTGGAGAAACTTTCCGCTTTCTCCCAAAAGTAAACGCAGACCGGTGAAAGCAGGTGCAGAATGCCGAGGGCCATGGGGATGGGCAGAGCGCCGAAAGCGAACATAAAGCGGCAAAAGGAAATGAGAAGCGGCAAAACGTCCCCGCAAAAGCCTGCACCCGCCGGTGCGGGGTGTTAAAAAAGGAACAGGAGCGTCTCTCCCATGGGAGAGACGCTCCTGCTTTTTTTGCACGGTTGCGGTGTACTGGGACGAAACTTCCCGGAGAGCCTCCTCAGGCCAGCTCCGCCTGCCCGGTGTAGAGCCGGTAGTAGCGGCCCTGTTGGTCCAGCAGGTCGTTGTGTCCGCCCCGCTCGATGATTTCGCCCTGCTCCAGCACCAGAATGGCCTGAGAGTTGCGGACGGTGGAAAGGCGGTGGGCGATGACAAACACCGTGCGCCCCGCCATCAACTGGTCCATGCCTTTTTCAATCAGCTTTTCCGTCCGGGTGTCGATGGAGCTGGTGGCTTCGTCCAGAATCAGCACGGGGGGATTGGACAGCGCCGCCCGCGCGATGTTCAAAAGCTGACGCTCACCCTGACTGAGACTGCCGCCGTCCCCGGAGAGAACGGTTGCATAGCCCTGAGGCAGGTGGCGGATAAACCCGTCCGCGTTGGCAAGCTTTGCCGCGGCTTCCACCTCTTCGTCTGTGGCGTCCAGCCTGCCGTACCGGATATTGTCCGCCACGGTGCCGCTGAACAGGTGAGTGTCCTGCAAGACAACGCCAAGAGATTTACGAAGGGAGTCCTTTTCAATATCCCGGATGTCGATTCCGTCGTAGGTGATGGTTCCGCTGTCAAGCTCGTAAAACCGGTTGATGAGATTTGTAATCGTGGTTTTGCCCGCGCCGGTGGAGCCTACCAGCGCAATTTTTTGCCCCGGCTCGGCGTAGAGGGAGATGCCGTTCAAGATCGTCTTGCTGCCGTCATAGCTGAACACCACATGGTCAAACCGCACATCGCCCCGGACCGGAATCAGCGCACCGTCGGGCTTTTTCCAGGCCCATGCGCCGGTTTCAATGTCGGTTTCCTCGATGCGGTTTCCGGAAAGGCA
This sequence comes from Oscillibacter sp. GMB15532, assembly GCF_041020825.1. Taxonomy (NCBI): domain Bacteria; kingdom Bacillati; phylum Bacillota; class Clostridia; order Eubacteriales; family Oscillospiraceae; genus Oscillibacter; species Oscillibacter sp. GMB15532. The sequence continues at coordinate 106,455 of NZ_JBEVTO010000003.1, forward strand.
TTTTGCCCGGACCAGAGTGACCTTGCCGGAATTTTGCTCCGGCTCCGTCTCCATGACCTCGAAAATGCGCTCCGCGCCCGCCACCGCCGCCAGAAGGACATTCACCTGCTGGGACACCTGACTGACGGGCTGAGACACCTGACGGGTGTACTGCAAAAAGGCCGCAAGGCCGCCCAAGTCGCCGCTGCGAATGGCAAGAAGCGCACCCGCCATGCAGGTGACGGCATAGTTTAAATAGCTGAGGTTGCCCATCACTGGCATCATGGCCCCGGCAAAGCTCTGGGCGCTGGTGGATGCCTGCCGGTAGGCTTCGTTCCGCTCCCGGAAACCCTCAATTGCGGCGGGCTCGTGGTTGAAGACCTTGATGACCTTCTGGCCCTCGGTCATCTCCTCAATATAGCCGTTCACCGCGCCGATGGCCTTTTGCTGGGCGGTGAAGCTTTTACGGCTCCGTCCGCCGATGCCCCGCACCGCCGCCAGCATCACCGCCAGCACGGCAAAGGTAATGCATGTGAGCAGGGGGCTGATATAAAGCATCATGGCAAGCGTTCCCAAGAAGGTGGCTGCGGAGGAAATCAGGGAGGCAAAGGAGTTGTTGATGGCCTCGCTGACGTTGTCAATGTCGTTGGTAAAGCGGCTCATCAGCTCGCCGTGGGTGTGGGCGTCGAAATACTTCAGGGGCAGGGTTTGCAGCTTTGCAAACAAATCCCGCCGCAGAGCCGCCACGGTGCTTTGGGAAATCCGGACCATCATCCGGGCATAGGCAAAGCTCAATCCCGCGCCGAGAAGATAGATGCCCCCCATCACGGCCAGCATTTTTGCAAGACCGGGAAAGTTGCCGGGGAGAATATAGTCGTTGATCAGCGGGCGCATCAGATAGGACCCGCCCACACTGCATGCCGAGCTGAGGAGAATACAAACCGCCACCAGTGCCAGCCGGAGCTTATAACGGCCGAGATAGCCCATCAGCCTGCCCACGGTGCCCCGCAGGTTTTTGGGCTTTTGATAGCCGCCCTGATTGGGGCCGCCCCGGGGGACGGGAGCGCGATTTGCGCCGTTTTTTTGTTCAGCCACCGATGCTCACTCCTTCCTGCTGGGACAGATAGACGTCCTGATAAATGTCACAGGTTTTCATCAATTTCTCGTGGGAACCCTGGGCCACCACCCGGCCCTTATCCAGCACCAGAATCAAATTCGCATCCGCGATGGAGGAAATCCGCTGGGCGATGATCAGCTTTGTGGTGCCCGGCAGGTCCCGGCGGAAGGCCTCGCGGATTTTCGCGTCCGTGGCGGTGTCCACGGCGCTGGTGGAATCGTCCAGAATCAATATTTTCGGCTGCTTCAAAATGGCCCGGGCAATGCACAGCCGCTGCTTCTGCCCGCCGGAGACGTTTACGCCGCCCTGACCAAGGTCGGTGTCCAGCCCCTCGGGCATCCGGTCTAAAAATTCGTCCGCACAGGCGGAGCGGCAGGCCGCGAGAAGCTGCTCCTCCGTGGCGTCGGGATTGCCCCAGAGAAGATTTTCCCGAATGGTACCGGAAAAAAGCGTGTTTTTTTGCAGTACCACGGACACTGCGTCCCGGAGGTGCTCCATGGTGTAGTCCGCCACGGGGCGGCTTCCTACGAAAACCGTGCCTTTTTGAGCCTCGTACAGCCGGGGAATCAGAGAAACGAGGGTGGATTTTCCGCTGCCGGTGCCTCCCAGAATGCCCACGGTGGACCCGGCGGGGATGTGAAGACTCACATCTTCGAGCACCCACCCGGCGCTCTCGTCGTTGTACCGGAAGCTTACATTCTCAAAATCCACGGAGCCGGACTCCACCGACGCACCGGACTGTGCCTGCGCGTCGGTGACGGCGGGAACCTCGTCCAGCACCTCACAGATGCGCTTTGCGCAGGCGATGGAACGGGACATCATCATAAAAATCATGGAAACCATCATCAGGGAAATCAAAATTTCCGTGATGTAGGAGAAAAAGGCGGTAAGACCGCCTACCTCCATGGTCCCGGCGAAAACCATTTTCCCGCCGAACCACATGACGGCGATAATGGTGCCGTAGATAATCAGCATCATCACGGGCATGTTCACCACCACCGCGCCAAAGGCTTTTTCGGAGGTTTCCCGCAGGCCGTTGTTCCGCTTGGCGAATTTCTCCTTTTCATACGCCTCGCGGACAAAGGACTTTACCACCCGGATACCGGTGAGGTTCTCCTGCACCACCAGGTTCACATCGTCGGTTTTCTCCTGAAGCTGGCGAAACAGGGGGCCAACCTTTGTCATCAGCAGAACCACGAAAATCACAAGAAGCGGAATCGCCGCCAGAAACACGCGGGAGAGCTGACTGCTCAGCCGCACAGCCAGCACCAGCGCCGCCACCAGCATCACCGGCGCCCGGACCAGCAGCCGCATGCTCATCATCAGTGTCATCTCTAAAACCCGCACGTCGCTGGTCAGTCGGGTCACAAGAGATGCGGTGGAAAACTTTTCGATGTTGGAAAACGAAAAGTCCTGCACCCGGGCGTATTCCGCCGTCCGAAGGTTTGCGCCGAAGCCCATGCCCGCCCGGGCGGAGGATGCGGCGCTGCCAAGGCCGAAAGCCATGGCCACCGCCGCCAGGACCACCATCAAAAGGCCCTTGCGCACAATAAAGCCCGTGTCGGCATTGGCAACGCCGATGTCCACGATGTCGGCCATCACCAGCGGAATGAGAAGCTGGAAGACAGCGTCCATGGCGGAGCAGGCGATGCCCAGCGCGATCCATGGCCGATAGCCCTTTGTATATGGCAGGAGTTTTTTCACCATTTTTTCCGGTCCTCCTCTAAATTCTGAATCATGCGATTGACAAGGGTATGAAACTGGGCCAACTCCTCGGCGGTGAAGGCGGATTCCAAAAGGCGCTCCGTCTCCCGCATTTCCTGATGCAGCTGCTCCAGCCGCGCCTGCCCCGTATCGGTCAGGGCCACAAGACGGCGGCGGGCGTCCGCCTGGTCGGCGCTGCGCACGATCAGTTCCCGCTCCACCATACGGTCCACAATGCCGTTGACCGTGGAGGGCTTTACCCGCAGATGCTCACCCAGCGCCTGCTGGGTGGACTGGCCGCCCTGATGGGCGAGATATATCATGACATGGGCCTGAAGAGGCGTCACGTCGTATTTTGCCATGCGTGCGTCCCCCCGCTCACGGAACAAATGGGCTGCGCAGCCGATGGACCGGCCGAGAGATTTCATATCTTCCATACTGCTGTTCCTTTCAAAATTTATTACGCAGGCTAATTATTAGCGTGCTAAACAATAACACGCTTTCGAAAAGTTGTCAATACGCAATTTTGGATTTTATTTGAACGTATTGTGAACAAATTTTGAAAAAAATCCCTGTTTGTAAACAAACTATGAAAGGTGCCCTTAGGCCGTTGACTTTTCTCCGGCCCGACGTTATTATGAACACATCAAGCGGAACACTTGATACATTTCTCCAATTTCTCCCTCTCCTTTCTCTATACCATACAGGCAAAGCGGACGGCTGGCAGGCCGTCCGCTTTGTCGTGTTCCGCCACAAAAGACCCGGCGCAAGCCGGGCCTTTTTGGTGGGCCGCCATTCAGATTACATAGTTGCCGCCGGAATCGGAGGCTGTCAGATCGGCCACCGTGATGTTGTCCAGATAGTCGCGGATGACCTTGTCCAATCCGCGCCACATGGGAAGCGTCCGGCATTCTGACATTCTGGGGCAGGAGACGGACTCCCCCTCCAGACAGGCGACGGGGGCAAGCGATTCCTCCGTCAGGCGCAAAACAGCGCCCACGGAATACTCCTCAGGAGACTTTGTCAGGCGATACCCGCCGCCTTTGCCCCGCAGCCCGGTCAGTATTTTTCCCTTGACCAGAAGCTTGATGATGCTCTCCAGATATTTCTCTGAGATATCCTGCCGCTCCGCAACCTCTTTCAAAGGGACATACCCCTCTGTCCGGTGCTCGGCCAAATCAATCATCACCCGCAGGGCATAGCGGCCCTTTGTTGAAATCAGCATATAAAATTCCTCCAGATGTGATAAACCTATTATATAATACGGTTAGTGGGGAATCAACTGAAAGCTTTGGAAATTTTTTTCCTGCTGCCTATTGACAAATTCAAAAAGAATGCTTATAATCCATATTAACCTACTTGAAAGGTTGGTAATGATATATGAAGTTCATACTGTCTCTGCCCGACGGTTTTCGATGTTGCCCCGCTTCCCGCACTTGGAGAGAAGCGTCCCGCTGAATCGCAAAAATCACATCGAATGAAATATAGGAGGAACAGACAATGAGCAATATTTATACTTCCGCCGATCAACTGATCGGAAAGACCCCGCTGCTGGAGCTGAGCCACATTGAGAAGGAGGAAGGGCTGGAGGCCCGGATTCTGGGCAAGCTGGAATACTTCAATCCCGCAGGCAGTGTGAAGGACCGCATCGCAAAGGCCATGATTGACGATGCGGAGGCCAGCGGCAAGCTGAAGCCCGGTTCCGTCATCATCGAGCCTACCTCCGGCAACACCGGCATCGGTCTTGCCTCCGTGGCGGCCGCCCGGGGCTATCGCATTATCATTGTCATGCCGGAAACCATGAGCGTGGAGCGCCGTCAGCTGATGAAGGCCTATGGCGCAGAGCTGGTGCTTACCGAAGGGGCAAAGGGCATGAAGGGTGCCATTGCCAAGGCGGAGGAGCTGGCGGCAGAGACGCCCGACAGCTTCATTCCCGGCCAGTTTGTCAACCCCGCCAACCCGGCGGTCCACAAGGAGTTCACCGGCCCGGAAATCTGGGAGGACACCGACGGAACCGTGGATATCTTTGTGGCGGGTGTCGGCACCGGCGGCACTGTCACCGGCGTGGGTGAATATCTCCGTGAGAAGAACCCCAATGTGAAAATCGTGGCGGTGGAGCCTGCGGCCTCTCCCGTGCTGGGCGGAGGCGCACCGGGAAGTCATAAGATTCAGGGCATCGGCGCGGGCTTTATCCCCGACGTGCTGAATACCTCGGTGTATGACGAGGTGATTCCCGTGGAGAACGACGACGCTTTTGCCGAGGGCAGAAGAATCGGCAGAGCGGAGGGCGTTCTGGTGGGCATTTCTTCCGGCGCCGCCGTTTGGGCCGCCGTGCAGCTTGCCAAGCGGCCGGAGAACAAGGGCAAGACCATCGTGGCCCTGCTGCCGGACACCGGCGACCGTTATCTTTCCACTCCGCTGTTTGCAGACTAAAAGGCTTTGTCTGGGACTGCCGCCTATGTGCGGCGGTCCCGGATTTTTTTGCGCATTTCCGGTCCTTTCTCCAAAAGTCTCCGATGGAATACCCTACCAGTTATAAATGGCGGCAAGTTCGCAAAAACTTCACAGGTGCGTACTTGCAAAATTTCTTGTTTATGGTAAGATAGACAGAACAAACTGCCGGTTGCGGAGATGCACCGGTGAAAATCTGTCATCAGGAGGTGGGACCATGGAGATTCATGAGTCGGCGGAGGACTATTTGGAGTCCATTTTGGTCGTGCAGGAGAGATTGGGGTCCGTGCGCTCCATTGACATTGTGAACGATTTGGGCTATTCCAAGCCCAGCGTCAGCATTGCCATGAAAAAGCTGCGGGAAAGCGGCTACATCTCCATGGCCGAGGACGGAACGATTACGCTGAGCGATACCGGCATGGAGGTTGCTTCCCGAGTTTACCGGCGGCACAGAACGCTGACGGAGCTGTTTACGTTCCTGGGCGTGCCCCCTGAGATCGCCGCGGAGGATGCCTGCCGGGTGGAGCACGATCTCCACGAAGAGACGTTTGCCCGGGTCAAGGAGTTTTTGGAGAGGGCAAAATCAGACAAAGGCTCCGTCTGAGGGCGCAGGGCCTGCGGGGACCGGAGAAGGAGAAAGCAATGGATTACGCGAAGGAATCGCTTCGGCTCCACGGGGAGTGGAAGGGAAAAATTGAGGTGGTGGCCGCCGTTCCGGTGGCCACGCGGGAGGATTTGTCGCTGGCCTATACCCCCGGCGTGGCCCAGCCCTGTCTGGAGATTCAAAAGAATCCGGACAAGAGCTACGAGCTGACCCGGCGGCACAATTTATGTCTGGTGGTCACGGACGGCAGCGCCGTGCTGGGCCTGGGGGACATCGGCCCGGAGGCGGGCATGCCCGTAATGGAGGGCAAGTGCGTGCTGTTTAAGGCCTTCGGCGGAGTGGACGCGTTTCCCTTGTGCGTGAAAAGCCATGACGTGGACGAGTTTGTCAACACTGTGTATCAGATTTCCGGCAGCTTCGGCGGCGTGAATCTGGAGGATATTGCCGCGCCCCGCTGCTTTGAAATTGAGCGGAAGCTGAAAGAAAAGTGCGATATCCCCATCTTCCACGACGATCAGCACGGCACCGCCGTCATCACGCTGGCGGGACTTCAAAACGCGCTGAAGGTGGTTGGAAAGCATCTGGCGGACGTGAAAATCGCGGTGAACGGCGCGGGCGCCGCCGCCGTGGCGGTGACAAAGCTGCTGCTTGCGGCAGGGGCGAAGGACATCGTCCTGTGCGACCGAACGGGAATCATCTACAAGGGCCGGGAAACCGGCATGAACTGGATTAAAACCGAGCTGGCAGAGGTTACAAATCCCCGGAATCTCCGTGGCGGGCTTCAGGAGGCTGTGGCGGGTGCGGATGTATGCATCGGCGTGTCGGCTCCCGGCTCCGTGACGGCAGAAATGGTGCGCTCCATGGCGGAGGATGCGATTATCTTTGCCTGTGCCAACCCCACGCCGGAGATTTTCCCCGACGAGGCGAAAGCCGCCGGGGCGCGGGTGGTGGCCACCGGGCGCAGCGACTATCCCAATCAGATCAATAACGTTCTGGCATTCCCCGGCATTTTCCGGGGGGCCTTTGACGTGCGGGCCAGCGACATCAACGAGGGAATGAAGATGGCTGCTGCGCAGGCGCTGGCGGAGCTGATTTCCGATGACGAGCTGAACGAGGACTATATTATCCCCGCGGCTTTTGACCCCCGGGTGGGTCCGGCGGTGGCGAAAGCTGTGGCGGAAGCGGCCCGGAAAACCGGCGTTGCCCGCATCTGAGGTGCGTCGTCGATAACCTTTCCCGGCGAGGCGGTAGGGTCGAGACGGTAATTTTTTGACAGATCCGTATTGCCGCATTCCAACCGGCAGTCCCGATAAGGAAATTCTCCCAAGTGTCGGAAGAATACCCACAGGGCGGATTTCCAGCAAAAATTCGCAGAAGAAGTGCAAAAAGCAGGACAGAGGCCTCGGCCTCTGTCCTGCTTTTTAATCTGTCCTGTCCATTTGCATGGCTTTCGCCTGAAAAGTTTCTCCGGCCAACGATGCAGACACGTTTAAAGACAGACGGAATGAAAGGCAATTTGCCCAGTGACACCCTTACTTTCTTGCCTTGAATCCCCGGGCATACTGCTCCGGCCAAGGGTATTCCACGTTCAGGTCCCGGGCTGTATGAAGAACCCAATAGGGATCCCGTAAAAGCTCACGGCCTAAAGCAATCAGGTCTGCCCGGCCCTCGCCCAGAATCTGCTGGGCCTGATGGGCCTCGGTAATCAGGCCCACGGTAATCACAGGCAGGCCGGAGGACTGCTTCAAAATTTCCGCGGCTCTTACCTGATAGCCGGGATAGATTGCCGTCGGCGGTGTGGGCATCACGCCCCCCGAGCTGACGTCTACCACGTCGATATATGGCTTCACCAGCTCTACAATTTTGCTCATTTCCTCCGGGTGAATGCCCTCCGGCTCATAATCCTCGGCGGAGACGCGCAAAAGCACGGGCTTTTCCGCGGGCCAGACCTCGTGCACCGCCCGCAGGACTTCCAGCAGGAAGCGGCAGCGGTTTTCCGTGGAACCGCCGTAGCCGTCCGTGCGGCGGTTGGTGAGGGGGGAGAGAAATTCGTTTAGCAAATATCCGTGAGCCCCGTGGATTTCCAGAGCGTCAAAGCCGATGGACGCAGCCCGGGCCGCCGCGCTGCGAAATGCCTGTACCACGTCCCCAATCTCCTCCTCCGTCATCTCCTTGGGCATAGGGGACGTTTCCTCAAAGGGGATGGCGCTGGGGGCAAAAATCATTTTCTCCTTCGCCTCGCACTTGCGTCCCGCGTGGTTGAGCTGAATGGCTATTTTTGCCCCGTATTTCTGGCAGGCGGCAACAATTGGCTTCATCGCCTCGGCCTGCTGGTCGTTCCAAAGGCCAAGGCATCGGTCGGAAATGCGGCCCGGGGGCAGCACGCCTGTGGCCTCGATGATGATCAGCCCCGCGCCGCCCAAGGCCCGGGAGGTATAGTGGGTGAAGTGGAAGTCCGTAGGTACGCCGTCACCTTCGGTGCTGTACATACACATGGGAGGCATGACGATTCGGTTGCGCAGCGTCATGTTTTTTACAGTGAGTGTGTTGAACAGGTTCATAGGTCGTTCTCCCTTCTGCCGTAAGGCCCCAAAAATTACCTGAAATGATATGGCTATCATAGCACGGACAGGCAACAGATGCAATGAGAAGGTGGGGGAAGACATGTCATTCCCCGGAAAAAGCGCCCCCAACCGTGCCCGACCGGCTGACGAGCTGCGGAGAAGAAATAGAGCAAAAAAGCGGCCATACCTCTACGGATATGGCCGCTTTAAAAAGCTGTGTATATGCAATTGGTTTTGGCAGAATGCATCCGGCGCTTAATCATCGGAGCGCGTTCCACCCTCTGCGGAATCAGGGACGCCGCGAAAACTGAAGACTCTGTTCCTGCCGGATTGCTTGGCGCGGTACATGGCGCAGTCAGCCTCGCGCTGAATGTCCGCAATAGACTGGTGGGACTCGCTTTTAAATGCCACACCAATGCTGGCGGTGATCTTTACCAGACTGTTTTCCACCTTGATCTCCATCTGCTCGATTTCCCGGCGGAGCGTTTCGGCAAGGACGATGGCATCATTGTGACCGGTTTCCGGAAGGAACAGAGAAAATTCTTCTCCACCCACACGGCCGATCAAATCGTTCTTTCTGCAAGTCTGCCTGATACATTTGGCAGCGCTTGAAAGGACCATGTCCCCCGCGCCGTGACCATAGGTATCGTTGATTCTTTTAAAATGGTCCAAATCCAGAAACAGAACGGAACAGGGGGCATCGGATACTTGCCCGGAAAGCAGCTTTTTTTCGGCTTCTTCGTAATAGGTGCGCGGGTTTAAGACGCCTGTCAAATCATCATATCTTGACAGGGAAAGGAGCTTTCGGTTTGTTTCCTCCAGCTGCTGCTCCAATTCTTTTGTCTTGGTAATATCCATCAATGCAACCATTTCCCCGATTGCATATCCGGTGTCGTTCCGCAGTGGGCGGACGGAGACATAGAAGGTTTTCCCCTCAATGACCACCTCATGGTCTGGGACCTCCTGATTGGCGTCAAACATACGAAAATCACGAATAATATTTCTGCCGCTCTCTTTGCTCATCTCTTCAACTTTTCGACCGATCAGCTCTTCGCTGCGGGAGCCGCTGATGGACGCAAGCGCTTGATTGACTGCTACATGTTCGCCATTTCGGTTGAGCAGCACCATTGCCACCGGCATGGATTCAAACAGCGTTTCAATTGAAATTGACGTATTCATAATTGTAATTTCTTTCATAACAGCACCCTTTTCCATTCGGTTCAAGGCTCATCAAAATTCCATTTATCGGCAGAAGTAAACGATTGCAATGATAAAAACGACTGTCAACCGTCATCTGAATGCTCTTATTCTACATCAATTCGGGAATGTGCGCAAGATTCGGAAATAATTCGTTGCTTATTTACGGATTGATCGCGCTGTATGACTGCGCAAAAAGGCTGTATGCAGCTCATTGCCATAAAAACCGGGCCGGGAGAAGCTCCCAATTAGAGAACTTTTCCCCGCCCGGCTCGCACTTACAGGGAGCAAACCGCGGCTTGCTCCTGCAATTCCGATATGCGGTGATACAGACCTCCCTGACGCATCAGCCTCTCCGGTGCGCCCGGGTCCACGTTCTACTGTGCAGGTGGCCCCATCGGAAATTGTACGTTTCAGAAGTTTCATGTGAATATAATTCCTCTTTCAACGGCAAGCCGTCCGGGGCTAAGACCTGTTACACCGCCGGTTGAATTGCCGCCATAAAGTAGCCCGCAAGCTCCTCCGGTGATTGCTCCATATCGTTTTTCAGCCACCACCGGACTACGCCCACAAAGCTGCCCGCGATGTGATCCATCAGAAAGTCTTCCGGCAACACAGCGCTCCTGCGCATACTCCCGCCGAGAATATGCCGGGTTACCAGCTCGTTGAAATACTCGTTAAAATAGCGCTGAAAAAGTTCCCCCTGCTCACAGGTTAAAAGAACTACCAGCATCCGCCCATGCTCACGCAGATGGTAGAAAAGATGGGTGACGATTGCCATTGGGTCACCCCGTGCCATGGAAAAATCGTGGGTTGGCTCCGCTTTGAGTGCTTTGGAAAAAACGTGGGCAAACATCTCTGCGCACATCTCCCGCAAAAGATCGTCCTTGGTGGGAAAATGCGCGTAAAAGGTGGTTCGGCCCACGTTGGCCCCGTCGATAATCTCCTGCACCGTAATCTGCGAATAGCTGCTGTGCAGCAGCAGCTCACTGAACGCATCAAAAATCGCATCTCTCGTTTTTCTCTGCCGTCTGTCCATATGTCCACCCTTTCGGAACAGTTTTATTGATTTATTCGGTAGCGCACATTCCGTAAAAACCGGTTCTTGTAACCGCCGTGTACGTTTGATACACTAACTAAAGAACAATCTGTTCGGTTACGAATTAATTGTACTGAAAATGAGTGGAATAATCAAGTGCCAATATAGGAGTGAGAGAATATGTTAAAAAAAACAAGTGATTTACTGACAGGATTAAAATGGACCCTTGTTTCCGGGGTATTTCTAGCATGCAGCCTGATTCTGCTGCTGACGAAAACGGAGCTTTCTGTGGATCCGGCGTGGGTAACGGTGGCGCTGTCCGGGTACCCGCTGGTGTATCAGGCGATTTTTAATCTCGCGTGCGAAAAACGGATATCCTCGGCGCTGTTGATTTCCATTGCTATGATTGCCTCTATTGCAATCGGAGAGGTCTTTGCCGCCGGTGAGGTGGCCTTTATTATGGCCATCGGCGAAATTCTGGAGGATAAAACCGTTGAACGGGCCAAAAAAGGCTTGAAAAAGCTGATTGGGCTGACGCCCGTACAGGGGAGAAGAATTCTTTCCAATGCGTCGGGAGACACGGAGGAGCTCATTTCGGCGGAGCAAATCCGCAAGGGCGATCTTCTTCGGGTTTTACCCGGCGAGGCCATTCCGGCGGACGGCGAAATCACGGTGGGAAACACCTCGGTTGACCAGTCCATTATGACGGGGGAATCCCTTCCTGTGGATAAAGGTCCGGGCGACAGCGTGTTTTGCGGAACCATTAACTGCTTTGGCGCGATTGACATTACCGCCGCCAGAGTTGGAGAGGATTCCTCTTTGCAAAAGCTGATTCGCATGGTGCAGGACGCGGAAAATAAGAAGGCGCCCATGCAGCGCATTGTGGACAAATGGGCGGCATGGCTTGTTCCTGCCGCGTTGGCCATCGCCGTGATTACCTTTATGGCAACGAAGGATATTATCCGGGCCGTGACGATTCTGGTGGTGTTCTGCCCGTGTGCGCTGGCACTGGCCACGCCGACCTCTATTATGGCCGCTGTGGGGCAGGCGACCAAGCACGGCGTGATTATCAAGTCCGGCGAAGCGCTGGAAAACATGGGAAAGGTAGACTGCATCGCTTTTGACAAAACCGGAACGCTGACCAACGGAAATCTTGTGGTGGCGGATATTCTCCCTCTGGTCGAAGAAGTCAGCCGGGAGAGGTTGCTGGAGCTGACCGCCGCCGCCGAGGCCTATTCCGAGCATCCGCTGGCAAAAGCGATTGTTGCCCACGCAAAGGAGCAGGGCGTTGTGGTGGAGAGCGCCGCTGATTTTCAAATGCTGCCCGGCAAAGGAATCACGGCCATGGTGGACGGGCAGGCACTGATTTGCGGCACCCTTGAGTTTTTGAAGGAAAAAGGCGTTTTGATGGACGAAGCCGTTGCCAGTCCGCTGGACGGGTTCTGCGCGCAAGGAAAGGCCGCCATTCTTGTTGGAAGGGAGCGGTCGCTGATCGGTGTGATTACCCTGTCGGATACCCTGCGGGAGTCGGCCCGGGATATGGTCGGAGAGCTCTGCGGTATGAATGCGGAGGTGGTGCTCCTCACGGGGGACCGTGCCCACACCGCGAAGTATTTTGCGGCGCAGGCCGGGATTCAGACGGTAAAAGCGGAGCTGCTTCCCCAGGGCAAGGTCGGCGCCATTGAGGAGCTGGAACGGCAGGGGCGAACGGTCTGCATGATTGGAGACGGCGTGAACGACGCGCCCGCGCTGAAAGCCGCCCGGGTGGGCGTTGCCATGGGCGGGATTGGAAGCGACATTGCCGTGGAGGCGGCGGATATTGCGCTGGTTGGCGACAACATTTCAAAGATTCCCTATCTCAAAAAGCTTTCCAACACCACGCTGCGGACCATTAAATTTAATATATCGCTGTCTATGACAATCAACCTCATTGCGGTGGTTCTCTCCATCGCCGCCGTGCTGAATCCGATTACCGGCGCGTTGGTACATAATGCCGGGTCCGTGCTGGTGGTGCTGAACGCGGCCCTGCTTTACGACCGAAAGCTTGCTTGAAACAGGGAAGGCAATGATAAACCTTTTCCCGCAGTTGCGGCTGACGGGTCCGAAAAATTTCTCACATACCGCAGGCAAGTGGGAAGGGAAGTCGGCACAAGTTGCGCCGCAGAAAAACGAAACCCGCCGCAGATATCAAAAAAGAAAGGAACCCTGATTTTTCAGGGCTCCTTTTTTATAAAGCTGGGTGCGGGAGAAAGGGTTTGTTATTGGAACAGATAGCTGGTCATGGAAAGCGAACCCAAGGTACAGGCGTCGTTGAAAACGGTCACGCGCTCCGCGTTTTCCGACGCGCCCAATACGTACAAAAGCGGCGCAAAGTGGTCCAGCGTTGGAACGGATATAGAGGCCGAAGAACCCGCCTGTTGATAATTGATCACGTTTTCATTTTGACGCGCCATCACATGTTCTTTAATATATGCGTCAAATTCCTCCGCCCAGGAATAGCCTCCATCCATGCCCCAATTCACCCGGGCAAGGTTGTGGACCACATTGCCGCTTCCAAAGATCAGAACGCCCTGCTCCTGAAGGGCGGAAAGCTCCCTGCCGATTTGATAATGCTCATGGGGGGAAATCCGGCTGTCGATGCTGAGCTGGAACACGGGGATATCGGCGTCCGGATAGATTCTGTGCAAAACGGACCACGTCCCGTGATCATGGCCCCAGGAATTATCAATCGTGACCTTGCGGGAGATCATGCTCTGGGTAAGGTGCGCAAGCTCCGGAGCGCCCTTGGCGGGATAGACAATTTTGTAAAGCTCGTCCGGAAAGCCATACATGTCATAGACGGTTCTGGGTGCCTGCGCGTCCGTGACCCGGCTGCCATTCGTAAACCAATGGGCGGACACGGCCAATATAGCGGTTGGCCGCGGAATTTTATTGCCAAGAGTTTTCCACTCTTCGACAAAGCGGTTTTCTTCAACTGCGTTCATAGGGGATCCGTGGCCGACAAATAATGCGGGCATTTACACACCATCTTTCTATACGATATACCAAAAGGGTAGCACAGATGAGTACAGAAATTCAAGCAGAAATTATGAACGACACCCCAATCGTTTCACAGTCTCCCATACTGAAAATAATGGAGGAGCCGTCCATGAAAGGGAGTGCCGTATAAAAAGCGCCGGTGCTGAATGAATGCGCGCCCTGTTCTGCGGAGTTGGAAAGAACGGCAGCGCGTTCAGCCCGGAAGTACCGGGACTTCTCAGCGCTTTAGCGATTACTTTATCGTATGTTCCAAAAGCGGAAAATACGCCGCTGCCGGAAAGGACTTGCCTGTCTACCCGGCCCAGCACCGTCCGGAGCATGGCGTAGGTCATGCCGCATCCTGTTTTTCCCATAGGGCGCCTCATTTCATGCCGGGTATTTCCGCTTGATCGGCCCGCTCATCCAGATAGTCTCGTTTGTAAAAGCCCAGTATCCCGGCAATCAGGGAAACCGGAAACATGCGGATTTCACGATTCAGCTTGGCCACGTTGTCGTTGTAAATCAGGCGGCTGGTGCGCACCATGCCCTCAAAGGTCTGCACCGCGCCCATGGTTTTGAGATAGCTCTGGTTTGCTTTCAGCTCCGGATATTGCTCCGTCACCGTGGAAATCCTGCCAAGGGCTTCAGAAATAACTCCCTCCTGGCGCTGCACCTCCTCCGGTGCAGATTTTGCCGTGATCACGTTTCTTTTGGATTTGATGGTTTCCATCAGCGTTTCGCTCTCATGCTTTGCATAGACCTTTGTCAAATGCAAAAGCGCCGTCAGCGCGTCGAATTGGCTGGACTGCTGCACGTCGATCTGGCTCATGGCGTTGCTGATATTTTCATCCAGCACCACCAGTCTGCGCTGGGTGGACACCGTCCATAAGACAAGCATTCCGGCAATGATAAGGACCGCGATGAACATTGACTGCATCGTGTGTTACCTCCCCGTTCTGTTTTTCAAAAGGCAGGGAGCCCATTGGACCCCCTGCCGGTTCCGGTCGGACAAAGACGCCGTCCGCAATATCTTTGCAGCCTGATTACGCGACGCCCATTGCGTCAAGGAAGCATCCCAGAGTTTCATCATAATCATCCGCCAGCGTGGATGCTGTTTCCAGCTTTGACGCGCCATTTTCCTTGCTGGCTTCATAGAGTATTTGCTGATATCCCGCAAGGGACTCTGCGCACGCGGTGAGCGCCGCCATCAGTACCGGTAATTTTTTACGTTTAGTCCTCCGTCTTCTATAAGGTCATGTATTGGAAATATTTTCTGACACTCAATTTATCAACTATTTTCCTGAGAATCCGCTTAGCGCATGAAACATGATTTTTTTGACATGAATCATTGTTTCGAAGCCTTGATTTTTAAAGGCGGAATCAAGCTGGAAAACAGAAGCACGGCAAAGGGGCGCTCCGCTGACGGAGCGCCCCTTTTATTTTGGGAGATGGGTATGTACTTCCGGTAGTCTGTTTAGCTGACGGGCTGGCCAATGGGACAGGAATCGTCGGCGAATAAAACCTTGCAGTCGTCCTGCTCCGGCACATCCACCGCAATCAGCATTCCCTCGCTTAAAATGCTGCAAAATTTGTGGGGCTTCAGGTTGACCAGCACAACGATTTTTTTACCCACCAGTTCCTCCGGCTTGTAATAAGAGCGGATGGTAGACATGATGGTGCGCCGGCGCTGCCCATCATCCACCGTGAGCTTCAAAAAGTTTCTGCTTTTCGCAACCTCTTCGCATGCGATGACTTGACATACCCGAAAATCGAGCTTCTGGAAATCCTCCAGTTCGATTTCCAGCTTAGTTTCCTCCAAAATGACTTCTTCCATAACTACCTCCAAGCGTTTATTTTTCCAGACGAGATTGGTCTATCTTGCGGTAAAGTGTACGAACGCTGATGCCCAGGGTCTGGGCCACCTGCGCTTTTCCGTTGGAATCCCAGCCATATTTATTCAGAAGATCGCGAATAACGCCCCCTTCGGCCTCTTTCAAAACCGGGAGGGGTTCCGCTTCCACTTCCCTGAGAAAATGCGGCGGCAGATCGGGCAGCTGCACAATGTCGCCGTCGGCCATATTGATACAGTACTCAACGATATTTTCAAGCTGGCGGATGTTTCCAGGCCAGCTATAACGGTTGAATTGCTGAATCACGCGTTCGTCAAATCCCTTCACGGATGCGTGGAGGCGATAGTTATATTTACTGAGAAAGGCGTCCAGCAGCTCGGGCAGATCTTCCATCCGGTCCCGCAGAGGCAGGACCTCTATGCTGATCACATTGAGCCGGTAAAAAAGGTCCGCGCGGAAGCGGTCCTCTTCAATTCGCTGCTGAATGTTCGCGTTGGAGGCGGAGATGATTCTGGTATTCAGGGCGATGTTTTTCGTCCCGCCCACATGCTCGAATTGCCGGTCCTGCAATACGCTTAAAAGCTTTGCCTGCATGCTCATGGGCATTTCGCTGATCTCGTCGAGAAATAGCGTGCCCCCCTCGGCAAGCTCCATTTTCCCGGACTTTCCGGTTTTCAGCGCCCCGGTAAACGCGCCTGCCTCGTAGCCAAACAGCTCGCTTTCAAACAGCGATTCCGGAATATTGGCACAGTTGATAATGATAAAGGGCTTGTCCCGGCGATTGCCCTCGTAGTGAACGGAGCGCGCCAGCACGCCTTTTCCCGTGCCGGTTTCGCCGGAGATAAAGACGGAAGAGGGGCTGTTCACAATCTTCCCCATCCGCCTGCGCACGCTTTCCATGTGAGGCCCGCCGCCGCGCATTTTTTCATACTCCGGGACCTTGGAGGCGGGGGAAAGAACCGCCTGCTTTGCAGTCAGGCGCACGGCAAAACCGCCGGAGTCTCCAAGAGGGCTGAAAACAGGCGCGGAGGAAAGAGCAACCGTCAGCCCCTGGCGAATTTCAACCGCCTGATTGACGACATGCCGCCCGCTCATCACTTCCTCGCTTAGCTCCGCTGGAAGAAAATCCCGAATGGACTTTAAACACGTGCCGCTGAGAATGTTCAGCGCGGCATCGTTGATGTCCAGAATATTGCCATCCACGTCCGTGGTCAGAAGACCGTCCGGGAACAGGGAGGATATGGCGGAAAACTGGTTTTTATCGGTTGGGAAGGCATTGCTTTTGGCGTTTTTCAAAACGGCAGCCAGTAAATTGGAAAAGTCCGCGATAATTTGCTTGAAGTAGTCAATCCGGGTGATGATCTCGTCATGCTCATCCTCTGAAAAAGCGGAGAAGGACAAAACGCCCACGGGGATGCCCTCGTTTGTAATCCGCTTAAGCAGCTCCAATGTGGCAGGACAGTTGCTGCTGAAGCGGCAGCCGATACAAGATTCCATCTTGCCGGGACACAGAACAGTGACCTCGTCGTTTTCGATGACCTCGGCAATGGAGGGCTTATGCACGGTGGTGCCCTTAATCTCCAAATATTTTTCGCTTCCGGCAATCAAGACCGCGCCGGTATCAAACACGGCAGCTTCGATTCCAAACAGGTGATGAATTGTTTGCAGCACCAAGGCAATTTCGGAAACATAGCCTGAAAGTCCCATAACGCAGCTCCTATCAAAGAAATGACGATCTTTTACTTAGTATAGCTGCGTTTTGTGATAAGTCAATCTCTGAAAACGAAATTTTGACAAACATGACAATAAAAATGACAAAACAGACAATTTTGCGGGCGGGTGACTTTCAGGAACCCCGCTTGGCGCAGTACAGCAGGCCTGCGATTTATGCATGTTGCTAAAAATGCGGGTGCGCATTTAACAAGATGTTGTGGTATCCGGATAAAGTAATAAATTAACTGCCGCTTTCTGAATTGTGGAGGGAAAATTGCTCTAATACCGGTAAGCGGCTTTACGACTTACGATTGCAGAAGGAAAAAGGAGGCGTAAAACATGGTCGATTTGAAGAACTATCTGGATTTATCCGGAAAAGTCGCGGTGATTACATGCGCCGGCAGCGGCCTACTGCGCGGTATAGGACGGCATTGCGTAGAAATCCTTGTTAATCCAGTATTCACAATAAGAAAGGAACATTGAGATGAGTGTAAAAGGATTTAAAAGTCATCCCTACATCCCAAACTCGGTGCCCGAGGTGGAGCAGGAGATGCTGCGGGAGCTGGGCCTGCATTCCATTGAAGAACTGCACGAGGAGGTGCCTGACGAAATCATATTAAAGGAAAACATGAAGCTGCCGGAGGCGTTTGGCTCGGAATACGAGTTGCGCCGCCATGTGGAGGGCCTGCTGAAAAAGAACAAAAGCTGCGCCGATTACCTGAATTTCCTCGGCGCGGGCTGCTATCAGCATTATGTACCCGCAATCTGCGACGAAATCAACGGCAAGGGCGAGTTCCTCACCGCTTACGGCGGCGAGTCCTACAATGACTTCGGCCGTTTTCAGACGCTGTTTGAGTTTGAAAGCATGGTTGCCGAGCTGGTGGATATGGAAGTGGTCAACGTCCCCACCATGGACTATTCTCAGGCTGCCGCCTCTGCAATCCGCATGGGCTGCCGCGTGGCAAACCGCACCGCCGTGCTGGTTCCTGCGGCGATGGACCCCGAAAAGCTGGCGGTCATTAGAAATTACTGCACGCCGGACCTTCTGATTGAGGAGGTTGCCGCGGACAATGAAACCGGCTGCATGGATTTAAGCGATCTCAGGGCCAAGCTCAGTGAAAGCGTGGGCGTTGTTTATTTTGAAAACCCTGCTTATCTCGGAATGCTTGAAGTAAATGCCCGCGAGATCGCGGAGGCGGCGCATCAGGCGGGCGCACAGTGCGTGGTGGGCGTGGACCCGATTTCCCTGGGTGTCATCGCGCCCCCCCGCGCGTATGGCGCGGATATCGTCTGCGGCGATGTGCAGCCGCTGGGCATACATATGAACTACGGCGGCGGGCAGTGCGGCTTTATGGCAACGATGGACGACCCCAAATACGTGCTGGAATTTCCGTCCCGCCTGTTTGGCATCTGCCGGACCAAGGAGCCCGGGGAGTACGCCTTCGGGGACGTTGCCTACGACCGCACCTCCTTCGGCCATCTCCGGGACAAGGCCAAGGAATACGTCGGCACCCAGACCGCCCTGTGGGGCATTACCGCAGGGGTATATCTGGCCACAATGGGGCCCAAGGGCATGCAGGAGGTGGGCCAGACCATCATGCAGAACGCACAGTACGCGGCGGGGCGGCTTGCGGCGCTCAAAAATGTCTCCCTGCGGTTTGACACGCCGTTTTTTGAGGAGTTTGTGCTGGACTTCGGCAGGACCGGAAAAACGGTGGCCGAGATTAACCAGGCGCTGCTTGCGCGGGGGATTTTTGGCGGAAAGGACCTGTCCCGCGAGTTCCCCCAGCTTGGACAGTGCGCCATGTATTGCGTGACCGAGGTCCACACTAAGGAAGATATGGACACGCTGGTTTCCGCGCTCAGCGAGATTCTGTGAGAAGGAGGAGAGACAGAAATGAAAAAGATTGACAGAAGCTCTAAGGTTCGCACCGGCTTTCATCAGGCAAAGTGGGACGAGCCGGTGATTTTTGAATTGACGCGGCCCGGCGAGCGCGGTATTCTGGTGGGCAAGGCTGGCCAAAAGGTAGTATCTTCCGTACAAGGCACCAAGGCGCTTCCCGCGTTTTTGCAGCGCAAAACCGCTCCGGCGCTTCCGGAGATTTCACAGCCCCGCGTGCTGCGCCACTATGCGAGGCTTGCGCAGGAGACGCTGGGCGCAGACGTGAACATCGAGATTGGACAGGGCACCTGCACGGTGAAATACAGCCCCAAGGTCAACGACCAGCTTGCAAATCTGCCCCAGCTTCGGGAGCTGCATCCGTTGCAGGATGAAAGCACCTGTCAGGGCATTATGGAGATCATGTATCAAACGAATCAGTACATGTGTGAAATCTCCGGCATGGACCGCTTTTCCTTCCAGCCCAGCGGCGGCTCTCAGGGCGTTCTGGCCATGGCGTCGCTGGTGTATTCCCATTTCAAGGCCCTTGGTGAGGAACAGCAGCGCAACGAAATCATCACCACCATCTACTCCCATCCGTCGGATGCGGCCGCGCCCCACGTCAAGGGATTCAAGATCATCTATCTGCACCCGGATAAGGACGGCTACCCGGATTACGAGGCATTTAAGGCGGCTGTGGGCGAGCACACCGCGGCGTTTTTCGTGGCGAATCCCGAGGATACCGGCGTTTATAACAAGAATGTCCTCAAGTTCACTCAGCTCATGCATGAAAAGGGCGGCCTGTGCGCCTACGATCAGGCCAACGCAAACGGCCTTCTGGGCGTGACCCGCGCCCGCGACGCAGGCTTTGATATGTGCTTTTTCAACCTGCACAAGACCTTCTCCACGCCCCACGGCTGCGGAGGCCCCGCCTGCGGCGCCATTGGCTGCGCACAGTTTTTGGAAAAATTCCTGCCCGCGCCGCTGCTGCAATTTGACGGGGAAAAATATTACTACGACTATGAAACGGCCAGCAACGCCGACGGCATTGGGAAAATCCGCCAGTTCAACGGGGTGGCCCCGGTGATTCTCAAGGCCTACGCATGGATTCGCTCCATGGGTCCGGACGGGTTGTATCAGGTAGCCAAGACGGCGGTGCTTAACAACAATTATCTCTTCAAAAAGCTGATGGAGCTGCACTGCGTGGACGCGCCCTATATCCCCGGCAAGCAGCGCATTGAGCAGTGCCGCTACACCATTGAAACGCTCTTTAAGGAAACCGGCGTGGGGACCGCCGACATCCAGCGTCGCATGATGGATTTCGGCCTGCATTACTGGACCAGCCATCATCCCTATTACGTCCCCGAGCCCATCACGCTTGAACCCACGGAAACACCGTCAAAGGAGGACATTGACGAGTATATCGAAACCCTCAAGTACATTTTCGACGAGGCGTATCAGAATCCTGGCCTGTTTCAGAACGCGCCGTACCGGAGCGTTTGCCACCGGCTGGACGAGTCCAACATGGACGACCCGGCGCAGTGGGCCGTAACGTGGCGCTGCTACCTTAAAAAGTTCCGGTGAAAACAGTCGGACTGATCGTCAACCCCATTGCCGGACTGGGAGGCAGCGTGGGATTGAAGGGAACCGACGGCGTTGCGGAGGAGGCAATCCGCCGCGGGGCGGAGCCGCGGGCGGCAGCGCGGACGGCAGTGGCACTAAAGCGGCTGCTTCCCATAAAGGACGAATTGCGGCTGCTGTGCCCCTCCGGCGAAATGGGCGAACGGCTTGCCCGGGAACTGGGCTTTGACATAGAGGTGGTGTATGTCTGCGGGGATAAAACGTCGCAGCGGGACACCTTGGGCGCGGCAAGGGCGATGGCAGGGGCGGACCTACTGCTGTTTGCCGGGGGAGACGGCACTGCCCGGGACATCGTGTCCGCCGGGATTTCCTGTACGGTGATCGGCATCCCGGCAGGCGTGAAGATTCATTCACCCGTCTATGCCACCCGCCCGGAGCGGGCCGGTGAACTGGCGCTGCGGTTTTTGCAGGGTGGCTGCTGCCATACCCGGGAGGCGGAGGTGGTTGACATTGATGAAGCGTCCTACCGCGACGGGCGGGTGTGTACCAGTCTGTACGGCTATTTAAAGGTCCCCGACGACCGGGATTTTTTGCAGCACGGAAAAGCGCCGTCACCTGTCGGCGAGCGGGCGGAGCAGGAGAGCATTGCGGCGGAAATGATGGGCCGAATGCGGGAGGATGTCTACTATCTCATCGGGCCCGGCTCCACTACGCGGACGCTGATGGACAGGCTGGGGCTTACGAATACGCTGCTGGGCGTGGATTTGGTCTGCACCCGGACGCTGGTACAGGCGGATTTGTCCGAGAGAGACATTCTTCGTCGGCTGGAGGAACGGGAAACACATCTGGTGCTCACGCCCACCGGCGGACAGGGCTATCTGCTGGGGCGGGGCAATCAGCAGCTCAGCGCGCAGGTGCTGGGAAAAATCGGCAAGGAGCGGCTTCACATTCTGGCCACCCGGGAAAAGCTGTTTTATCTTGAGGGAAGGCCCCTCCTCGTCGATACCGGCGACGCAGAAACCGACCGGATGCTCAGCGGGTATGCCCGCGTGATTGTGGGCTTTATGGAAGAACAAATGTGCCGCATCGGCGGCGAATAAAAAGGAGAACGTTTTATGTTAAAGCAGGATTACAAATTTGAGTCCCGTGCCCTGTATCCCGAGCTGAAAGGAAAGCGCGTTGTGGTGACCGGCGGAGCCTCCGGTATCGGTAAGGCCACGGCAAAGCGCTTTGCGCTGGAGGGCGCCAAGGTCGTTGTGTTCGACTATAACGAAAAGGCATTTGACGCGCTGCGGGAGGAAATTCCCGGCC
This sequence comes from Oscillibacter sp. GMB15532, assembly GCF_041020825.1. Lineage (NCBI taxonomy): Bacteria > Bacillati > Bacillota > Clostridia > Eubacteriales > Oscillospiraceae > Oscillibacter > Oscillibacter sp. GMB15532. The sequence goes on from NZ_JBEVTO010000003.1 coordinate 128,462, forward strand.
TTGCCGGAGCCGTAAAGGTGGACGTGAGCAGCGAGGAAAGCGTAAAGTCCGCCTTTGTCCAAATGGATGAGCTTTTGGGCGGAATTGATATTCTCATTTCCAATGCCGGTATCTCCATCCGCAAGAAGTTTATCGAGACGGATTTTTCCCAGTGGAAGCGGGTGATGGGCGTCAATCTCGATGGAATGTGCCTGTGCATGTTGGAGGCCCTCAAGCGCATGCAGGGAGAAAAGACCAGGGACAACGCGGGCGTGATTCTCTGCACCGCGTCCACCAACGGCATGGAGGGGCATCCGTTCTATACGGACTACAACGCCTCCAAGGCGGCGGTGATCAACCTCGTGCGCAGCGTGGCCCTGGAGCACGCGCCGTGGGTTCGCTGCAACTGCATTTGCCCCGGCTATGTGCTGACGCCCATGCAGGAGGCTGAGTATACGCAGGAAATGTTTGATGAATGCAACAAGGGGATTCCCATGCAGCGGCACGCCGATCCTGCGGAGGTGGCGGCGCTGTATGCCTTCCTTGCCTCGGACGAAGCCAAATATATTACCGGTCAGCATATTCCTCTGGACGGCGGCGAAACGGCCTGATTGGTCCAAAGCATTGCCGCAAAAACACGTTGTTCAATACTTTTGACGTTCGGAAAAAACTGTTAGCAGGTGGGTGTGGGTTCTTGAAGTACAAGAAAGTTGAATGAAAACAACTGATAAGAGGAAGGAAAAATACTATGGAAGAAGCAAAAACGCTGTTCCGCCCGAAGCTTTGGGTAGCATTGGCAAGTATGGTATTCCTGATTGCGGCAATGTGCTGTGCGATTTTTTTGACCGGGCAGCAGCTCCACATCACTATGATGACCTGTCTTGGGTTCACCATCCTTCTGCTGGTACTTACCGGCTGCCCCTATGCCACCATTGAAGAAGCGATTCTTCACGGCGGCAAGCTTCTCATTCCCACACTGGTGATTCTTTACTGCATCGGTGGGCTGATGGGCTCGTGGATTGCCAGCGGCACGGTTCCCATGGTTATCTATTGGGGCCTCAAGCTGATCAGCCCCAAAATATTCCTGACCACCGCGTGCCTGGCCTGTGTCCTCACGTCCATGGCCACCGGCAGTTCCTGGTCCACGGCCGGAACCGTCGGCGTTGCCCTGATGGGCGTGGGCATGGGCCTTGGCGTTAACCCGGCATGGACGGCGGGCGCCGTGGTGTCCGGCGCTGCGTTCGGGGACAAGATGTCCCCCATGTCCGACACCACAAACGTTGCCCCGGCCGTTGCCGAGGCGGACCTGTTCGACCACATCAAGGCCATGTGCTACACCGGGGGACCCGCGATTGTGCTGGCGCTGATCGGCTTCACGATAATGGGATTTTCCACCAGCGGCAGCGTAAACAATGAGACAGTAAGCCAGATACTTTCTTCTCTTGACAGTATGTTTAAGATGAACTTTATCGAGCTGCTTCCTATCATTATCGTGCTGGCCCTCGCGTTTAAGCGCTTCCCCGCATTCCCGACCCTGCTGATTTCCGGTCTGGTGGCGGCGGCAATCGCCGTTTTGCATCAGGGTGTTTCGATTTCCAGTATCATGAGCATTATGGAAAGCGGCTTCGTCTGTGAAACGGGCATCTATGACATCGACAAACTTCTCTCCCGCGGCGGCATGTTTTCCATGAACTACACAGCATCTCTGTCGGTCATCGTCATGGTGTTCGGCGGCGTGATCGAAAAATGCGGCATCCTTGACGTGCTGCTGGAAAAGATCAAGGGCCTGACCAAAACGGTGGGTACGCTCGTACTTACCACCGTTCTTGTTGAGATTGCGCTCAACCTCGTCACCGCCTCCCAGTATATGACCCTGATTCTGGGCGGAAAGCTGCTCATGCCCGCGTACCGTGAAAAGGATATGCTCCCGCAGTGCCTGTCCCGCACTCTAGAGGATTCCGGAACCGTTACCTCTCCGTTGATTCCGTGGAACCTGTGCGGCGCATTTATCGGCGCGGCGCTGGGGGTCAACGCGTTCACCTATCTCCCCTTCGCCCTGTTCTGCTGGATCTGTCCGCTCGTCGCCATCCTGTGGGGCTTTATGGGGAAGTTCCAGTGGAAGACCGGGGAGATCCCCAGCAAGAGGACCTATCGTCCGGTGGAAGAAGCGGTTGTGAGCGAAAAGCAATAAATTTTGGGAAAGGAGTGACCAATGTTTAATTCTACGGCCTATATAAACGGCAAGGTATACACCATGGAGCGGGAGGGGGCGGTGTGCTCGGCATTCGCAGTGCGCGACGGTAAATTCATTTACTGCGGCGCGGACGACGAGGCCCGGCGCATGGCTGATGAAACCGTTGACCTGCGGGGGGCGGTGGTGCTTCCGGGACTGATCGACACCCATGAGCATCTCTATTCCTATGCCGGCAACTTTGAAAAGCTGATGCTGGGCCACGTCGGGTCCATGGAGGAGCTGAAGGAGACGCTTCGGAAGTATGCCGAAAATGTCCCGGCAGGCGAGTGGATTTACGGCTTTGGATTTGACAATGAGTTCTTTACAGGCAGCAAGGCAATGCCCACCCGCTATGATCTGGACGAGGCCTGCCCGAATAACCCGGTGCTGCTCTCACGAAGCTGCATGCACTTCTTCTCGGCCAACTCTCTGGCGCTGAAAGCGGCGGGCATTGACAGGAACTTTAAGCCGGAGGTGGAGGGCAACGTCCGGTTTGATGCGGAGGGAGAGCCGACGGGCGTTGTCTGCGACGCCGCGGGCGCAAGGCTTGCATCGCTGGTGCCCGACAAGCTTGCGTCGCTGGAGGCCAAGAAAAATGTGTTGGAAAAGGCCATTCATGAGCTGAATACCCACGGCCTGACCGGTGTGCACGCAATTCAGGGCAGGCATGTGGATCTGATGGAATATACAAACGCTTATCAGGAGCTGAGTCTGGAAGGCCGCCTGACCGCGCGGATTTACCTCGGCTATGACGAACTGCCCAACTGCTGCATCCGCACTGGCCTTGGGGACGACATGGTAAAATACGGATTTTACAAGCTGTATGCGGACGGCAATTTTGGCGGCTATTCCGCCGCCCTGCTGGAGCCTTTCAGCGACAGGCCCGACACCTGCGGCCAGGCCAATTATACGCAGGAGGAAATGACCGCCCGTATCAGAGCAGCCTATGAGCGCAATATTCAGGTTGCTGTGCACGTCATCGGTGACCGGGCCGCGGACATGCTTACCACCGCCATTGAAACGGTGTATCGTGAAAATCCAAAGCCCGACCCGCGCTTCCGCATGATTCATATGTCCGTCCTGAATGAGGACGTGATCCAGCGCATCAAAAAGCTCCCCGTTATGGTGGATATACAGCCCATGTTTATCCACACGGATATGCCGTGGATTGAAGCGCGCGTCGGCGCGGCCCGCGCGCCGTACGTCAATCCGTTTGGCAGGCTGCTCAGGGAGGGGATTCTTCTCACCGGCGGCTCGGACGCGCCCGGAACGCCCCACGACCCGTGGGAGGCCATTTATGCCGCTGTGACCCGCAAAAATCTGGAGGGCAAGCCCGAGGGCGGCTGGTACCCGGAAAACTGCATCAGCGTGTACGACGCAGTGTGCATGTACACAAAAAACGCGGCGTATTCGTCCTACGAGGAGAATATTAAGGGGACCGTCACAGTCGGAAAGCTGGCGGACTTTATTGTGCTTGACGAGGATGTTTTTGCCATGGACCCCATGAAAATTAAAGACATTCAGGTCAGAAGTACGTATCTTGGCGGAAAGCTGGTGTACGAGAGAAGCGGGGTATAACCGCCTGCGCGTTGTCTCATAGCATTTTCCATTCAGGTCCGTAGTATCGGATCTAAATGTCCGGGTCAACACGACGGCGAGGGCCGACACGTTTATGTGCCGGCCCTCGCCGTTTAGATTGCCTGTAAACCGGATGAACCGGGTTACCTGCGCAGCAGATTGTAAAGCACCTGCGCCATCTGTGCACGGGTGGAGGAGCTTTGGGGCAGGAGATATCCGTTTTTGCCGCCCACAACCCCGGCTTCCACCAGATAGGCCATGGCTTTTTGCGCGTAGGGCGCGACGCTGCCGCTGTCCGTAAAGTCGGAGAGCGCCTTGTCGGAATCGTCTTCGGGAAGCTTGGCCAGCGCGTTTAGTGCGTTATACAGCAGGGTAAACATCTGCTGGCGGCTGATGGTCTGGGTTGGTGCAAAGTTGTTGTTACCCACGCCGCTTGTAATGCCAAGCTGCTTTGCCGCCGCCAGATAGCCGGTGTAGTAGGTGCTTCCGGCATCTGCAAAGTTATCCTCTGTGCCGTTGACTGCTTCAATGCCGTATGCCTTCAAAAGCAGGGTGATAAATTGCCCGCGCGTTAGTGTCGCGCCGGGGGTGAAGGTTGTGTCCGTCGTGCCGCCGGTAACGCCCCGGGCGGCGAGATAGGTGACGGCGTCAGCGTACCACGCGGAATCGGACACGTCGGCAAAAGTCACCTTGTTGTAGCCCACGGAATACTTGGAAAAGTGGGTGGTGGTGAACGTCACCGTGCCGGTGGCCGCGTTATAACGGCCGCTCAAGACGGTTTCCAGATTACCGCTTGCGTTGAGATAGCTGACAATCACGGCGTTGGGGTCCTCGCCCGCGCCAAGGGTATAGGGCACGGAAACGGTAGCGACGCCGCCGAGCTGGGAAATTGTCTTGCCGCCGCCGGTGACAGTGAATTCATACACCGGGCGGCTCCCCACAAGAGCCTGAACCGCCGCAGGCAGTGCGGAGGCATCCACCCGGGCGGCGGACACTGTCACGTCGCCGGAAGATGCGCCGGAAATGGTGGTCAACGCCGCCGCGTCGAAGGTGACGGACGCAAGGCTGCTGGAAACGGTCAGACCGCCCACATTACCAGAGACAAGAGATTTTACGGATTCCTGCGGAATGGTTGCTGCCACGCTGGAAACACCGGAGGTGCTTTGCAGTTTGATTTCAACCTTTGGCATTTCACCGGAGGCTTTTGCTGCCTTCTGCGCCTGCTCCAGCGCGCTTGTCACCTGAGATGCGGGGACAGAAGCCGTTGCCGCGCCGTTTTTCACGATGGGGGTCACGGTTGTGGTTGCGGTGGAGCCGGAGGTTGTGGGCGCGGGAGTTGAGGAAGCGCCACCGCCGGAGCTACTGTCTTCGCCATTGCTGTTCCAGTTTGCCGTCACGGTAACGTTCTGCGCGGGCATGGTAAAGGTGGTCGCGGCATTGCCCGCATTTGTGAAGGACACACCGCCGGAGGAGGTCCATCCGGCAAAGGTATAACCGCTGCGGCTGCCCGCGTCAATGGAGACCGGCGCGCCCGTACTGTAGCCGCCTGCACCGGAAACAACCGCGTAGCTGTTTACGACGATGACGGTATACCCCGTCGGCCCGGGGGCCTGACCCTGCGGATCAAAGGAAAAGAATGTAGTCAGGGAGCTGTCATAGCCCACCACGGAGGCCACGGAGGACATCTGATTGTAGTAGCAGTACAGCGTTGTCAGGCTGGACAGGCCGGAGACATCCAGCCCCGTCAGACGGTTGCTGTAGCAGTACAGCGTTGTCAGGCCCGACAGGCCGGAAAGAGACAGTGAAGTCAGCTCGTTGGAGGAGCAATCCAGATATGTCAGGCTGAACAGGCCGGAGAGAGTCAGCGAAATCAGCTCGTTGTCGTTACATAAAAGCTCAGTGAGGTCCGACAGGCCGGAGACATCCAACCCGGTCAGGCGGTTGCTGCAGCAGTACAGCATTGTGAGGCCCGACAAGTCGGAGACGTCCAGTGAAGTCAGCTCGTTGGAGGAGCAGTTCAGCGAGGTCAGTCCGGGCACACCGGAAAGGTCGAGTTCGGTCAGCCCGTTGGAGTCACAGGAAAGCATAGTGAGATTGGATAGGCCGGAGACGTCCAGTGAGGTCAGCTCGTTGGAGTTGCAGAAAAGTGTGGTGAGGCCGGACAGGTTGGAGAGATCCAGCGAAGTCAGATTATTGTTGTTGCTGGAAAGTGTTGTGAGGCTGGACAGGCCGGAAAGATCAAGCTCGGTCAGCTCGTTGAAGTCGCAGGAAAACGCTGCAAGGCTGGCTAAACCGGAAAGATCAAGCTCGGTGAGCTGGTTGAAGCCGCAGGAAAGCGTTGCCAGGCTGGACAGGCCGGAAAGGGTCAGCGAGGTGAGCTCATTGGAGGAACAATTCAGATATGTGAGCCCCGACAGACCGGAGACGTCCAGCGAGGTCAGCTCGTTGGTGGAGCAGTACAGCGTTGTCAAGCTGGACAGGCCGGAGACGTCCAGCGAGGTCAGCTCGTTGGCGGAGCAATCCAGATATGCCAGGTGGGACAGGCCGGAGAGAGTCAGCGAGGTGAGACGATTGGCGCTGCACCTCAGCGAGGTGAGGGTAGACGGCAGGTTGGAGCTGTGAAGCGAGGTAAGATTGTTGTAACTGCAGTCCAGTGACGTAAGGTTTGGCAGGCCGGAGAGGTCGAGTCCGGTCAGTTCGTTACTGCTGCAATCCAGCGTTTCAAGGGTGGACGGCAGATTGGAGCAGCTAAGCGAGGTAAGATCATTGTTTTTGCAGTTGAGCGTTTTCAGAGAGGTTAAATATTGGAGCCCGTCAAGACTGGTGATATGCCGGTTGGCGATGTTGAGCTCCGTGATCCGGGATACCTCGTATTGATGAACCGGGATTTCTGAGGAATAGCCCAGCGTATACCGTATCATCGACAGAAGGTTGGGGTCAGTAAATGCCGAGGTAATGTCTGTGTCGGTGATTTCCATGGAGCCCTGCCAACTAAAATTGGTGCCATTGTAGTTCCCTCCTTCGATAAAAGCCCATAGAGACAGCGTTCCGGGCCGAACAGCGGTCAAAACGCCGTTCTCAATTGATGCTTTCACGAAATTTGGGATGTCAACCTCAAAGACAACCTCATTGCTGGTGGCATCCGCCGGGAAAACGGTCACTGAGAGAGCCAGCGGTATTCCGGCCACATGAGAGGACGGAAGTTCCACTGTGATCTCCAAAACGGCACAGATGCCTGGATGCTGCGTCCCGTATTGCTCCTCGTTAATGGTGCCTGAGACGGAGGAAATACCGGTCATCCAGTTATAGGAACAGTCAATTGTTTCCAATGTTCTGGACGGCAAGACCAGCCCGGTCAGCCGGTTATTCCAGCACAGCAGTGTACTGAGGCCTGGACTGCCGGACACATCCAGCGCGCCGCCAAGCATGTTATTGGAACAGCTCAAATTTCTGAAAGCAGGCAGGCCGGAGATGTCAAAAGAGGTCAGACGGTTGTCGTTGCAGTACAGATTTATAAGAGCGGATTGGCCGGAGACGTCCAGCAAGGTCAGCTTGTTGTAGGAGCACTCCAGCGTTATGAGGCCGGACAGGCTGGAGACGTCCAGCGAGGTCAGTCTGTTGCTCCTGCAGTACAGATATTTGATGGCCGTCAGTCCGGAGACGTTCAGCGAGGTCAGCTCGTTGATGGCGCAATTCAGAGTTATGAGGCCGGACAGGCCGGAGATGTTCAACGAGGTCAGTCTGTTGTTGTTGCAAAACAGCGCTGTGAGGCCGGACAGACCGGAGACGTCCAGCGAGGTCAGTCTGTTGTTGTCGCACCTGAGAGACGTCAGCCCGGTAAAGTACTGAATACCGTTAAGACTCGCGATACTTCGGTTGGATACGTCAAGGCTTGTAACCACGGAAAGCTCCGAGGCGAAGATGCCGTCCCCGTCCTCTTTGTTCAGCAGTTCGAGCACCGCCGCACGGAAGTTGTCGTCGGTAAAGTAGCGTGAAAGATCGCCCGAACTGTCGCCGGTCAGACGCAGCGTGTTCAAGTCGTTTGCCGCTACCGTCGGGTTTCCGGAATAGTTGGTGCCGTCCAAAGTAAAGGAAATAGGCGTCACTCCTGTGGGCAGCCAGAGATAAAGGTGGCCGGAGGAGTCGGAGACGGCTCCCGTGAGGTTGTAGCCCGCGGGCGACGTACTTACGGAAACCGTTTTGTTTGCGGGCAGTCCGGTCAGCGTGACAAGGTAGACGGGAGAGTTGCCCCCGTTTTTGGGCCGCGCGCTGAACGCGCCCGACGTCCCCGACAGATCGACGCTGCCGCCGGTGATGACGATTTCACCGGCCTGCACGGCGTAGGTTCCGCCGGAGAGATTGACCGTGCCGCCGGAAATGGTTACGACGCCTCCGGCGCTGACGGCTGGGCCGCTGTCAGAGGAAAGATTCACCGTACTGGCGTTAATGAGGACGTTGGTGGCCGCACGAACAGCGTAGATTGAGCCGGAAAGGGCAACTGCGCTGCCATTGATCAAGACGTCGGCGGCGGAATTGATGGCGTAAATGCCACCCCCGCCGGTCACAGAGCTGTTTTCTTTGATTTGAACGCTTTGGCCCGCCTGAATACCGGCGGGGGAAACCGCGAAGGATGCGCCGGTGATCTGAAAGCCGTTGTTGGGTGCGCTAATTCCCAGACCGGAGCCGGAGGATGTCCCTGTGATGTTATAGGAACCGCTGTCTCCGATGGCGAGCATCTGTGTGCCGCTGTCGTATGACCAGCCGGAGCCGCTTGGTGTCGTGCCGAGGGTGGACAGGTCGATGGTGGCGTCCGCCGCAAATGCCGTTACCGGCAGAAGCGTCAGAAGCATAGAGAGCGCGAGGAATGTGCCGCATAGTTTTTTTAAGTGTTGTTTCATTCGGAAAATACCTCCTTATTCGTTTGGGGTTTCCTGCTTTGTAAGCAGGCTTAAAATTTGATCCAGACCGATTCTGGGGCCGTCCCGCCAGTAGACGCTGCGTCCGTCAGTGTCGGGGCGGGGCAGTAGCTCCATCGCCCGCAGGCAGTCGTAGCGGAGGTCTGCCTCCGGCAGCCGCCGGGTGTCAAACAGAATTAGGTGGCCGTTGCTCAGCTCAATATCCAACGTCTGTCCGTCCAGAATATCCACCCGGGTGATCTGCGGCATATGTATCACCTCCGTTTCCGCTGCGGTTGCTATCTTTTTTGTATGCTCTTATTGTAGAGGAAGAATCTCCCTGCGTGTAAAAGGTAAAGATTTCTTTACCGGGTTTTAAAATGTTTTGGAACGCTGGATTTTTACCCGGGGATGTGGTACTGTGGGCTTGAAGATGGAGGCGATGAGATGAGGAAGGCAAGGCTGCTGCTTGTTGAGGACGAGGCCGACGTGCTGGAAATTAACCGGGAATATTTTAAGGGCAAGGGGTATGAAACCGTTTGTGCCCCCACGCTTGCCGCCGCGCGGTTTGCACTGGAGGAGCACGCGCCGGATCTCATTTTGCTGGACGTGATGATGCCGGACGGTTCGGGCTTTGATTTCTGTGCCGAGCTGCGGGCAAAAACCAACGCCCCCATCATCTTCCTGACTTGCAGGAATGAAAATGAGAGCGTGGTAAAGGGCCTTTTACAGGGCGGAGACGATTACGTCACCAAGCCCTATGATCTAAATGTTTTAAGCGCGCGGGTCGCGGCGCAGCTTCGCCGCAACGGCTTTCTGTCCGCCGGAGTGATTGAGCTGCCGCCCCTGACGGTGGATTTTCTGGCGGGAATGGCCGTGCTGGACAGAGAGCGGATTCCGCTGACGCTGAAAGAATTGCAGCTTTTGGGCTGCTTTGCCCTGTTTGCCGGGCAGCGGCTGGGGTCGGAGGATATCTACCGCCGGGCGTGGGGTGAGCAGTCTCCCAGCGCGTCGGGAACCGTGAAGGCCCATGTGGCAAATCTGCGCCGGAAGCTCCGACTGGACGAGGGCGGCTGGTTCGAGCTGGCAAGCGCAGGGAAAAGCGAATATATTTTCAGCAAGGTTCGGTATTAGCGGCAGGCAGGGTAAAGAAAACAGACGTGCCGTGGCCCTCAAGGCTTTCAATCCAAATAGCGCCCCCGTGCTGCTCCACGATATGCTTGCAAATATATAACCCCAGTCCGGTGCCGGTGTCTTGACCGGCGCCGGATGTTTCTTTTTGATAGTATCGCTCAAAAATGTGGGGAAGCCGTTCCGGGGCAATGCCCGCGCCGGTATCCGACACGCGGATCAGAACTTGATTCCCGTCCTGCCCGCCAAAGAGGCTAATCTCTCCGTCGGAAGTGAAGCGGACGGCGTTTGAAATCAGGTTTACAATTACCTGCGAGATACGGGTGGGATCGGCATAAAGGTCGGGCAAGCCCCGGTCAATCCGAATGCGCAGGCGGTTTTGGTTCTTGTTGAGCACGGGGTAATGGGTGGTGACGGCGGAGTGGACGATTTCGTCCAGATGGCAGCGCACCGGCTCCATCACCATGCGCCCCTCCTCCATGCGGGTTACGTCCAGCACCTGGCCGATCATGAGGGAGAGACGCTCCGCCTCGGAGGAAATCAGGGCCATTCGGCGGGACACTTCGCTCGAGAGGGGCGGGGGAAGCTGCTCCGAAAGCTGATTCGTGGTTTGCGCATAGCCGGACATGACGGTGAGGGGTGTTTTCAGCTCGTGAGAGACGTTGCCGAGGAACTCTGTTTTCATCCGGTCCAGCTTTTCCAGTGCCGCCTTGTCCGCCGCAAGGCGCTGCTCTGCCTTCTTGGATTCAGCCAGCACCCGGCTGTTCATGAAAAACAGGGAAACGGTCTGCGCCACGGTGAAAATCAGCATAGCCGCTTCGGAAGTGGGGGCGTTGGGATAGACGGCTCCGAACAGATCGCGGTACATGGCGATATCGCTTACGGCGGCGAGGTAAAACACCGCGATGCCGTACAGCACGGTCGCTTGCTCCCGGCTGGGGCGGCGCATGTTCCAAAACAGGCCCGAAGTGCCGCAAACGATGCACACAACAAGCCATAGCTGATAAAATTTCAGCAGGCTGGTATATAGCAGCGAGTCTCCCAGAAGCGTTATCCCGCCGTACACCAGTGAACCGGCTATGGCGGCAATTTGAATGCCCCGCAAAATCGGCCCTGCGGCGTATTGCCCCAAGTATAGGGACAAAAAGATGGTCAACAGCGCCACGCTGAGGTATTCGAGCATGAACGCGGTATTCCCGTCCACGGGGAAATAGGTCCATGCCTGACTTTGCACGCATTCCCGCAGCGCCATAGCAAGGCAGGCCAGCGCAAAATACAGCGTCGCCTTTGTGTGGGAGAGGAACAGATAGACGCTCATGAGAAGCGCAGCTGCGCATAAAAGCGCGCCCGTCATCGCCAAACCCTTCAGCGGCTCGGAAAGGCGGGGGGTAACGGTTTCGGCAGCCTTTTGAATGGTGAGTGTCGCCAGATTCGCGCCGCCCCGGGCGTGGTAAAACTGCGCGCTGTTTATAAGGATGTCCATTTTGCCGTTTTTGGGGGAGGCGGGGATGGTGATATGATTTTCCCACACCTCGGTGTCCTGCTTTGTGGTTCCCACGCGGCCCGTTTCTCCCGCCAAAGTGCCGTTCACATACACGCGCATGGCGTGCCGTCCGGAGAGCTTAAATGTCAGTGTATACGCGTCATTGGTGTCGGGCAGGCGGAGCACAAAGCGTTGGGAGAGGTAGTCCGCCCGCAGCGCGGCAAGTTCGTCTGTGCTGACGGGCGTGGCTGCGTCGGCGGTTTCCGGCGTCAGCAGAGTGTTGGGATAGTAAGTTGAGCCGGGGAGTAATATAATGGCGCGTTTATTCCAGCTTGTAATCTCGCGTAGATCGTATCCGGCGCTTTGCTCCGCAAGCGTAACGGTGTTGAGCGTGTCTCCGTGCAGATTGGGAAGCCGGACCAGCAGCGTCAGGGCGGCCAGCGTCAGTATCGCCGCGAGGAGGATTGCCGTCAAAGTATGCCGCTTGATGATCGCTTGCATGAAAACCACCTCCCACCAGAAACAATTCTTGGTTTATTTTAGCTGTAAAAGCGCCCGCATGCAAGGTGCAAAATGCGGGGAAGCAAGCGCCGGGCAGAATGCAGACAAAAAAGCCGGGGCAAGTGCCCCGGCCTTTTTATAGACAGTATCAAGAAAGATTCGTAAATTGGGTTGCAGTCCCTGAGAGAATAGAGTTACCCGGCAATGGAACAATCCTGCACTTGCGCGGTTATTGAGGCAAGAGCGTACGCGTTCACTCAATAATGTTCTCAATATTATGTATTTTCATCTTATATTGCTTTGGCGTTAATCCATACATCTTTTTAAAAATAGCAATAAAATAAGAAATATTTAGATAACCCAAATTAAAGGCTACATCCGTAACGCTAATATCCCTAAGCATTTCTTTTGCCTTTTCCAATTTTATTTTTGTAAAATATTTATTTGGGCTCATCCCGGTTATCTTTTTAAAATACTGGCATAAGGCTGATTCTGACATGCCTAGATTATATGCAATCTCTTTGATACACACCGGCTTCGTATAATTGCTGTGCATATATCTGATTGCTTTATTTACGGCATTATTGTTATCTAACAATAATTGCCTGATTGCTTCATTCTGAATTAAGTGATAAACAAGCTCCTGAGTATACAAATCAATAATAAAATCAGATCTGTTATCTTTGCATAGCTCCACTCTGATTTTACTTAAGAGTTCGTCAAAATTATTGCTTCCCAAATAAAATTTTTCATTTAGAAAGAAGGAGAGATTCAAAGAGTACTCATTAGAAATTTCTTCACTCACGCGGTCAATGACGATATTGTTAAGCTCATAAACAATTGCTTTTGTGGGTTTATATATTTTCATTCCTATTTTTGCCTGAGATGGCAGAATGAGAATTTTGCTGGAATCATATTTTAGGGTTTTATTGTCAACGGAAATGCATTTTTCTCCCTGCGTGATTGTGCATAATCTAGTATATTCGTAAGTCCTATAGCAATCCTGATAACCGGAAGGAAGGTCGTAGCACAGGGTCCTGATGCTGTCCGCTTCCAAGCCATTCAATGACTCCAGATCACTTCTGAAATTCGACAACATAATTATCACCTATCCTAACAGGTAATTGACAGCAAGGAGCAATCCTCCAAAAGCGTGTAATCACCAATTGTTTACGGAATAGCAAGCTTGAAAATTACTCTCTCTTTCTTTAAAGAAGAGCCCCCAATCATGTTGGAAGAAAACCCAGCCGAAAGGAGTTGGCCGCTATCTGCCGACAGGAACGCATTTATGGGGAACTTGGGCGATCATTATTTTTTTCGTCTAAAACTGGTAGCGTTTTTCTTTCTTCAATGTGGCAAAAATTCTTATTCAGGTGCTGCCGCAGGAATGACCCGGCGCGACAGCACGGAAAAACTTCTTGCCCCTGCAAGGAGTCTGCATGTGATCGGTCAACTGTTTTTAATGATGAGCGCCGCAGTAAAGTTTCACCGAATCGGGGTTTCGGTCGTCACTTCTGCGGCGTCTTCTTTTCCGATTGTGCTTCCCGTGACTCCGGGGATTCATCAACCCTCCTTTTTTGTGGCACTCATCTTACAGCAGAACGTCGGCTCTTTGCTCCTCTTTGCGATCTCAGACAGAGGGCCTGCTGCTGAAAAAGGGTACGAATGTGAATTCCACCACCATCACTGCCTCGTCCCCTTCAAAGAGCCGCGTAAGTATTCGTCAGATCGAACATTTTGTTTGCACCGGCAAATCTGGTCCCGGCTGACAGGCGCTGCCTGTCGGCCTGATTCGGCTTGTCTCTGCTATCAAGCGGCGCCAATCCATGGCGGCCTGTTTTCAGAGGCTGGCGCGAAAATTTTTATTCTGTTATGCGGTACTGCCGCAATTATCTCAGCAACCTAGAAATTGTGTAGGTATATTTCACATTCTACTGCGCTTTTTTAAATAAATCAAATTTTTTTTCGTAGCTCCCAATGCAAAAAAGCCCAACGGCATAAGAACGCAGATATTTACAGCAATCTGACAATCGCAAATTTTACGATAAGATTGATTCTAATGTCGAATCAACCGATATATTTGTCTGGAAATCTAATACTACGATTATTTTTTTGCAGGAAAGTAATTATTGTTTAGCAATAAATTTTGAATTAATATATAAATTTTGAGTTAGATTAATTTTTGGTTTTTAGATATTATAGCTATACCGCTGGGTTCGGAGGCCTGGAAATTTGAATAAAAAACCGAGCAGCTATCCGGCGCCGGGGTGCCGGAGTCCACGGAGCAGAGCTCCGAAAAGGCGGGACCACAGATTGAGTTCACAACCGTAGCCTCGTTGGACAGGTCTTACGGGTTTTGCAGCAGATATTGCCACAGCATCAGTTCCGGATGGTGGGGAACGGCATCTTCATTGATGCGCTGTGGTATGGAAGAAGAAACGGAAACCAGTCACTCCAGCGTGTGACAAGTCATGAATAAGGGTGTCCTGCTGAAATCGTCGGTTTCACGACTGCGCGCTTTTTGGATTGAAAAGAAAGGAGACGATAAAATCATCCAAGTTAAAAAATTCACAGCAAAAACAGGTGCAAATTGAAAAGGGAGGCATATTTATGGCAAACGCATTATTAATTAATTCGGTAGAAGCATTCGAGCAGGCTCTTCCTATCATTCGCGCTTCTCAGGAGGAGTATGCTACCTTTACACAAGAGCAGGTAGATACTATCTGTGAAAAGGCCGCCATGGCGGTGTCCAAGATGCGGATTCCACTTGCTAAAATGGCCTGCGAGGAAACAGGCTACGGCATTGTTGTGGACAAGGTAACAAAGAATCAATATGCTTCCGAGCATATGTGGAATTATATGCGTCACGCGAAAACCTGCGGCATTATTGAAGAAAATCGTGCCTTTGGTACCAAGCGGGTGGCCTCTCCCAAGGGTGTAATCGCAGCCGTTACGCCTACCACCAATCCCACCTCTACCACCATTTTTAAAATGCTGGTTGCCCTGAAAACCAGAAATGCCATCATCCTCTCTCCGCATCCCCATGCTGTGAAATGTTCCATCGCCGCCGCTAAAATTATACGGGACGCCGCCATTGAGGCAGGGCTTCCGGAGCACGTAATCAGCTGGATCGAGACGCCCACCCTGGAAATTTCCGATGCGCTGATGAAGAATGTAGACCTGATTATGGCTACCGGCGGCGCCGGCATGGTTCATGCAGCCTATTCTTCCGGCACACCCGCCATCGGCGTGGGTCCCGGCAACTGCAACGTCGTCATCGACGAAACGGCAGATCTGCGGATGGCTGTGGAATCTATTATTCACTCCAAAACATTCGATAATGGAATGATCTGCGCCACAGAGCAGCATATCACGGTGCTGAGCAGCGTCTATGACGAGGTGAAGGCCTTACTGAAAGATGCCCGCTGCTATTTCCTGAATGATGAAGAGGCCGCCAAGGTGGCCAAGGTGTTCTACAATCCTAAGAATCACGGTGTAAATCCTCCCGCCGTTGGTCAGACCGCCGCTCGCCTTGCCGAGATGGCCGGAATTCAGGTGCCATATGATGCCAAGGTTCTGATTTACGAGACAAACGACACCTCCCACGAAAATCCCTGGGCCAATGAAAAGCTGACCACTCTGCTGGGTATGTTTAAGGCCGACACGCTGGACGAAGCCTTTGAGATCTGCGCAAAGCTGGTCTACGAGGGTGGCGCAGGCCATTCTGCCGCGCTGTACATAGACCCCACGGAAGAAAAGAAGATTGACCGCTTCGCCGAAAAAATGAAGGCCGGGCGCATCCTCATCAATACGCCTACCGCGTTTGGCGGCATCGGTGATCTGTATAACTTCGATATTGCTCCGTCGCTGACGTTAGGGCCCGGCTCTGTGGGTCACTCCGCGTACATGGGCAACACCAACTTCGAACAGTTGCTGGACATCAAGGTTGTTGCCAACCGGAAAGAAAATATGCTGTGGCTTCAGCTGCCCAAAAAGGTTTATCATAAGACCGGCTGCACCCCCGTGGCCCTGCGGGAAATGAAGCACGTTTATGATTTTAAACGCGCCTTTATCATTACCGACGCCAACCTCTATCAGATGGGCGCCTGTGATGCCATTCTCAACCAGCTGCATGATCTGGGGATTGAAACTGCTGAGTTCTTTGATATTCAGGTGGACCCGCAGATTCAAGACGCCATGAAGGGTCTGCCCAAGATGCACGAGTTTGAGCCTGATGTCATCATCGCTGTGGGCGGCGGCTCCGCAATCGACACCGCCAAGATCATGTGGATCATGTATGAGCATCCCGAAGAGGCGTTTTTGGATATGGCGACCATCTTCCTGGATATCCGCAAGAGAGTCCGCTTCTTCCCGCAGATGGGCGAGAAGGCCAAGTTGGTCTGCATCCCCACCACAGCCGGTACCGGTTCTGAGTGCACGCCGTTCACTATTATCTCTGACGCCAACACTGGCATGAAGTGGCCTCTGGTCGGCTATGAGATGATGCCTGAAATGGCCATTATCGATGCAGAGAACATGATGGCGCTTCCTCCGAGAGCGACCCAGGCCTCCGGCTACGACGTGCTGACGCACGCGGTGGAAGCCTATGTCTCCACCTTTGCCACCGAGTATACCGACGGCTTCTGCCGGGATGCCACAAAAATGGTATTCAATTATCTGCCGCGGGCCTATCGTTCTGCGTTCAAGGGCGCGAAGAGCGACCCCGTTGCCCGTGAGAAAATGGCCGACGCCTCCTGCCTGGCAGGCATTGGCTTCGCCAACGCATTCCTCGGGATCAACCATTCCCTGTCCCACAAGATCGGCGGTTGGTTCCACATCCCCCACGGAACCGCCAACGCGCTGCTGTTCCCCTATGTCTGCCGCTTCAATGCCCAGAAGCACCCCTATCATATGGGGACCTTCTCCCAGTATAAGTACCCGCAGGCGTTTGAGCGCTATGTCCAGCTGGGTGAACTCATCGGCGTCAAGGGTGCAACCGACGAGGAGACCTTTGAAAACTGGATCAAGGCTGCCGAACAGCTGAAAAAGGACGTGGATATTCCCGAGACGATCTGCGACTGGCTGGTGGAAGCACACCCCGAGAAGAAAGCCAAGGCGTGGGAAGCGGACTTCCTGGCCGCCGTCGACCAGATGTCCGAGTGGGCGTTCCACGACGCATGCACCGGCTGCAATCCCGTATACCCCAAGATTGAAGAGCTGAAGGCCTGTTACCTGAGAGCCTTCTACGGTAACGAGAAGTTCATTGAGAAGTTCGGCGATGTCCTGGAAGTAGCGGTCACGCTGCCCCTCGATACGCATGCAGCCTATCCCATGGGACTCTCCGCAGAAATCGGCGTGGACAAAGTCGGCGGGTTTATTTGATCACCAGCAATTTCTTTGCCGCCTCAATTTCTCAGGAAGCCGGCGCCTGCCGGCGCCGGCTTCCTGACCGTTTGGTAAGTTGGAGGATATCCGATGAATATGTTGAATCTTCCCAAAAAGGTTTATTTTAAGAATGGCTGTGCAAATGTGGCTTTGCGGGAACTAAGCGAAGTCTATCATATGAAGCGCGCGCTTCTGGTATCAAATCCGAGACTGTATCGGAATGGCATCGTTTCTTCGATTGGTCGGCAGCTGCGAAAGCAGGGCATCCGCACGGCTGAATTTTTCTCCATAGGCGCCGTGCCGTCCTTTGCCGACCTCCGCAGCGGCCTGCCAAAGCTGTTGGAATTCGAGCCGGACGTGATCGTGGGCATCGGCGGCGGCGCGGCGATGAGTGCCGCCAAGGCGCTCTGGCTGCTGTATGAGAATCCGGAATTAGATTTGGCGGCGGCAGCAGAATCTCCCGCCCGCATTCGTACCGGCATGAAAGCAAAGCAGGTGCTGGTGGCCACTTCCTTTGGCAGCGGGGCACAGAGCTCCCCATTTTGCGTGCTGAAAAATGATTCCGGGGATATCTGCGTTATCAATAGTTTCGAGCTGCTTCCGGAAATTTCGGTCACGGATGCCCGTTTCACCGAAAGTCTGTCTCCGGCGCAGATCAAGGCCTGCGGACTTGCCACGCTCTCGCAGTCGATTCGGGCATTTGCTAGCCCCGATTGCTGCGAATATACGCAGGGATTGTTGGGGCAGGCAGTAAGGGCGGTGCTAAGCAATCTGAAGGCTGCTGAAGGCGGTTGTCCTGTCGCGCTGGAAAAGCTTCATAACGCGGCGGCGCTTGCAGGTGCGGCTTACGGGAACGGGATGGAATCTATTGATTTCGCAGCGCCGTTTTATCCGTTGACCACAGAAAAAGCCACCCAGCGGGATCGCATAGAAACGCTGGCCCATGACCTGAACTTATCAGGGATTCAAACGCTGTGGGAGGCCTGTGAGGCGCTTTTCTAAAAGATTGCAGGCAAGCTGGCGGCCCTATTACCGTCCATCCTATGGCGTCCAGACGTATGCACTACTCTGAAAGGTCTATCACTATGAACTATCCGTATAAAACACGGGAGGGCGGGGCAACAATCACGATTTTTGTTCCGTATGACTGCCGCAACCACTGTCCCTTTTGTATCAACAAGGGCGAATATGCAAATCCGGACGGTTTTTCTGTTGAAAAAATCTGCCAGAGCATTGAGCGGATGAATGCCGTCACACCTCACTGCGACTATGTGTTTACGGGGGGAGAGCCTCTTGCCAATCTGGATTCTCTCCAGATAATGCTGGATAAGATTCCTGCCACACACAAGGTCTACATCAATACCACACTTCCTGTGTCCGAGTATCAGTCCGAGGAGGACATCGTGGCGTTTACCCAGCGGAACCGGGAGAAAATCACCTGCATGAATGTCTCCCGCCATATGCAGCGGTATGTGGTGGAGTCCAACGATCAGCTGCTGGCCAAGCTGGCGGTTCCTTTCCGGATTAACTGCGTCCTCTATCAGGATTATCCTGTGGCGGCTCTGATCCCCTATCTGGACCGGTTCAGCAACATTCCCGGCAGCTCTGTCCAATTCCGGTTTGACTACACCGCCACCACGCCCGATAACCTTTACGAGGAGACGGGCGACCAGATTTTGCAGGATTTGAAGAGAATTGCCGTCTACACCGGACTGGAAGGCTGCCGGATGCGCTGCGGTTTTCATTTTGATTACCGCGGTCTGGAGCTAACCTACCACAAGACCCTCCCATATAGCACCATTGTAGAGCAGGACCCCAGGAGCGGTGTGACCTACGCTGTTTTGTACGATATCCTTATCAAACAGAACGGCGACATTCACTCCGACTGGGACGGCACACCGCTGAACCTGGAAGCGTACCGCAGCGCCGTGTTTGAGCCTCATGATCTGAAGTGGCTGGCCCGAATTGCATAAGCAACTGATAAACGCGGCGCAGCAATGCTGCGCCGCCTTTACCTGAACTTTGGTATCTTGACAGGTTTAAAGCTGTCCGCGCATGACGAACTCCCCGGAACGTAACTGTCGGCAGGTTCCGGGGAATTTTTTTGCTCTAAAGCGAGGCATTATTGGATGTACCTGTAATTTACATCTAAAATTTTTATATTTCCCAACTCAACGCTTTCAAAATAATATGGGTTTTCAGACAAGTTTCCTCTTACCAGAACATCATAGCTCATCTCAATTTCGATGGGAATAAGCTTTTGGGAATAGGTGTCAACGACATCAATAAACAGCACTGAAGTTCGGCTGTGCTTTTGAAACAGCTCCGGCGGAATATAATTTGAGGAGGTATCGGATAAGGATACATTCAGCAGGACAAGAGTATTGGGAACCTTATTGTAATTGAGAAAATCAAGCAGCTTCTTCTCAGATCCCTCCGTTAGCGTAAAATGGGAGTGGCCCATGTAAAGGCCGGTTTCACCGTCGAAAACATCAAGAAAACTATCTGTTATTTTGTTGTACATTACATCGCCCCCTTAGTATCAGGATATATGCGACTGGCCTTCAGAATAAAATGCTTTTCTCTTTTTAAGGCACGTATGTAAATAATGTGGCGGCGCTTTTCCGCGTAGCTGGCGGGTTCCCGTGGCAGAGGTTTTAAAGTTTCCGTTAAGAACCTCACTGCCGAGAGCGAGGCGAAGAAATAAATCAATCCCCCGTAGGAGCCGGCCGGTTCTTGCGGGGAAATTTTTTGTGTGCAATTCCGTGTCCAAATTCGTGTGCAATTTTTAAGATTTTGTGTGCAAATGCTTTAACGTGTGAAATTAAACAGTTGCCATTGCTAAAACCGCCAATCCATTGCCGTCCTAAGTAAAAATAAAAGAAGCCCTGATTTCTCAAGGCTCCTTTTTGGTGGAGGTGGGGGGAGTTGAACCCCCGTCCGAAAACACTTTAACGAGACGTTCTCCGGGCGCAGGCGGTTATTTTGGAAGTCTTTCTCTCCCAGTTCCCCTCTCCGCCGGCAAGCCGTCACGCCGGCGGGTCAGGTGAGCTTCATAATTTATGGTACGCGCAAAGCTTTGCGTACGCACATTTACCGCTAAACGACGCCCTTCCCGGCTCGCGGTCCTTCCGGGTCGGACGGCTGCCTAATTAGGCAGCGTAAGCAACAGTATTATTGTTGTTTAATTTATAATTTGCCCGTTTTTTGGATGACAGGCGCATCCGCCCGCTGGTCCCGCCTCCATATCCCCGTCGAAACCGGTACACCCCCATATATTGCCGCGCGGCGCGCCCTGCCAGCCGCTCCACCACGGCGGCGAAAAACAATGGCGCGAACCCTCGCAGACAGTTAGAATGGGTGCTTGGATCTGAATGCGGATTGCTCTTTTGAAATTATAACATACTCCCACCCGGAAGTATGTTACAATTTCATGAAATTTATGTCTTTGTCAGCTTTGCCATCAGTTTCATCGGGGTCAGCTTCGCCGCCAGCCGGTAAAACTTATAAAACGCCGTGGGGGTATAGATGCTTCTGCGGCGTTTTGCCGCCAGCAGCGCACCATGGGCCACCCGCACCTGATCGCAGTAGGGGAGGAGCTCAAACATTTTCGAGTTGCCGGTGATTCCGCCCGTGTCACAAAACTCCGTGGCCATGGGGCCGGGACACACGGCGGTGACAGAGATGCCGCGCCCGCGAAGCTCCTCGCCCAGCCCCACGGTAAAGTGGGAGACAAACGCCTTGGTAGAGGAGTAGACCGTCATCCGGGCGTTGGGACAGAAGGCGGCGATGGAGGACACGTCCAGAATCCGCCCGCCCCGGGGAACATAGGGAAGCGTCAGGCCGGTGACAGCGGTGAGCGCCCGCAGGTTCAGATCGATCATGCGGGTTTGAAGCACCGTGTCCGTCTCGCCCAGATTGCCCCAGTAGCCCACGCCCGCGTTATTCACCAGCAAAAGCACCTCCGGCTGCTCGGATAAAAGCTTTTCCTGCAACACGGTAAAGCTCATGGGGTCGCACAAATCCAGCCCCAGACACAGCGCCGGACGGGGCAGGGACTTTGCCAGCTCCTCCAGCCGGTCCCGCCGTCGGGCAATGAGCCAGAGCTGCTCCACCTCCGGGTATTCGGAGATAAGCTGGCGGGTAAACTCCCGGCCCAGCCCCGAGGACGCGCCGGTAACGATGGCGATTTTCATAAAACGCGCTCCCTTTCCTTGAAAATCAGGCAACCGCCGCGCTTAGCGCTCGGCCTTTTTCTCCGGAGCGGGATATTCCACGCCTTGGGTATCCACCCGGATGGAGGCAATGACCTCCGGGGTTTGGGGCTTGTCGCTGAAATCCACCTTCACCTTGGAGATGCGCACGGCCTCGTCTGCGCCCTCAGTCACCTTGCCAAAAGCGGCATACTGCCCGTCCAGATGGGGCGCGTCGTCCACCATGACGAAAAACTGGCTGCCCGCGGTGTTGGGAGCCATGGTCCGGGCCATGGACAAAACGCCCAGCGTGTGAACCACATCGTTTTGGGCAAAGCCGTTGCCGGAGAACTCGCCGGCGATGGAATAGCCGGGTCCGCCGGTGCCGGTGCCCTGAGGGCAGCCGCCCTGAATCATAAAGCCGGGAATGCAGCGATGGAAAATCAGCTTGTCGTAATAGCCGGAGTTGGCCAGCGCGATGAAGTTATTCACCGTGTTGGGGGCCTTGTCGGGATACAGCTCTGCCTTCATCACCGCGCCGTTTTCCATGGTAATAGTGGCAATGGGATTTTTCATTTCAGACATATTAAAAATTCCTTTCTTTCATTGGGTTTTCAATCAAGTGCCGCGTGCCGAGGAGAGCAAGTGACTGCGCAGCCGGGAACTCAGCGGTTCCGCTCCTTCATGTGGCGGTCCATCTCCCGTTCCGCGTCCCTCTTGGCAATGGTTTCGCGCTTGTCGTAATTCTTCTTGCCGCGGCAGGCGCCGATTTCAAGCTTCACCCTTGCATCCTTGAAATAGACGGACAGGGGAATGAGAGTATATCCGTCCTGCTTCACAAGTGCCTGAAGCTTTCGGATTTCCGACTTGTGCATCAAAAGCTTCCGGACCCGTTCGGGGTTGCGGTTAAAGATGTTGCCCTTTTCGTAGGGAGAGATATGCATGCCGTTGACAAACAGCTCGCCGTCCTGAATGGAGCACCAGGCATCCTTCAGGTTCAGCGTTCCGGCCCGGATGGACTTCACCTCCGTGCCGAACAGCTCGATGCCCGCCTCGAATTTCTCCTCCACGAAGTAATCGTGGTACGCCTTGCGGTTTTGGGCCGCAATTTTGATTCCCTTCTTCTCCGTGGAAAGCGCCTCCCTTCGGGTTCCGTTCTGTAAGATGATGGTAGTTTAGCATAATCCTGCCCAATCTTCAAGTAAAAGAAACGTTGTCATCCCTTTGGTTCTTTGCTATAATGGCTAAAGATAATAATAAAGAAGCGAAGGTGCCTTTAAAATGGTTGAAAATCTGGAAGAAACAGTCCTCTCCCGGCAGGATGTATTTACCGGGAAGCTGCTGAACGTCCATGTGGATCAGGTGCGTCTGCCCGATGGGAAGACCGCTTTCCGGGAGGTGGCGGACCATTGCCCGTGCGTCGCCGTGGTAGCGCTGGACGGGGCAAACAATGTTTTGACCGTGATACAGTACCGCTATGCCTTCGGCAGAACGCTGCTGGAGATTCCGGCGGGAAAGCTGGAGGAGGGCGAGGAACCGGCCGCAGGCGCCCTGCGGGAGCTGCTGGAGGAAACGGGCGCGGTTCCGGATGAGCTTTTGCCCATGGGAAAAATCCTGCCCTCCCCGGGCTGTCTGGGAGAGGAGCTGTATCTCTTCCTAGCCCGGGGCCTTACAATGGGCGAGGCCCGGCCCGACGAGGACGAGTTTCTCCGGCTGGAGCGCATTCCCATGGAGGAGCTGGCGCACCGCTGCCTTCGGGGCGAGATTGAGGACGGGAAAACCGTTGCCGCCGTTTTGAAGGCCAAGCTGTTACTGAACCTTTGACAAGCTGAGAGAGGAGACTCCATGGAACCGAAAAAGACAGTATTGATCGTGGAGGACGAGAAAAATATCGTGGACATCATCTGCTTTAACCTCCAGCGGGAGGGCTATGCCACGCTGGAGGCATACGACGGGGAGGACGGGCTGGAAAAAGCACAAACAGAAAAGCCGGACTTAATCCTTCTGGACGTGATGCTGCCCAAGATGAACGGCTTTGACGTGTGTCGTGCCCTGCGGGAGAGCCGTAACAACGTACCCGTGGTGATTCTCACCGCACGAGAGGAAGAGACAGACAAGGTTCTTGGCCTTGAAATCGGGGCAGACGACTATATCACAAAACCCTTTTCCATGCGGGAGCTGATTGCCCGCGTGGGTGCGAATATCCGAAGGCTTGGCATGGCAGCTCCCCTTGCGGCCTCCGCCGCCGAGGCGGCCATGACCGTGGCGGGGGATTTGGCCATCAATACCGACAGCCATCAGGTGTTCCGCAGCGGGGAGGTCATCGAGCTGACCCAGCGGGAATACGAGCTGTTGACCTTTCTTGCAAGCCACCCCAACAAGGTATACGCCCGCATCGATCTGATGGAGCAGGTGTGGAACTATGGCTACGTGGGTGACGACGCCCGCACCGTGGACGTGACTGTCCGGCGTCTGCGGGAGAAAATCGAAACGGACCCGGCAAACCCCCGCTACATTCTCACCCGGCGCGGGGCGGGCTATTATTTCGCGACATAAAGCCGGAAACGGTCCCTGAAACAGGTGGGGAATATCCCGGGGCAAGGCCCCCGGATTTCCGGAAGGAAGAGAGGCGCCAGCCGTGTTCAAAAGTCTCCACATGAAGCTGATGCTGATTATGCTGCTGTTGATTACCTCGCTGATGGCCACGGTGGGCGCATTCCTCACCACCAACGTCGCCAGCTTTTACATCGACAGCTTTTTTGAGCAGATGAACGATATGTTCGGCTCCACATCGGAGGCGGACGGCGTTGCTGCGGCTAAAAATGCCAGCTTTATGGCGGACCTTCTGGCCGCCGCCGACGCGCCGGAGGGCGCGGTCCAGATGCAGAAAATTCTGGAGGCCAACGCCGGAAGCCTCGGCATCGACTATCGCTCCCGGAACTATTACGTGCTGGACGGAGCTTCCGGCGCGGTGCTGGCGGAGTCGGGGGAGAGCGGCGGGATTCTCGCGTCCACGCCAAACCTAATTAAGGCCCTCAACGGCGAGGTGGGGGACCGCAGCGACCTGACCGAGGACTACATGGATGTGGCTATCCCCATTTCCGGGGAGGAAGGGCGCTACATCATCTATATACTGGACAACCGGGACACCGTGTCCAACCTCAATAGTCAGCTTTTTACCATCATCATGCAGGCGTTGGTGATCGGGCTTTTGATTTCCGTGCTGTTCAGCTATCTCCTCAGTAAAACCCTCGTCGGCCCCATTGAAAAGGTGACGGAGGGCGCGGAGCGGCTGGCAGGGGGAGACTTTGGAAACAAGCTGCCGGTGGAATCGCCGGACGAAATCGGGATTCTCACCGGAACCTTCAACCACATGGCGGACGTGCTGCAGGACAGCCTGAACGCCGTGGAAAACGAGCGGAACAAGCTCGATACCCTCTTCCTGCACATGACCGACGGCGTGGCCGCCTTTGACCACGACGGGAAGCTGATCCACTGCAACCCCGCCGCCACGGCGCTTTTGCAGCGCTCTGTGCCGAAGGAAACGATTTACGACGAGCTGTTTGGTGCCGTGTATCCGCTGGAGCAGATACTGGCCCTTCAGCGGCCCAACTATGCGGATACGGAGATGGTGGTGGGGGAGAAGACGCTGGAGGCATACTTCGCCCCGTTTTCCGATCAGGTGAGCGGTGGCGTGCTGGTGGTTTTGCATGACGAGACGGAGCACCATCGCAGCGAGGAGCGGCGCAAGGAATTTGTGGCCAATGTCTCCCATGAGCTGCGCACCCCCCTCACCAACGTGCGGAGCTATGCCGAAACATTGCGGGACAGCGGGGGAGATATCCCCCAGAACACCGCTGACAATTTCCTGGACATCATCATCAACGAGACGGACCGCATGACCCATATCGTGCAGGACCTGTTGACTCTTTCCCGGCTGGACGCGGGGAACACGGAGATGAGCTGCGCCCGGTTCGACTTTGGTGATGCCATCACCAGTGTGGTCCGGGCCAACGCGCTGGAGGCGCAGCACCACGGCCACGAGCTGAAGCTGGAGCCGGCCCAGACCCTGCCCATCATCGAGGGCGACCGCCAGCGGCTGGAGCAGGTGATGATGAATATTTTAGGCAACGCCATCAAATACACGCCCGACGGCGGATGCATTCTGGTTACTGCCGGGACCACCGAGGAGCATGTGTGGATGGAGGTGGCGGACGACGGTATCGGCATCCCGGAAAAAGACCGGGAGCACGTGTTCGAGCGGTTTTACCGGGTGGACAAGGCCCGCTCGCGGGAGTCCGGCGGAACAGGCCTGGGTCTTTCCATCGCCAAGGAGATTGTGGAGCGGCATCAGGGCACCATCCGGCTGGTTCGCCACGAGGGGCCGGGCACTACGGTCCGGCTGACGCTGCCCCTCCGCCAGACCCGGCGGGAGGCATGACGCAAGGAGACAGGAAGGAGGGCGGACATGGACCAAAGAGCGAAAAAGCGGCGGAACCGTTTGCAAAATATCGCCATCGTCCTGCTGAGTGTCTCCGCCGTGGCGCTGTTTGTCCAGACGCAGCTGTTTAACCTGCGGACTGACGGGGGCTATCTCTCCGACCTGTTTTCCTCGGGCTCGGTCGAAAAAACCCAGAGTGTTTCCGGGCTGACGGATCTTGAGCTGCCCGCGCGGGTGGCCGTTACAGGAGCTTACGGACGCTGGGCCGGACTGGCCCTGACCACCGGGGATGAGGATTTTTCAAAGCCGGGAAATCTTTTGATGGAGGCGCTGGGCTCTGCCGGAACAATGAAAAAGTGCGGCGTGGAGGATTTCCGCGCCGCGCTGCGAATGGGGACGGATGCCGGCGGCTCCATCTATTATGACTTTGGCGGCGCACTGCCATTGTCCATCTTGTCAGGGGTGGTAGGCGCACAGTGGAGCGGAGGGGAGATCTCCGCCCGCCGGGTGCTGGTACAGGTAAATGAAAACGTGGTGCGCCTGTTCGCATGGGACGGGGAGAGCGCCTGCTTTGTCTGCACCACGGCCATTTCCACCGAAGCCGTGAGAGAGCTGGTGCGGGAGTATTCTCTTGGAAGTGCATGGTTTGCTTTTGACCGTCCGGAGAGTGACGGGCATGTGGCCGACTTTTCTCTCTTTTCCGACCAGCTTGACCCTCCTGTAAATCTTTCCGTCTCCGCCGGGATTGCGGATCCCGACGCAGTGCTGGAGGCCCTGTCCTTCAACCCTCACACCAACGCCCGGTATCCGGAGCCCTCCGGCGCGGAGGTGGTGGTGGAAGGAGATCGAAACCTGCGCATCTACCCCGATGGAGCGCTTTCCTATCAGGGCGGCAGCGGAACGCTGCGCATTGCATCCGAGGAAGAGGCCCCCACGGAGACGGAAACCGTGGTGGGCGTTTATCAGCTTCTGAATGGGCTGCTGCCCGACCAGAGCAGCGGGGCATTGTTTTTACAGGAGTTTGCTGCCGCCGAGGATTCCGTCACGCTGCACTTTGGCTATCAGTACGCGGGGATTCCCATCCGCTTTGCGGACGGGGGTTTTGCCGCAGAGGTGACGCTGGAGGGGGCGTCGATTGTCCGGCTGACCCTGCGGGTGCGGCAGTATACCCCCGCCGAAAGCGGAGAGAGCCTGCTGCCGCTGGCGCAGGCGCTGTCCATCGCCCGGGCCTGGCCGGGGCGGGAGCTTGCCGTCCGTTATGTGGACGGGGGGAGCACTGCTGCCGCCCAGTGGCTGGCAGAGTAAGAAACAGGGAGAGGAGCGGAGAATTATGGAGACGCATCGCCTGAAAAGTATCATCATTCTCACGCTTTTGCTGATGAACGTGTTCCTTCTGGGAACGCTGGGAATGCGTCAGGTGCAGCAGACCGCTGCCCGGCGGCAGGCCACGGAGGAGCTGGTGAAGCTCTTTGCCGCCGAGGGCATGACCCTCAGCGAAGCCGCCGTTACCTTTGACCCGCCTCCCCCGACACTGACACTGGAGCGGGACGCGGAGGCGGAGAAGTCCGCCGCCGCCGTTTTTCTTGGCACGGAGCTGATTGTCGCGGATGAGGGGGGAGGCATTTTGACCTACACCTCCGCGCTGGGACGGGCGGTTTTCCGCGCCTCCGGGGCGTTTGAAATTGTGGGGGAGCTGGGAAAAACCCCCGCCAACCTGGTTCGCCGCTTTTGCCGCAGCTATGAATGTGAGGCACCGGACGAGTGGCTTGATGCCTCCGGCAGCGGCTCTGTCACCGTAAACCGGCTGTGCAGGGGCTATCCAGTGGAGGCCTGCACCGTCACATTTTTAGCGGAAAACAATGTTCTGCGTTCCGTCAGCGGCACCTTTCTTCCTCTGCACTCCACGGCGGTGCAGGGAGAGAGCCTGCTGACCGCTTCCACCGCCCTTACCGCGTTTTTGGAGGCGCGGCGGACCTCCGGCGCGGTGGTCAGCGCCGTCAAGGGGCTGACACCCTGTTACGAGCTGCAAAATACCGCCTCCGCCCTGACGCTGACGCCCCTGTGGCGTGTGGATACAGACGCGGTGGATTACTATGTGAACTGTGTCACCGGTGCCGTGGATCACGCGTAAAAATTGGAATAAAAAGGGAACTTTTGTCGAAGCGAAACACCTCTTGAAGAGCTTGAAAGTTTTGATTGTGTTTCTTGAAATGTGTGGTAAAATGTGTTATGGTAACTGTGCGCCGGGCGCACCGCGCCTGCCTGCGGCCGCTTTGTGGCTATGGCGGGGAAAGCCTGCTGAGACGGGCGGCGCGGACGTGAAAAAATTGACTTGTTTTGGACCCTGTTTTCGGTATGGAAGTCCCATCTGGGGGTACAATGAACACAGACGGTCCGTTTTGACGTAAAAGAGAGGGTTTTGGGTTTGACAAAATATATCGTTCGGGGCGGCAAGCCCCTGTTTGGCGAGGTGGAGATCAGCGGCGCGAAAAACGCGGCTGTTGCCATCCTCCCCGCCGCGCTTTTGGTGGAGGGAGTGTGCCGCATTGAAAACATCCCTCAGATCTCCGACGTGCATTTGTTTTACACCATTTTGGACGAGCTGGGCGCGTCTGTCCGCGCAATTAATCCCCATACGGTAGAGATTGACTGCACCCATATCCGCTCTACACGCACCTCCTATGAGATGGCGCGGCGCATTCGTGCGTCCTATTACCTGATCGGTGCGCTGCTGGGCCGTTTTGCCCGGGCCGACGTGGCCATGCCCGGCGGATGCAATTTTGGCGTGCGGCCCATCGATCAGCACATCAAGGGATTTAAGGCGCTTGGCGCGGACGTGACGGTGGAGGGCGGCTTTATTCACGCCTCCTGCCGGGAGCCCCGGCTTCACGGAGCCAACATTTATCTGGATGTGGTTTCGGTGGGCGCTACTATGAACATTATGATGGCTGCCGTTCTGGCGGAGGGCCCTACTGTGATTGAAAACGCGGCGAAGGAGCCCCATATCGTGGATTTGGCCAACTTTTTAAACTCTATGGGGGCCAATGTCCGGGGTGCGGGCACCGACACTATTAAAATTCAGGGCGTTTCCCGTCTTTTGGGCGGAAGCTATGCCATTATCCCCGACCAGATTGAGGCGGGTACCTACATGGCGGCGGTTGCCGCCACCGGCGGACAGATTCTGGTGAAGAATATTATTCCCAAGCACATGGATTGTATCACCGCCAAGCTGCAGGAGTGCGGCGTGGAGGTGGAGGAACGGGAGGATACGCTGCTGGTCCGGCGCAGCGAGCCGCTGCACCAGACCAACGTGAAAACCATGCCGTATCCCGGCTTTCCCACGGATATGCAGCCGCAGATGACCACGGTGCTCTCTCTTGCCGAGGGAACGTCGCTGGTGACGGAAAGCGTTTGGAACAACCGATACCGCTATGTAGACGAGCTCAAGCGCATGGGTGCGTCCATTCAGGTGGACGACAAGACTGCGGTGGTTCAGGGCGTGGACTATCTCACCGGCGCGCCCATTCAGGCCTGCGACCTGCGGGCGGGCGCGGCGCTTGTCATCGCGGCGCTGGCCGCCAAGGGTGAGTCCGAAATCAGTCAGGTGCAATATATCGAGCGGGGCTATGAGCGCATTGTTGATAAGCTCCGCAGTCTGGGAGCCGACATTCGCGTGGTGGAGGAGCCGGGAGAGAATGAGCAGCTGGAGGCCCACATCGGCTGAGCCGTCCAGATCAGAAGTGCATAACGCATCAGGCGTTTTATGGAGTTACTACCGCGTCCGCGATGGAGGTCGCCGACTTTCGTCGACACTCTCCGTCACGGACGCATTTTTATCACCGGGCGGGCGCCGCCCGAATTCAACACGCACGGGGGACTTTTTTTGACGATTTTACATACGCTTGCCAGCGGCTCTTCGGGAAACGCCGCCCTGCTGGAAAAGGACGGCGTTTGTCTTCTTTTGGACGCGGGCATTTCCTGCCGCCGGATTACCTCCGCGCTGCGGGAGCTGGGTCGGTCGCTGGACGACCTGTCCGGCATTTTGATTACCCACACCCACGCGGATCATATTGCCGGGCTGCAAACTCTTTTAAAGCGGTGGGACGGCCCGGTATACGCCAGCGAAGCGGCGGGGCGTGACCTGCGGCGGCGATTGGCGGGCATTGAAAACCGCCTGTCACCCTTTGTCATGGGCGATCGGTTCACCGTGGACGGCTGCGATGTGGACGCATTTCCCACCTCCCACGACGCCCCCGGCTCCGCCGGTTTCCGGGTGGGGGACTTCGGCCTGTTGACCGACACGGGGATTGTCACCGACGAGGCCGCGGAGGTGCTTTGCGGCGTACCGCTGCTGATGCTGGAGGCCAATCACGACGTAGATATGCTGCGGGGCGGGGCATACCCCTATTTCTTAAAGCGACGGATTCTTGGCGATGAGGGGCATTTGAGCAATGAGGCGGCGGCCCGGTTTGCCGTCCGCTCGTGCCGGTCCGGGACGGAGGAGCTGGTTCTGGCGCACCTGAGCCGAGACAACAACACGCCGGAGACGGCTCTTTGTGCCGTGTCCGCTGCGCTGGCGGAGGCAGGGGAAGGCCCGGCGCTGTCCGTTGCGGAGCGGGAGTGTACAGGCCCCTGCCATCAGGTGACGGAGGGCGTATGCAAAAGGTAAGCATTCTGTGCGTGGGGAAGCTAAAGGAGAAGTTCTACGCGGACGCGGCGGCGGAGTATTTGAAGCGTCTGTCGCGGTATTGTAAGGCGGAAATCGTGGAGCTGCCGGAAGCGCGGCTCAGAGAAGCGCCGTCCCCGGCGGAAATTGAGCGGGCGCTTCTTGAGGAAGCAGGCCGGGTGGAGGAGAGGCTCCCCAAATCCGGTGCGCTGATCGCCCTGTGCATCGAGGGAAAAACGCTTTCCTCCCCGGCTTTTGCGGAGGCGCTGGGCGGTTTTGCCGTGTCCGGCGCATCTCAACTCACCTTTTTGATCGGCGGCAGCGTGGGGCTGCATCAAAGCCTGAAAGACAGAGCTGATTTGCGCCTGTCCATGTCGCCCATGACCTTTCCCCACCATCTGGCCCGGGTGATGCTGCTGGAGCAGCTGTACCGGGCGTATCAGATTCAAGCAGGCGGACGATATCACAAGTGAGTTAACTTTTATTCCTAATAAATTTTTGATTTTGCAGAAGGAGGGACCCAATGAAAAACGAGAACAACTGGGGTCTGCGCCAAAGTGACCTGCCGGAGGGTTGGCCCACAGGATCGAACGGAGAGCCGGAGCGGGCGGAGCTGCTGATTTCTGCACAGTCGGAGCTGGGGGGCGGCGCCGACGTGCTGCTGTCCATGCTGAATGGCTGTGGCATTCCCGCATTTAAATCCGGCACACTTGGTAAGGTGATTTTTGGCTTTGCCGGACGGGGCGTGGATATCTACGTGCCCCAATCCCTGCTGGAGGACGCTAAGGCGATTCTGGACAATCCGGCCCAACCGGTCGACGAAGAATAAGGAGGAAAATTTCATGGAGTTCATGCGGGAATATGAAAAGTGGCTGAACAGCCCCGCCTTGTCTCAGGCGGAAAAGGACGAGCTGTCCGCCCTGAAAAACGACGCCAAGGAAATCGAAGCCCGGTTTTACGGCCCGCTGGAGTTCGGCACCGCCGGACTGCGTGGGATTATGGCCGTGGGCCTGCATAATATGAACGTCCATGTCATCCGCCATGCCACCCAGGCCTTCGCCCAGGTGATTCTGGCGGAGGGCGGTGATGCGGCGAAGCGGGGCGTCGCCATTTGCATGGACTGCCGGGAGGGCTCTGTGGACTTTGCCCGGGAAGCGGCGGGGGTCTGCGTTGCAAACGGGGTGTCCGTGCGGATTTTTGACGCGCTGCGTCCTACGCCAGAGCTGAGCTTCGCCGTGCGGGAATACGGCTGCATCGCGGGCATCAACGTCACCGCCAGCCATAACCCCAAGGAGTACAACGGTTACAAGGTCTATTGGGAGGACGGGGCCCAACTCCCGCCCCACCACGCGGCGGCTGTTGCAAAAAAGATGACGGAAATTGATATCTTCACCGGCGTGAAGGCGCTGGGCTGGGACGAGGCGCTGGCTACCGGGCTTGTCACCGTGATGGGGGAGGAGACGGACCGGCGGTTTATGGAAGAGGTCACCGCCATGATCAATGACCGGGAAACCGTCGCCAAGGTGGCGGATACCTTTAAGCTGGTATACACCCCGTTCCACGGCTGCGGCTACAAGCTGGTGCCGGAGGCCCTGCGGGCGCTGGGGGTAAAGCACATTCTGTGCGAGCCAAAGCAGATGGTGATTGACGGGACCTTCCCCACCGTGAAATCCCCCAATCCGGAGAACCCGGAGGGGTTTTATCTGGCGGTTGACCTTGCCCGGGAAAACGACGTGGATTTCATCGTGGGCACTGACCCGGACAGCGACCGGGTGGGCATCATGGTGCGGGATAAGGACGGGGAGTACCGCCCCGTCACGGGGAACCAGACGGGCGTGCTGCTGCTGGACTATCTCATCGGGGCAATGCGCCGGGCGGGACGGCTGCCGGAGCGGCCCGTGGCGCTGAAAACCATCGTTACCACGGAGATGGCGCGGAAGGTTGCGGAGTCCAACGGCGTGGAGTGCTTTGATACTTTCACCGGCTTCAAGTTTATGGCGGAGAAGAAGAACGCGCTGGAAGCGGCAGGGGAGGGGAAGGTCATCTTCTCCTACGAAGAATCCTACGGCTATATGCTGGGCGATTACGTCCGGGACAAGGACGCGGTGACGGCCTCCATGCTGCTGACCGAAATGGCCGCGTGGTATGCCGCGCAGGGAATGACGCTGTTTGACGCGCTGGAGAAGCTCTATGAAAAGTACGGCCAGTATGGGGAGAAGACCTATAATCTGGTGATGCCGGGGCTGGACGGATTGAAGGACATGGCGGAGCTGATGCGTGGCCTGCGGGAAAATCCGCCTGCCGCCATTGACGGCGTGAAGGTGGCGGTGCGCAAGGACTATGCCGACGGGTCCGTGGTGGACTGCGCAACCGGGACAAAGACCGACATGGAGCTGTCCGGGTCCAATGTGCTGCGCTTTGAGCTGGCGGACGGAACCACGATTCTGGTCCGCCCTTCCGGCACGGAGCCGAAAATCAAGGTGTACATCCTGACACAGGGGG
This sequence comes from Oscillibacter sp. GMB15532, assembly GCF_041020825.1. NCBI lineage: Bacteria > Bacillati > Bacillota > Clostridia > Eubacteriales > Oscillospiraceae > Oscillibacter > Oscillibacter sp. GMB15532. Next base: position 161,449 of record NZ_JBEVTO010000003.1, read on the forward strand.
CCAATCGGGCCGATTGCGACGCGAATATCGAAAAATATGGCGCTTGGGCCGCGTCACTGCAAAAGTGATGGCGGGAGGGGAAGAATCCGGCGTCAGGCTGCGGCTGTATGCCTCCGAGTGTCCCCGAAACGACTTTTATCTGGAACGGGTGGAGCAAATGGCCCGAGAACTGGGCCTTGCGTGCACAGTGGAGAAAATCATGGACGAGGCGGATATTGCGGCTCATGGATTTGACAGCGTGTGCCAGCCCTCCTACTGTCCCGGCTGCCGGGCAAACCACATGACGCTGGACGACCCAGACGGACTGTATCTCCCGGTTCTTACGGGGAACGAAAAGCCCCTGTTCTGGAATGTCCCCCCGTCGGACGAAGCGCTTCGCACCGCGCTGGAACAATTTCTGTAAAGCTGAAAAGCCGGGACCTGCCAACACGGCAGGTCCCGGTTTTTTGTATGTGAAGTTTTGTGGGATTACGATTTCTATATAGAGTTCGTGCTAAAGACGCGGGGCGGAGAGATTGCCAATTGTCTCTCCGCCCATCAGTGGACAAGAAACCGGGCAGGGACGAAAGTCCCTGCCCGGTAAAAAGTGCTCAGTTCAAAAAGTCCTTCAGCTTCTTGCTGCGGCTGGGGTGGCGCAGCTTGCGCAGGGCCTTGGCCTCGATCTGGCGGATACGCTCGCGGGTGACGTTGAATTCCTTGCCGACCTCTTCCAAGGTTCTGGCACGGCCGTCCTCAATGCCGAAGCGCAGCTTCAAAACCTGCTCCTCACGGGGGGTCAGGGTGGAGAGCACATCCATCAGCTGCTCCCGCAGAAGCTTATAGGACGCGGCCTCGGACGGCTCTGACGCGCCCTCGTCGGGGATGAAGTCGCCAAGGTGGCTGTCCTCCTCCTCACCGATGGGGGTTTCCAGGGAAACCGGCTCCTGCGCAATCTTCAAAATCTCACGGATGCGGTCCACGGCCCGCTTCTTCTCGTCTTCCCGGACCTTTTCCCATGCGGCGGGGCCGCCGTTCATCTCAATGGCAATTTCCTGAGGACTGGGATCGTGGCCCAGCTCCTGCAATAGCTGGCGGCTCACCCGGATGACCTTGTTGATGGTTTCCACCATATGCACCGGAATGCGGATGGTGCGGGCCTGATCCGCGATGGCGCGGGTGATGGCCTGACGAATCCACCACGTTGCGTAGGTGGAGAACTTAAAGCCCTTTGTGCAGTCAAACTTTTCAACAGCTTTGATCAGGCCCAGATTGCCCTCCTGAATCAAATCCAGGAACAGCATGCCCCGGCCCACATACCGCTTGGCAATGGACACCACCAGACGGAGGTTTGCCTCCGCCAGCTTTTGCTTGGCAAGCTCGCCGCTGCGGAAAACCTTTTTGACGGCGGCTTCCTCTTCCTTGGAGAGGGCGGGTTCCTCACCCTCCTCTTTCTGACGGGCCAGCTCCTTCAGCTTTTCCTCCGCCTCTGCGCCTGCGGCCATGCGCTGGGCCAGGTCCACCTCCTCGTCGGGGGTCAGCAGGGGGACCTTTCCGATTTCCTTCAGGTACATCCGCACGGGGTCGTCGATGGCAAAGTTCCCAACCAACGTGTTGGGGTCCACCAGCTCCTCTTCCTCCACGTCGGCAATTTCCTCGGCGGCGGGGCCGTCGTCGGGCAGCTCGGGGAGAATATCCTCGTCGGTACTGATATCAATATTCAGCGCCTCCAGAGAATCATAAAGCTGATCCATCTGGTCACCCTCAAGATTCAGGGTGTCCAGCGACTCCGCCAGCTCGCCGGAATCCAGCTTGCCCTTTTTCTGGGCCCTATATAAAAGCTCGCGCAGCTTTTCATTGCCTGCCAGCCATGCGGAGGCGGGCAGGGATGCCACCTGCCTGTCGTCCAGACGGAGGATACCGGCCTTTTTGGCCTCCTCGTCGGTCATGATGGGAGCGGTGTCCTGACCGGACTTGCCGCCGGCTGCCGCCGCTCTCTCCGCCCCGTTTGTCAATCCGGCTTTCAGCAGGGCATTGGCCTCCTGCTCCAGCCGCTCCTCAGGGGTGGGTTCTTTCTTCTTAGACATGTCGCTTTCCTCCGTCGCTTTTTTTCTGATCTTTCAATTCTTCCATTTTTGCCAGCAGCGGGTCCGCTGTGCCCGCGCCGGCTCGCTTTTCCGCCTCCCGGCGGACAATTGCTATGTAATCGGCCAGCGCCTGCCGCCCGTTTGCGGCGGACTCCGGTTTTTGGCACAGATTTGTAATGTGGCTCATCTCCTCGCCGGACAGCTCTCCCGCGAGAAACGAGAGCTTGGGCGCGCTGCGCTGCTCCCGCTGCCGCCACAAAAGGGAGAAGACCCTGCCAAGCAGCGGAGAGGAAAATTCCTTCTCCTGCAGGGGCGGCGTTTCCGGAAACAGGCTGTCGTCCAGCAGCAAAAGCCGCAAAATGCCCTCCTCCGCCATGGCGGAGCGAAGGTTTGTATAGCGCAGGTCCCGTCCCTTGGGTTGAAGCTCCGCCGCCGGATTCAGGTCCCGGCGCTCCCGTGCCCGCCGCTCCTTACCCATCCGGCGCTTGAAGGCCCGTTGCACCTCCAGCTTCATGGCCTCCGGCGTCAATTTGGCGGCCTCCGCCGCCCGGACAGTGTAAATGTCCCGCTCCACGGGACTTTCAAGGCCTGCCAGAAGCGCGCTGACCTCCTCGGCGTAGGCAAGGCGCTGGCGGTCGTCCGTCAAGTCGTATTTCCCGGAAATCTGGGCCAGGCGGAACTCCACGCCGTTTTCGCTGCCGGTGAGCAGCCGCTCGAACGCGTCGGGGCCGAAGACCTTGATAAAATCGTCCGCGTCCTGCTTGCCCATGGAGCCGTCCTCCATCCGTTTGTTCGGCAGACGGAGAACCCGGACGGTAAATTCCGAGTTGTTCAGAATCTGCAATGCCCGTTCTGTGGCGATTTTACCGGCGTTGTCGTTGTCGTAGCACAAGACGATTTCCTTGGTGTACCGGCTCAGAAGCCGGGTCTGCTCCTGTGTCAGCGCCGTGCCCATGGAGGCCACGGCGTTGTCAAATCCCGCCTGATGGAGCGTTACCACGTCGATGTTGCCCTCGCACAGAATGATGTTAGGGCGCTTGGACTTTTTCGCCAGATTCAGGGCGTACAGTTCCCGGCGCTTGCTGTAAACCGGGGTTTCCGAGGAGTTCATATACTTTGGCTCCGCATGGTCCAGCACCCGCCCGCCAAAGGCTACTACGTCTCCCCGCACGTTGATGACGGGGAACATCAGACGGTTTCTGAACTTGTCGTAAATGCCGCCGTTTTTGTTCTGCACCGCAAGGCCCGCGCCCAGAAGCTCCGACTTGGTGTAGCCCTGGCGGGTCATGGCGGTGATGAGCGCGTCCCACCGGTCGACAGACGCACCAAGGCCGAAGCGGACCGCCGTGGCCTGCCCGATCTGCCGCCGGTCCAGATAGTCGCGCATGGCGCGGCCCTCCGGTTCCTGAAGCTGCTGATAGTAAAACCGGGCCGCGTCGCGGTTCAAATCCAGAAGGCGCCGCCGCTTCTGCTCCGCCTCGCGGTCCCCCGTCTCCTCCGGAACCTCCAGCCCGGCGCGCCGGGCGAGAAACCGCACCGCGTCCGGAAAGGGGAGGCTCTCCTCCTCCATAATAAAGTTGATGACGCCGCCGCCCCGTTTGCAGCCGAAGCAGTAATAAATCTGCTTGTCCGGAGAGACGGAGAAGGAGCCGGTTTTTTCGCTGTGAAACGGGCAGAGGCCAAAGTAGTTCGCGCCTCGTCTCGTAAGCTGGACATAGCTGCCCACCACATCCACAATGTCGCTGCGGGCTGTCAGCTCGTCCAGAAAATTTTGCGGAAACGGCAACGGAACATACCTCCCTCCCGGTGAGTTTTACCGGATTTGTCCCGGGTCATACCCGGCAAGTCGGTTCAAGTCACTCTATTTATACCCCGTTGGGCTGAAATTTCCTCTTTTTTTGCGAATTTTCAGAAAACTTTTCTTTCCCGGCTTTACAGTTTTGTATTTGGCGGCTAAAATAAGTGTTCAGAGAGATAGAGAGAAAGAGGTGGGGCAATGGCAGTGGAGCTTTGGGCCGCGCGGTTGGATCGTCCGCTCAGCGAGCGGGAGAACGACGCGCTGCTGGAAATGCTGCCGCCTGAGCGGCGGGCGCGGCTTGCCCGGGTTCGTGACACCGAACGGTGGAGGGAGCCGCTTTGCGCCTATGCGATTCTGCGCCGCGCGCTTTGGGAAAAATACCGGTGGCGGGAGCTGCCGGAGATCGCGCTGACTACCCAGGGAAAGCCGGGATTTCCCGCTTTTCCGGAGGTGTGCTTCAATTTAAGCCACACGCCCGGGGCGGTGCTGGTGGGCCTATCCGGTGAACCGCTGGGTGTGGATATTGAAAAGATACGTCCCGTGTCCCCAAGAGCCATGAAGCGGCTGGCGGACGCGGCCTCGGAGGAGGCATTTTTCCAGAGCTGGGTTCGGCGGGAGGCGCGGTTTAAGCGCAGCGGCGCGGGAGTGAGCATCATGCGGGAGGGGGAGGCCCCTTTGCAATACGGAGAATATTTCTATTACGTGGAGACGTTCCCCGGGTATGTTGCCGGAGTGGCCACCCGCAGCGCCGAGGGCGTGAGCAGGATTCAAAAGTTCTCTTTGGAGCAGATGGTATAGCCGCTGGAAATTTCCGGGGCCGCGTGTCTGAAAGGCCGGTGCCCCGAACTGCGGATGTTTTAAAAGGTAAGCGCATCGCCCGGGCGCGGTGCGGGAGAAGTCCCCGGGAAAGCAGTTTCCCGGGGACTTTTGTATTTACAACCGTTTATCCCTTCAACAGAGCCTCTCCTGCCCGGTAGATATCCCCCGCGCCCACGGTCAGGATCAAATCTCCCGGCTGGGCGATGGCACGAAGCCGGTCCGTCACCTGCTCCAGATTGGAGCAATAGACGGAGCCGGGGACCTTTTTACACAGATCATTGGAACTGATGCCCACGGTGTTGGTTTCCCGGGCGGCGTAAATCTCCGCCACAATTGCCACATCCGCAAGCTTCAACTCCTCCACAAAACGGTCGAACAGCTTGGCGGTGCGGGAATAGGTATGGGGCTGGAACGCCAGCACTACCCGCTTGTAGGGCAGCTCTTTGGACATGGCCAGCAGGGCGTGGAGCTCATCGGGATGGTGGGCGTAGTCGTCGTAAACGTCCGCGCCGTGAAACACGCCCTTGCGCTCAAAGCGCCGGCCCGCGCCGGTAAAGTCCACAAGCCCCCGCTCCACGGCAGAGCCGGGCACGCCCAGTACATAGGCTGCTGAAGCCGCCGCCAGCGCGTTGGACACATTGTGTCTGCCGTGGACGGGCAGGGACACGCTGGCATAGGGCTTGCCGTATACTGTCACGTCGAAAAGCTGTTTCCCGCCTTCCTCACGGAGGTTTTCGGCGGTGCAGTGGGCGGTGCGCTCCAGCCCGAAGGTAAACACCGGGCGGCCTAAGTTTTTCAGAGCCGCCATGGCCCCGTCGTTGTCCGCGTTGGCCACCACCCGCCCACCGTCCGGCACCAGCTGGGCAAAGCGGCGGAAGGAGCGCTCAATGTCCTCCAAATCCTTGAAAAAGTCCAGATGGTCCTCTTCTACGTTGAGAATCACCGCCACGGTGGGGTAGAAGGAGAGGAACGAGTTACAATACTCGCAGGATTCCAGAATCATGGTGTCCCCGTTGCCCACCCGGTAGGCGGAGTTAAGCAGGGGCAGCATGCCGCCGATCATCACGGTGGGGTCTGCCTCCGCCGCCATAAAGATGTGAGTGCACATGGAGGTGGTGGTGGTTTTTCCGTGGGTGCCGGAGATGCACAGGGCGTTGGGGTAGCGGCGCATGATGGCGCCCAGTGCCTGCGCCCGCTCGTAAACCGGGATGCCCCGGGTCACCGCGCCGGAAATTTCCGGGTTGTTGTCGTGGACGGCGGCGGTGCGGATCACAAAGTCGCACTCGCCCAGATTTTCGGCGCTGTGGCCGATGTCCACGTGGATGCCCGCGGACCGCAGATGGGCCACCGCTTCGCTTTCATGGATGTCGGAGCCGTGGACCGCAAGCCCCATCCCCAGCAGGATTTCCGCCAGCGGAGCCATGGATACGCCCCCGATCCCCACCAGATGAACCTGCTTGCCGGGAACCATGTAAGCGCTGATGGGCTTTGGATTATTCATCATAATAGTTGCTCCTTCTCCTGCAATGACTTGCAAATGGGACGCCGTTTATTGTATGATACTGTATTATAACTGCGGCGCCGGAATTTATAGCGCCCCGGCAAATTTTTTACATTCAGGCGGGGGCGATTGACTGTCCTTCTCAGAAAAGGTATTATACTATGCAAGAGTGGAAAATGCAACCGAAAAGGCGCGGCCCGCTATGAGGAAACCGGCTGTGGCCCGCTGATTTGAAAAGAGAAAGTAAGGTGAGCAGGTGAACATTCCGGAGCCGGTGAAACGCATATTAAAGGCGCTGGAGGAGCATGGCCACGAGGCCCACTGTGTGGGCGGCTGCGTCCGGGATTCCCTGCTGGGACGGGAGCCGGGGGACTGGGACGTGGCTACCTCGGCCCTGCCGGAGGAGACAATGGCGCTGTTTTCGGGTCGGGCTGCGCCCACCGGACTGCGCCACGGTACCGTGACCGTCCGGGAGGGGGGACTTTCCGTGGAGGTCACTACCTTTCGCACCGACGGAAAGTATACCGACCGCCGTCGCCCCGACACGGTGGCGTTTACCCGCTCCCTGCGGGACGATTTAAGCCGCCGGGATTTTACGGTGAACGCCATGGGAATGGACCTGCGGGGAACGCTGACAGACCCCTTTGGCGGGCGGGAGGATTTGAGAAATAAGCTTCTGCGCTGTGTGGGATTGCCCGAGGAGCGGTTTCAAGAGGACGCGCTTCGGATTCTGCGCGGGCTGCGGCTGGCGGCGGTGTTGGACTTTTCTGTGGAAGAGGAGACGGCGCGGGCGCTGCGGGCGTGCAGAAAATTGCTTTGCGACGTGGCCGCGGAGCGGATACAGATTGAGCTGACGAAGCTTTTGTGCGGCCCCGCCGCGGCGGAGGTCCTGCGGGAATTTCCGGAGGTGGCGGGAACGGTGGTGCCGGAGCTTTTGCCCATGGTGGGCTTTGACCAGCACAGCCGCTATCACTGTTATGATGTATGGGAGCATACGCTTCATGCCCTGAGCGAGGTCCCGGCGGAGCCGATTCTGCGCTGGGCTGTGCTGCTGCACGATGTGGCAAAGCCCCGGTGCTACACCCGGGACGAGCGGGGCGGACACTTTTACGGGCATCCGACGGTCAGCGCGGAGATGACGGACGCGATTTTGCGGCGGCTGAAATTTGACAACGCAACCCGGGAGGCGGTGGTCACGCTGGTGCTGTGGCACGACAGGGAGATTCCCCGGACGGAAAAAAGCATCCGCCGCGCGCTGCGAAAGCTGGGGGCGGAGCGCCTGCGGCAGCTGACCGAGGTGAAGCGGGCGGATAATCTGGGGCAGGCTCCGGCCTACCGCGCCCGGCTGAAGGACGTGGAGCAGATACAAAGGATGATGGAGGACCTGCTGGCCCGGGACGAATGCGTATCACTGCGGCAGCTGGCGGTAAACGGACAGGATATGCTGGCTCTGGGGCTTCGGGGTTCCGAAATCGGCGCGGCGCTGGAGGAGCTTCTCTCCGCCGTGGTGGACGGGGACCTGCCGAACCAGCGCTCTGCACTGCTGCATGCGGCGGAGGGCCGGGCAGACCGGCAGAAAGAAACAAAACACCAAAATTTTTGAATATGATTGGAGATGGGCATATGAATCACGAGGAGCATCAGTGCGGAGCGTGCGGCGGCGGGGCCTGCGGCACGGACGGCGGCTGCGATGGATGCAGCGGATGCAGTGCAAGGGCCAGCGTATGGATGGGCGAGGGAGAGCTGGAGCTGCTGCAGGACCTGGCCCAGACACCGTTTTTACCCATCGCCCGGCGGGAGGGGTCCCAGGACCCGATTTATCTGGAGGGCGCAAGATACACCCCCGCGGAGTATGGCCAGATTATCACGTCGCTGGCGCAGAAGCGTCTGGTCCGGTTGGACTACGATCTGCCGCTTTCAAATTTTGACTACACGGCCTACGAGGGGTTCCCTTACAAGGGCAGCATGGCCCTCACCGCCGCCGGACAGCACGCCTTGGAGCTGCTGGAGATTCAGGGCGCGTCTGAGGAGTGACACTGTTTTCGTCGGATAAGAAATCCCCGGCGGCGCAATTTGCGCCGCCGGGGATTTGCCGATCAAAGAACCCGTCCCCCGGCAGGCATCTCCTTCCCGATGGAAAGAGGATGCTTGCCGGGGGACGGGGATTTTAACGTCGATGGGAATTATCCCTTTTTCTTTTTGGGAGGCTCTGGCTCCGCCAGACGGTCAATCACTCGGGCATAGCCCTCCGCGCCGTAGACCAGGCATTTCCGCACGCGGGTGATGGTGGCGGAGGAAACACCGGTTTTTTCATTGATGGCGTTGAAGGTTTCTCCGTCCTGAAGCATCCGGGCCACCATCCACCTCTGGGCCATGACCTGAATCTCCCCGACGGTACACAAATCGTCAAAAAAGCGGTAGCAGTCCTCCTGGTCCTTCAGGGAGAGAATTGCCTGATACAGATGGTCTACCATTTCCGATTTCATTCTGCTTTCATACATCTTGCAGCCCCACTTTCAAAATCAGGCGCCGCCGTGTGTCGGCTCCGGCGGCAGGATTGCTTTTATACGGTAACAGGGTATCCTATGGCCAAGAATAGCAGACTTTTCAGTCACTGTCAATCTACTTTCCCCTGCCGCATGTCAATTTTGCCAAACATCGGCAGGCATTTAAGCTTTAAAAGTCCGCATGATAATACACTACCCCCGTATCTTGCTAATACGCTACCGATATACTGTGATAATGAACAAAAAACTATATTAAAATTAAAAAATAAATGTTGATTTCGTACAAAAACAATGCTATTATGTGTTTGTGCGAAAACGTTAAACCGACCAGCGCACAATACAGACAGGATTGCGGCAGGCTCACCCCTGGGCAGGGTGAACGGCGCTTCCGGCGCGAGAGTGCCGGAAGCGCGCCTGACCCGAATCATGGAAACCATTTCTCACATCTCACAGGACCTGTAAATGCAGCTTATGGCGCATCCTTTTCCGGCTGTGACTCTCGGGGCGGACGCTTTTTAAAAAGACTGATATTGCAGGGCAAAAATTTGAAGCGAGGTAACGATTAAAATGATTATGAAGCCTTCTGAAATAAAGCATGTCGTTGTTGACGGACACAGCCTGACGCTGGAGTCCTTCGTGGCCGTCGCCCGTTATGGCGCGACGGTGGAGCTGGCTGCCTCCGCGCTGGAAGCCATGAAGAAGTCCCGCGCGCTGGCGGAAAAAATTGTGGCGGAGAACCGCGTTGCTTACGGAATCACCACCGGCTTTGGAGATTTCCAGAAGGTGGCCGTGCCTGAAGAGATGAGCAACGAGCTGTCCACCAACCTGATTCTCAGCCACTGCACCGGCACCGGCGATCCCTATGCCGACGAGGTGGTGCGCGGTATGCTGTTGCTGCGGGCAAACGCGCTATGCGTGGGTGTTTCCGGCATTCGCCCCATTCTGGTGGAGATGATGCTGGCCATGCTGAACGCGGGCGTTACTCCCGTGGTTCCCCAGAAGGGCTCTTTGGGCTCTTCCGGAGATCTGGCCCCGCTGGCCCACATGACGCTGCCCCTGCTGGGCAAGGGCTTGGCAAACTACAAGGGCGAAAAGCTCACCGGCGCGGAGGCCATGGCCAAGGCCGGCATCCAGACGTTGGAGACGCTGGTGTGCAAGGAAGGCCTTGGCATGACCAACGGCACCTGCGCCATGACTTCTGTTGGTTCTCTGGCTCTGTTTGACACCATCTGCGCCGCCCAGTTGGCCGACGCCATCAGCTCTTTGGATTTCGAGGCCCTCACCGGTCTGCGCAACGCCTTTGACGCCCGCATTCACGCCGTTCGCGGCCAGAAGGGCCAGATTATGGTGGCTGCCAATATGCGTAAGCTTCTGGCCGATTCCGAGATTCTGGACAACTGCCAGAAGGACCGGGTGCAGGACGCATACGCCCTGCGCTGCATCCCCCAGCTCCACGGCGCCGTCCGTGACGCGCTGGAGTATGTGCGCGCCAAGGTGGAGATTGAGCTGAACGCCGTCACCGACAACCCGCTGCTGTTCCTCGATGACGAGGCGGTTATCTCTGGCGGCAACTTCCACGGCGAGCCCATGGCGATTCCCTTCGACACGCTGGGCATCGCGTGCAGCGAGATTGCCAACGCCTCCGAGCGCCGCACCGAGCGCATGGTGAACGCGGCTCTGTCCAACGGACTGACCCCGTTCCTCACCACCAAGCCCGGCGTGAACTCCGGCTTTATGATCGTGCAGTACTCCGCTGCTTCCATGGTTTCCGAGAACAAGGTTCTGGCGCATCCCGCGTCGGTGGACTCCATTCCCTCTTCCGCCAATCAGGAGGATATCGTCTCCATGGGCACCACCGCAGCGCGCAAGGCCGGCTGGATTGTGCAGAACACTCTGTCCGTTCTGGCGGATGAGCTGATGACTGCCTGCCAGGCTATCGACATTCGCCGCAACCTGAACACCCACGGTCAGGGCATGGCGCCTGTCCACGAGGCCATGTACAAGCACGTGCGCGAGAAGGTTGCGTTCTACGAGATCGACCGCGAGATTTGGCAGGACATTGCGGAGGTAGAAAAGATGGTCCGCAGCGGCGATCTGCTGGATATCGTTAAGAAGCACGTCCCCGACTTTGAATAAGTTGCATTTCCGTAAGTAGATGAGAGCCGCCGCACCGAACTTCGGTGCGGCGGCTTTTTTGAAGGTCTTCCCGCAGAAAGTCGTTCCTGTCCTTACAGACAGGCGTTGTCTTTTCACAAAGTGTGCTCCTTGGCGAAACAGGTCCTTTTGCCGTGAAGCACAAAACTATCGTTTCGTCACCTTGCCAGTGGGTCGAGAGAAAAGAAAATGAAGAAAAAAGCATGGTCGGCACACAGACTGTCCTGCGGTGGGTTTGATGCGTTCAGGCTGGCAGTCTTCTGCGGGGGTGCGGTGCGTTAGGGCGGCGAGGATGCTTTGCCGGGCAGGTTCGCAGTCCGTTAATTGTTTGCAGGGATATATTAAAGAGGCGGGAAAGACCTGCCTGCAGAGCCGCCTCTTTGTCAAAGTCGCTGCTTGGCGGAGCACACTGCGTTTCCACAGGGAAAGATAAAGGCTGGGGTCCGGTGAATACCGAACCCCAGCCTTTGGTATAGCTTTTGAATTTGGATCAGATAAGCTGAGAGACGATGATCGCGGCGATCATCAGAGGAATGTTGTAATGGATAAAGGTGGGTACGCAGGTATCCCAGATGTGGTTGTGCTGTCCGTCCGCATCCAGACCGGCCGTGGGCCCCAAGGTGGTGTCGGAAGCGGGAGAGCCGGCGTCGCCCAAGGCGGCCGCGGCGGACATCAAAATGATGGTGGCGGGCACGGAGAAGCCCATCTGCTGGCACAGAGGAACATACAGCACAGCAACTACGGGAACAGTGCTGAAGGAGCTGCCGATGCCCATGGTGACCAGAAGGCCGATGAGGGTGATGACGGTGGCGGCGATGATTTTGTTTCCGCCCATGATGCTGATAGCAGCCTGCACCAGTTCATCAACCGCGCCGGTGGCCTTGATTACGTCGGCATAGCCGCCGGCTACCAGCATGATAAAGGCGATCATGCCCATGATTCTGAGGCCGCCGTCAAACTGTTCGTCGATCTTCTTCCACTTGATGGCACCAAAAATAAACATGACCATCAGGCCGCACAGGGCGGACAAAGCCAGAGACTCGGTGGGAATCTGAACGGCAACCACCACGACGATGGCCAGAAGGGTAACAGCATGCTCCTTGGTGAACTTGTCGGAGATGGCCTCGGTGGCGGACACGTCTACGGACAGGTCCTTGTACTCGCGGGGCTTGCGATAGGTGACAAAGATGGCCAAAAACAGACCGATCAGCATGGAAACACCGAGAATCCAGTTGTACTTCGCAATCTCACCGATGGTGGTGGGCATACCGTTCTTGGTCATGTTATCGGCAATAATGCCCATGAAGATAGCGCCGAAGCCAAAGGGAATGGTGATGTAAGGAGCCTTCAGGCCGAATGCCAGAGAGCAGGCGGCAGCCCGGCGGTCAATCTTCAGCTCGTTGAACAGACTCAGCAGGGGAGGAATCATGATGGGAATGAAAGCGATGTGAACGGGAATCAGGTTCTGGGACAGGCAGGCCACGCCGGCCAGCACCACCAGAAGGAACTTGGCGCTCTTTCCCATAATTTTGGAGAGCTTCTTGGACATCATGTCGGCCAGGCCCGTGGCGGCGATGGCGGTGGCAAAGGTGCCCAACAACAGGTAGGCCAAAGAGGTGCCGCCGTTTACGCTGAAGCCGGCGGTCAGGATGCCCATGGCGGAAGGAATGTCAATGCCACCCAGAACAGCGCCAACGATGGCGGAAATGATCAGGGACAAAAGAACGTTCAGTTTCAGCAAACACAGGACACACAGGACTACTACGGAGACAAGAACCGGATTTAATAAAATAGACATTATTTCAATCGCCCTTTCCTATAAAGATCTCTAAATCTCTAAACGCTGGAAATCTCTCTTTCCTTATGATTGTTGAATTTTGCAGTGTTTACGGGAAATTTTGTACAGCCGAGAGCCGGACTTTACCGGAGCCTCCGCTTTTTCCATTTTCCGTAATTGCCCTCCTTTCCGGACAGATTCGCTGCAACAATACAGACACAGGAAAGACTGTCCGCGTCTGAAAGCGGACAATCAGTGCCGAAAGCGGTCAGATGGGGGCGGACGCGGTCTGGGCAAGACAGCGCTTTCTCACATGGCCCTTTTCTGAACTGCCCCGGCAAAAACTTCACGAAAAAACGGAATCTCCCTGCGAAACTTTCTCCAATTCCTTTCCGTGATTAGGTGTATATTACATGATAGAGCGTCTATAAAACGTCTATTTTTGTGCGATTCACAGAGGGAATACGGATATGACTACTGGCAAGGTTGGTATTTTCAAAGTGCGACGCAGCCTGATGAAAAGACAAAAATGTGGTTTCGGGTATTTTTTTCTTTTTGGGCCCTTGCCTACTTCTTTTTCCGGGCCTTTGGCAGGGGGCTGACGGCCTCCAGAATTTCCACGGCGGCCCGCAGGGAGGCCTGGTCCTCAATATCCAGAATATAATGCTCCTTTGCGCCCTCGTAGGGAACGCCCCGCGCCGCGCCGCCCATCACAGGGGCAAGCTCCGGGAGAATTTTCACGAACACGGTGTTATCGCACACCAGCAGGATGGGCTTGTCATTTACGTAGACCATGTACTCGCCAAACATCTTTCTGCTGCGCACCGACCACAGATTACCCAACTGCTCACAAACAAATTCCACGTAGTCCGATGAAGTCGCCATGCTAATGTTCCTCCGATCAATCCTGCCTTTCGGCGTATCTGGAGAGCATTGTACCATTTTACAAAATAATTTACAATATATCCCAGAAAATATTTTAATTTTTTGACTTGAAATTATAATTGCTCTCACGCCCCGGGCAATATTTGGGGCAAGAAGGGCAGTTCTCTTTTTTTGAGAAGACAGCAAAAAGTTGGTTTCAAACGGGGAATTTATTTCATATTTCAAGGGGTTTCGTTACATTGCAGCAAGGGTTGGTGTACCCACTTTAAGGAGGCATGAGAGGGTATATACGAAAAGCTGAATATTCGGCTTAAAAACAGTCAATTCCTTTAAAAATTTAAGCGGATTAGACAAAAATGATTGGTATATAGAGAAATTCAGTATGCATAAAAAAGAACATGCTGTATAATGTCATCATAACACGACAAATTTTGCGCGTATTGAGGAAGCTCCTTTTGGCCGAGAGCCTGCGCGCTTACAAATAAGCAGAGGATATCGGCGCGGTTTTGGAAACGAACGCGGAACGGTTCCTTTGGGGTTCACCCCGTTTTCACGGAGCGAGGATAAGTCGGGAGATATATAAAGGAGGCAACTGTGTGAAAAACGCCAAGGAAAAGCTTGCGCTGGCGTTGAAAAAGGGATCGGTCCGGGGCTTTGTGCTCATTGTTCTGGTGTTTACGATATCCATTGGCCTGCTTTTGCTGTGGGAGAAGCAAAAGCTGGACGCGGAATTTGAGAGAACCGTCGCCTCCAGTCTGAATACCAATACCCAGCATACCGCCGTGGGTATTAAGCGGGACATTGCAGGAGCGCTGAAGTCCCTGAAAGCGGCGGAAGCCTTGCTTTTAAGCTCCGAAGCCGGGCTTGGAGGAGATATTCAGGATCGTTTGGACCGGCACAGCGGCTTTCTATCCGGCGATTTTGTGACCTATCTTTCCACAGAGGAAATTGAGGGAGGAAAGCTGTCGATTAACCAAGAGGACGCGGGGCGTCTTCAAAAGGGCGTTACCGTCATCAGCGCGGTAGCCGGAGAGAATGCAAAGAAGGACCTTGTAATTATCAGGCCTCTGACCGGTGATGCCGGCATGGTGGGTGCGCTCTGCGTCCGCCTGAAGGAGAAAAATCTGCTTTCCAGTGCTTCCGACAGTGGTGTTTATCAGAATCCATATAGCTGCGTGATCACTGGCAGCGGAGAGATTGTCTATAACACCTATCAGCCGGAGCATCAGGGAAATCTGTTCGACGATCTGCGGGGATATGGCCTGTCGGAGACGGAAGTCGGCAAAATAGCCGTGAGCGTGATGAACGGGGGCGCGTCCAGCGCGAAATTTTTTCGCAACGGGGATACTTATTTTCTTTCCTCCGCACATCTGGAGTATAACGGCTGGTATCTGGTAAGTGTTGTGCGGGGGCCTGACGTGCTGCTGCGTTCGGCCGTGCTGTTTCGGGATGTGGTGACCACGAGCATCATCACCGTTTTGATTACCGTGTCGGCGGCGGGGATTGTTTTTTACCAGCTCCTTACCAACAAAGAAAAGCTGAAGGCGGCCCAACGGAGCAACCGGGCGTTTGCGTCGCGTTTTCAGGCGATGTTTGAGCAGCACAGCGCGCTGAAGGTGGTGATAGACGCGGACACGGGAGAAATTGTGGACGCCAATCCTGCCCTGCTGCGCTACTTTGGCTTTGAAAAGCAGGAGATGCTGGGAAAAAAAGTGCAGGAATTCAACCTTTTGCCCGGTGACATTCAGCTCCAAAAGATACATGGGGAAATGGATGCGGGGGCGCTGTTTGTGGCCGCCCCCCACCGCCTGAGAAGCGGAGAGACAAGGCTGCTGGATGTATATGCCTCCGAGATTTGGGACAAAGGCCGCAGGCTGCTTTACGCAATTTTCTTCGACGTGACGGAGCGGGAGTGCTACCGGGAGGAATTGATCCGGGAAAAGGAGCTGCTGCACACCACGCTCCAGTCCATCGGCGACGGCGTGGTTACCACGGATCGAGAGGGGATCATTACGGGAATGAACGCCGTTTCCGAGCGGCTGACGGGCTGGGGCGACGGACAGGCCCTGGGCAGGCCCTTTTCAGAGGTTTTTGTTCTGCGCAACGAGGAGACGGGCCGGTTGGCGGAGAATCCCGTGCAAAAGGTGCTGGAGACGGGTCTGGTCATGGGCCTTGCCAATCACACGGAGCTGGTGGACCGGCAGGGCAGGCCCACGCCGATTGCCGACAGCGCCGCCCCCATCCGCGGAGATGAAAGTCAGGATACCATGGGTGTTGTGATGGTGTTCCGGGATGTCAGCAGCGAGAAGGCCCACAGCAGGGAAATCGAATTTTTGAGTTATCACGACTCTTTGACGGGCCTGTATAACCGACGGTACATCGAAGAGACGATGTGCCGCATGGACGCGGCAGGAGAGGTTCCTGTCTCGGTGATTATGGCGGATGTAAACGGCCTCAAAATCACCAACGACGTGTTTGGCCACAGCGCGGGGGACATGCTGCTTAAAAGCGTAGCCAAGATGATGCGGGAGTGCAGCGGCAAGGGCGATCTTGTCGCCCGTCTGGGCGGAGACGAATTTGTGATTCTCATGCCCGGGAAGGGGCTGGAGGAAGCGGAGGCCGTCATCCGGCGCATCAGGAATATTCAGGTTGAAATCAAGGGGAGCAGTCTGGCACTCAGCCTGTCGCTGGGGTGTGCGTGCAAGGACGGCGCCGACACCGTCGTGCAGGTTGCGCTGCAGCGGGCGGAGGAATACATGTACCAGCAGAAGCTGCTGGACGGCAAGAGCTACCGCAACGCCATCATCAGCACGCTGCTTGCAACACTCTATGAAAGAAGCAACGAAACGGAGGAGCACTCCAAGCGGCTGGAAAAATATTGCCACGCCGTAGGCAAAAAGCTTCAGCTCTCTTCCAAGGAGATGGACGAGCTGTCCATTCTTGCCCTGCTGCACGACGTGGGGAAGGTGGGGGTCAACCCCGATATTCTGAAAAAGCCGGGGGTGCTCACCGGTGCGGAATGGGGTGAGATGAAGCGGCATCCCGAGATCGGCTTCCGCATCGCGCAGGCGACGCCGGAACTTTCCAGCGTGGCGGAGATGATTCTTGCCCACCACGAGCGCTGGGACGGAGGGGGCTATCCCCGGGGCCTGAAAGGGGAGGAAATCCCCATGACCTGCCGTATTCTGGCGGTGGCGGACGCCTATGACGCCATGACCAGCAAGCGCGTATACCGTCCGGCCATCACCGTGGCGGAGGCTGCTGCGGAAATTCGGAAAAACAAGGGTACGCAGTTTGATCCGCAGATGGCGGAATTAATGCTGGAAGTGCTGCAGGAGGAACACGGAGACCTATTTTACAAGCCGCAGGCTTAGGGGGATTTTGATGAACACGGAGAAACAGGCTTTTAAGCATCATTGTTTCAGGTGGGAGAATCTTGGTGATGTCAAGGGCGGCCGGGGAGATTTGGGCATGGAGATGCCGGTGCTGGTCTATCGCCTGATGCAGTATACCATGCTGGACGTGCTGAGCCGGGACTGCGGCGGCGAGCGGGCCAACGGCTATTTCCGTCAGGCAGGCTATCTGGCGGGTTTGGAATTTGCAAAGCACATGCTGGATCTGACGGCGGAGTTCAGCGGCTTTGCTGCGGACCTGCAAAAAACGCTTAAAGATCTGAAAATCGGCATTCTGCGGATGGAAAGCTATGTGGAGGACACCGGGGAAATTGTGCTGACGGTGGCGGAGGATCTGGATTGCAGCGGCATTCCTGTCACCAACGAAACCGTATGCTATTACGACGAGGGCTTTATCGGTGGAATTCTGGAGGCGTACACCGGCGAAAAGTACACCGTGCGGGAAATCGACTGCTGGGCCAACGGGGACCGGGTGTGCCGCTTTCGGGGAATGCCGGGATAAGACGGAGCGGCATGGAAAGTGATGTGAGTGACCGATGAACTCGGCGGCGGAGATTTTGCAGGATTATCTGAAGCAGGTGATGCACGACCCCGAGAGCGCTGTTTTAAACGTGGGGGAGCTGCCGGAGGAATTCCGGGAGTTTGGAAACAGTCTGGTTGCCTTCTCAAAATGTCTGGCGGACAACGCGAGACTAGCCAAAGCCATTTCCAAGGGGAATCTGAATGTGAAGCTGCCCCGGCCCAACAATGAGCTGGCCGCGCCCCTGAAAGCGCTGCATGCGTTCCTCAGACACGTGATGTGGCAGACACAGCAGGTGGCCATGGGGGATTACCGTCAGCGCGTGGACTTTATGGGGGACTTTTCCGACGCTTTCAACGCCATGATTGAGCAGCTTGACCGGCGGAGGACGGTTCTCCTGGAGCAGATCCGCACCATGATGCAGAGCAGAAGCCTTTACGAAATGCTGGCGAAGCAGATTGAACAGCAGATCATTGTGACGGATGCGGACACCTCGGATATTCTGTTTGTCAGCAGCGGGTCGAACGACCTTCCCGTCAGTGAGGACGGCGCGACGGAGCTGATTGCATGGCTGAAACGGCAGACGATGGCCATGCGGGGGAAGAGCGACATTTATGTGACGGAGCTGGAGCTCCCGGCGGACGGTGGCAGGACACAGAATTTTTCCGTATCGGTGCATCCCCTGCGCTGGGATCAGTACAACGCCATGGCGTTTGTGCTGGCCGATATCAGCGCGGAGCGGGAGCAAATGCGCAAGCTCCAGAATATTGCAAATTTTGACACGCTGACCCAGCTGAACAACCGGCGGTACGGGATGGATACGCTGGAAAAGTGGATTGCGGAGAAGCGGAGCTTTGCCCTGTGCTTCATCGACATGGACGATTTGAAGCAGGTCAACGACCGATACGGGCACGAGGAGGGCGACCGGTATATTATGGCCATGTCCGGCGCCATGCTGAATTTTTCCCCGAACGCGGTGGTCTGCCGCATCGGCGGGGACGAGTTCATGCTGCTTGCGGAAAACTGGAACGCGGAGGCGGCGGCAGAGCGCATGGAGCTGCTGCGCGGCAGTCTTGTGACGGAGAGCGCCGCCTATGACCGCAGTATGAGCTATGGCGTGATTTCGGTGGGACCGGATAACACCATGCAGGCGGGGGACCTGCTGGCCGCGGCTGACGAAAGGATGTACGAATACAAGCGTGCCTATAAGCTGCGCCAGAGAAAGCGAAAGAAATAATTCCGGCTGTTTCGCTTTCCCAACGCGGGGAAATGAGGCCGCAGGAAAAGGCCGGAAGAATCGCGGCAAATTCCGGGGCAAAAAAATTTACATAATATTTATTGCAGAATGAAGTTCGGAATGAATCCTGTAACCATTGCTGTAACCTCCTGATGCTACAATAAAGCCAAGTTTTAAAAAGTCCAAAAGGAAGGGACGTGGCACAGAGATGGAGGAAAAGCGGTGGGAAAGCCGGTACTACGACACCGTGGTCTGCGTGGACGACTGCGCAGACGGCGCGTGGACGGGGCGGCTGATCAATCCGGGGCTTGCGGAGCCTGTTGCATTTCGCGGCGTGATGCAATTTCTTCTGGAGATGGAGAGATTGCTGGACGATACAAAATTTCCGGAGCCTTTTGCGCGGACCCGCACCTTTGCTCCGGTGGAGCCGCCCGTTGCAGGTACGGCTTCAGGCCCGGAACGGGGCCGTGCGGCTACGTTCAGCCTGCGCATTTTATTTCGCCAAAATGCCAGCTGGCAGGGCTCCGTCCGATGGCTGGAGGGCCGCAGGGAGGAGAGCTTCCGCAGTGTGTTGGAGCTGTTGCTGATGATGAACAGCGCATCAAGTCCGGAAAGGCCCGGTGACGGGGAGTAAACCTACCCTGAAAAGCGAGGGTGGCCGTGCGTTTCACGGTCGGTTCCGTCCGGTATCTTTTCGGGCAGGCGGCACAAAAAGCACAGGAAACCGATTAATGGAGGCCCGGACATTTGTCCGGGCCTCCGTTTGCCTTTTCAAAGCGTCCTACCCGTGGGAGACTGATTCAGAGGGCGGCGGAAATGCGCGGAGAAAAGTTTTCAGAGGATGACGTTCAGCGGTAAAGCACGCGTGCCTGCGGGGAAATATTTTCCGAAGAAGGCCGAATTGTGGGTTTGTTCATAGTTTGTTCATGAATGAATTTGCATTTTCCGTTATCTTAAAAGATGAGTATGGTGAAAAAGTATGCAATGCGAGCAATGGAGGGAAAAGATGAAAGCGTTTTGGAAAAAGAAGCTGCCCGCGTTTTTGCTGGCGGCGCTGATGCTGGCGGGAACCGCCGTCCCCGCTGCGGCAGACGATCCTCCGCCGGGGCATAATTTCAGCAGCTTATGGTCGAAAAATGAAACGGAGCACTGGCACGACTGCACAGACCCCAACTGCACCGAGAAAACCGCCGTGGGCGCCCATGAGGAAAGCGCATGGCAGGACGCGGGAAATGGGACCCATCACAAGGTTTGCAGAGTCTGCGGCTATGAGATGGAGAGCGGCGTGCATCATCCGTCTTTGACGGTAACCGCCACGATCCCGGCTACCTGCGCCCAGACGGGAAAAAATTATTATGCCTGCACGGACGGCTGCGGCTATCAGCGCGAGGAGATCATTCCCGCCCTGCCCCACACCTTGTCCGGCGAATGGAAGTCCAACGACACGGAGCACTGGCATCCCTGCGCGGTGTGCGGACAGGAGTATCCCGGAAGCAAGGCTGCCCACACCTACGAGGCCAACTACACCTCGGATGCCACCTACCACTGGCAACGATGCACAACCTGCAACGGTACCTCTGCCAAGGTGGCCCATGTGGACGCGAATAACGACGGCGTATGCGACGTGTGTGTGCGGGGCGGGCTGCCTGTCTCCGCGAAATACACCGTGACGTTTATCAACTCCGGAAGTACCTACGGCACGCCCCAGAGCGTCAATAAGGACGGGCTTGCCACCGTGCCCGGGACGCCCTCCAAGAGCGCGTCCTACTGCACGTATAGCTTCAAGGGCTGGACCACGTCCAACCCCGGCACCGCAGCGTCCTACTACGGACAGACTGTCTACACCGCAGCGCAGGTGGCCGCAACCAAGGTGACGGCCAACATGGTATGGTACGCGGTCTATACCCTGAGTGCCGCGAATCAGAGCGCGGCGCTGGATCTTACCGGGACGGGAGAGTCCTCGGTGGGTTCCTCAATCCAGAGCAAGCTCAACGGCGTGTTTGCGGGCCTGACGGGCCGGAATTTTGTGAACGTGTCGCTCTCCGGCATGTCCACGTACTCCTATGGAACGCTGTATGCCAACAGCTCCAGAACCGACCTTGCCCGGACCTATACATACAGCGGGGGGAGCTATCCCATCGCCAGCGTGTACTTTGTGCCCTCCGGCACGAGGGGGACCAGCTCCGTGACCTATACCGCGACAGACGGATACAGCACTGTTCAGGGGACCCTTTCCATCACCAGCAACGGCAACACCGGCTACGGCACCACCATCAACTATACGGTGCAGCCCGGGGAGCGGGTGTCCATGGACCGGGCAGACTTTAACAGGGTGTATCAGTCCCGCTATTCCGATACGGTCCGCTGGGTGGAGTTTACCTCCGTCACAGCCTCCTCCTCCGGCGGCGGAACCTTCTACTACAATTACGGGCGGTCCGACCAGAAGGAGCTGTCCCTTTCCGCCGTGGATGATTATTCCTACTATTACAGCAGCTCCAGCTACGGGTCCTATCCCATCGACGACCTCAGCTTTTTAGCTGTGTCCGGTACCTCCAAGGGAAGCGTCACCGTCAACTTCCGGGCGTACTATTCCAGCAGCCGGTATGTGGACGGAGAGATGGAAATTCAAATCAGCGGTGCCGGCTCCGGCGAAACAATTACCTATAAGGCAAGCACGGGAGAGGCGGTCTCACTGGATATCAGTGATTTCAGGCGCGTGTTTCAGAATGGCCAGTCAGGCTATGAGTTTCGGTTTGTCACCTTCCTGACCACCTCCGCCTATGACCAGACGGACGGACTGCTGTATTACAATTACGGCGGAAGAAGCGAAACCGCCTTCAACAAAAATAATTACAATACCTATATCTATTACGTGGATAATTCCAAATACGGAGACTATCCTCTGGGCGAAATGAGCTTTGTAACCTCCTCCAGCTTCAGCGATAACGTGCGGCTGCCCTTCCGGGCCTACTACGACGCAGGCCGCTATGTGGACGGGGTTCTGGAAATCCAGGCGGAGGACACCGCGATCCGGGGGGATATCCGGTATAACACCACCGGCGGGACCAATGTGCAGATTAACCCCAACGACATTGCCCGGTTTATGAATCAATCGTATTCCGGATCCGTACTCCAGTCTGTGAAGCTGGGCGGTGTGCCGGACACCGGGACGCTGTACTACAATTACTACGGCGTCAGCAGTTACGGGACCACGGGCCTAAAGCTGACCAGCGGCAACTGCGGCAGCCAGCTTCTGTATTTCAGCCCCTCCGGGGCGAATCAGTACGCGCTGAGTGAGCTGACGTATGTGCCCACTGGAAACAACTACTGCACCACGATTCCTTTCACTGCCTACGGCAGCGGAAACCGCACCGCGCAGGGCACCATTCTCATCAGCGTCAACAGTGCGATTGTGCAGGATGTGTATGGGGCTACGCCCATGAACACCTCCGTCACCTTCCCGGCAGACGCGATTTACAAAGCGGTTTCTTCGGCGGCATCGGGCGCTTCCATGTCCAGTCTCCAGCTTCTGGAGTTGCCCGCCTCTCGGCAGGGGACGGTTTACGTGGGTACCGGGTCCGTCAGGGCCGCGACTGGCAGCCGCTATGTCTATTCCGGCAGCTCCGGCAGCGGGCGAATCGGCGATTTGCGCTTTATGCCCGCCTCGGGCTTCACCGGCTCGGTGGAGATGCCCTATGTGGCGTACAACAGCGCGGGCAAGGCCATTACCAGCGGCAGATTCTGCCTTGGCATTGTCGGCGGACTCAAGAGCTATCGAGACGTAGGCTCCTCCGTGTGGTGCTACAAATATGTGGCGGAGCTGAGCGACGCGAAGGTCATCGACGGCTATCCCGACGGCTATTTTAAGCCGGACAAAACCGTGACCTACGGACAGGCGCTGAAGCTGATCATGCTGGCCGCGGACTACAAAGCCCAGTCCCCCACAGGCAAGCACCCTTTCAGCGGCTATCTCTCCCGCGCCAAGTCCGACGGGCTGCTTACCGGCGTGAAGGAGAGCGACCTGGACCGGCCCATCAGCCGTCTGGCGGTGGCGCAGATTACCGCCAAGTCCATGAAGCTGAACCTGAGCAGCCTTTCCAGCGTGAAGCCCTTTACCGACACCGGAGACGTCTACGTGCAGGCGCTCAGCGCCGCCGGAATTGTAGAGGGATATTTCTCTAACGGAACCAGCACCTTTAAGCCCTCCAACACCATGACCCGGGGCCAGATTTCTGCCGTTGTGTGGCGGATGAACCGGGCGGAGTAAAGGGTATCAGAAACAAGTGTGAAAGCCCCACTGCCGCATTTTACGCGGCAGTGGGGTTTTGCTTTGATGGCAGCATCAGGCAGGGGCCGCAAGAAAAAAGGTCTGCTAAAAAATATTTTGGGAAAATATGAATTTAGGGGTTGACAGAAAGGTCTGTCCGTGGTATTTTAAATGTGCAGTTAGTTATAACTAATCGAACACGCCGATTGGCCCAATGCAAATGGGGGCAAAGGACCTCTCACGGCGCGAAAGGTTGTCGCTGACAGGCTAGGAGTCTTTTCTTCATTGGATGCGCGGCTTGCGTATTCACCCTCCGGTTTGGCTGACACCGGGCGGGCAGCAGAAAAGCTTCCCGTTTCCTTTCTTTTCCTTTATTTCCTGTTTTCCCTCATGAAAGGCCCCGGACGGACGCCATACCGCCCGGGGCCGAACTCTGTCCATGGGCCGCCGGCTTTCGGCGGCCTTTGTTTTTTGGCAAAAAGGGAGGTGTACGCGAGGATTGTGCGAGGGAACCGGGAAAATATAAAAAGCTTTTTTATGGTTCGGTGGACTTTTCATACAAACCGTCAGGCGCAAAACAACTGACCGCCAAAGTAAGTAAATTTGGGGCGCTTTTCCAAATGACAAGTGGCGCGACGGTGGAGGAAATTCAAAGCTTCGCTCTTGCATTTCTCAGCGGAGTATCGTATGATGTAAGTATATGGAATAGAAAACGATTGCGCAGGAACAAATGCATAGAAAGGAGCCAGATTATGCTGAGAAAGCCAAAGATTTTGGTGGCTGGCAGCTTCATGATGGATTTGATAGCGTCCACACCCAGAGCGCCGTCTGCGGGAGAGACGGTCATCGGGACTGATTTTCGCACAGCGCCCGGAGGAAAGGGCTCAAATCAGGCGGTTCAATGCGCCCGTCTGGGCGCGGAGGTCACGATGGTGGGGCAGGTGGGAGATGACGCCTTTGGGCGGGAGCTGCTTGGCGCGGCGGAGCGTTCTGGTGTGGATGTGAGCCGGGTGCTGACAGATCCGGCCAAAGCCACCGGTATCGCCCACATTCTTCTGGAGGTCACGGAAAGCGGTGTGCAAAACCGTATTACGGTGGTTCCCGGGGCAAACTATTCAACAACCTGCCAGCAGGTGGCTTGGCTGAGAGACGGAATCGGACGCTTTGATCTGGTGCTGCTCCAGCTTGAGATTCCCATGGAGATTAACGTAGCCGTGGCGCAGTACGCCAAGGAGGCAGGCGTGCCCGTGATGCTGAACCCTGCTCCGGCGGCGGTGCTTCCGGAGGAACTGTTGCGCTGCGTCACCTATCTCTCGCCCAATGAGCACGAGGCAGCGCTCCTCACGGGCCTGCCTCTGCGGGTGGACGAGCACGGCGTTGACAGGGGAGATGTAGAGGCGGTATCGGCGGCGCTGCTTCGGCGCGGGGTGGAGAACGTGATGATTACGCTGGGCGAAAACGGCTCTGTCGTGGCAGGTTCCGGGGACATTGCGTATACCCCCTGTGTAAAAATGCCGGAGGTGAAGGACCCCACCGCCGCCGGAGATTCCTTTGTGGCGGCTTTTTGCACCGGCCAGGCGGCGGGACTGCCCCGGGAACAGGCGC
The DNA here is from genome assembly GCF_041020825.1 of Oscillibacter sp. GMB15532. Classification (NCBI taxonomy): domain Bacteria; kingdom Bacillati; phylum Bacillota; class Clostridia; order Eubacteriales; family Oscillospiraceae; genus Oscillibacter; species Oscillibacter sp. GMB15532. The sequence continues at coordinate 185,995 of NZ_JBEVTO010000003.1, forward strand.
TGGCCTTTGCCGCCCACGCCGCCGCTATCACCGTATCCCGGATGGGAGCCATGCCGTCCCTCCCCACCGTGGAGGAGGTACAGGCCCTGCTGCGGGAGCGGGCGTACAGCGGGTTTGACATCTTGGAGCTGAATGCACTGCGGTAAGGTCGGAACTTGGGCCTCACGAGGGTGGAGCTGTATTGGGATACGCGGCAAGTACTGCTTTGGCGCGTCCCTGATTTGACTGAGCGGGAAGACCCGCAGACCTGTTTTGAAAGGCTGTTCTTGGAAGAAAAACCTGGAAGCATCGCCTGAAAATGGTGTATATTGATTCGCGCCTGATGGGCGAACATGAGACAGAGCCGCAAAGGCGGCATAAAAGAATGGAGGTTTCAGCATGAGCGAATGCATGGAAAAACAGCCGCTGACGGAGGAGTACCTGAAAAATATGGACGCCTATTGGCGTGCGGCAAACTACCTGTCCGCGGCGCAGCTGTATCTGTTGAAAAATCCCCTGCTGCGGGAGCCCCTGTGCGCAGACCAGATTAAAAAGAAAATTGTGGGCCACTGGGGCACCGTTCCCGGGCAGAACTTTGTGTACGTCCACCTGAACCGCATCATTAAGCAGTACGATCAGGATATGATTCTTCTCTCCGGGCCGGGCCACGGAGGCAACTTCTTCGTCTCCAATACCTATCTGGAGGGGACTTACAGCGAGGTATACCCCAACGTGGGCCGGGATATGGAGGGGCTGCAAAGGCTATGCAAGCAGTTTTCCTTCCCCGGAGGCATCGCAAGCCATGTGGCCCCGGAGACGCCGGGCTCCATCAACGAGGGCGGTGAGCTGGGCTACTGTCTGTCCCACGCCTATGGCGCGGTGTTTGACAACCCCGGTCTGATTGCCGCGGTCACCGTGGGCGACGGCGAGGCGGAGACAGGCCCGCTTGCCACCTCCTGGCTTGGCAACCAGTTTTTGAATCCTGCCGCTGACGGCGCGGTGCTGCCCATCCTCCACCTGAACGGCTATAAAATCAGCAACCCAACTCTTTTTGCCCGGATGAGCCATGAGCAGATTGAAAGCTATTTCAAGGGCTGCGGTTGGAAGGCCCACTTTGTGGAGGGGGACGACCCCATGACCATGCACCGTCTGATGGCCGACACACTGGATACGGTGATGGCTGAGATTCAGGCCATTCAGGCTGCTGCCAAGGCCGGTGAGACGGCGCACAGGGAGTGGCCCATGATTGTCCTGCGGACACCCAAGGGCTGGACAGGCCCCAAGGAAGTGGACGGAAAAAAGGTGGAGGGAACCTTCCGCGCCCATCAGGTGCCCATCTCCATGGAAAAGCCGGAGCATCTCAAGATGCTGGAAGAATGGCTTTTGAGCTACCGTCCCGAAGAGCTGTTCGGCGAGAACGGGAGGCTGATTCCCGCGCTTGAGGAATTGGCTCCGGAGGGAGGGCGCCGCATAGGCGCAAATCCCCACGCCAACGGCGGAAAGCTCCGCCGGGACCTGCGCCTGCCAGATTTCCGGGACTATGCCGTGGAAGTCCCCGCCCCCGGCGCGGTGGAGGCGCAGGACATGATTGAGCTGGGAGGCTATGTGCGGGATACCTTCCGGCTGAATGCCGACGCGAAGAACTTCCGCATTTTCGGGCCGGACGAAACCATGAGCAACCGCCTTGGCAAGGTGTTCGAGGTCACGGGCCGAAGCTGGAACAGCGCCACGGTGGAAGGAGACGAGTTCCTCTCCGCCGACGGACGGGTGATGGACTCCATGCTCTCCGAGCATATGTGCGAGGGAATGCTGGAAGGGTATCTCCTCACCGGGCGGCACGGTTTCTTTGCCAGCTACGAGGCGTTTATCCGCATCGTGGACTCCATGTGCGCCCAGCACGCCAAGTGGCTGAAAACCTGCAACGAGCTGCCTTGGAGAGAGTCCATTTCGTCTCTGAATCTGATTCTTTCCTCCAATGTCTGGCAGCAGGATCACAATGGCTTTACCCATCAGGATCCGGGCTTTTTGGACCACATCGCCAACAAAAAGGCGGACGTGGTGCGGCTTTACCTGCCGCCGGACGCCAACTGCCTGCTTAGCTGCTTTGACCACTGCATCAAGAGCCGGGACTATGTGAACGTGCTGGTGACCAGCAAGCATCCCCGGCCCCAGTGGCTGACCATGGAGCAGGCTGTGAAGCACTGCACCCAGGGCGTTGGCATCTGGAACTGGGCCAGTAACGATCAGGATTGCGAGCCGGATGTGGTGATGGCCTGTTGCGGTGACACGCCCACGCTGGAGACGCTGGCGGCAGTGACCATTCTGCGGGAGAAGATGCCGTCTATTAAAATCCGGGTGGTCAACGTGGTGGATTTGATGAAGCTCCAGCCCGCCACGGAGCATCCCCATGGGCTCAGCGATCCGGAGTACGACGCGCTGTTTACGGTGGATAAGCCCATTATCTTCGCGTTCCACGGCTATCACACCCTGATTCACGAGCTGACCTACCGCCGTCACAACCGGAACATCCATGTGTACGGCTACAAGGAGGAGGGGACTATCACCACTCCCTTTGATATGCGGGTGCAGAACGAGGTGGACCGGTTCCATCTGGTGAAAAACGTGCTGCGGTACCTGCCGGAGCTGACAGGGCGCAGCGCCCATCTCATTCAGGAGATGAACGACAAGCTGGTGGAGCATGGGCAGTATATCCGGGAATACGGCGAGGACCTGCCGGAAATCCGCGACTGGAAGTGGCGCGGGTAAAAGTCCGCCGAAAAAGAAGCAATGACCGGGCCGCCGGTTCTGCCGATTGCAGAACCGGCGGCCTATTGTCGAAAGAAAGGCGAAAATTTTCTCTTTGAGATGTTACGTTCCGGTCGCCCGGCGCGTCTATGTGGCAAAGGGAAAACGAGGGAAGGGGGAGAAGCTTGCTGCCGATTTATTTTGCGGTGATGGACGAGGATTGCGACAGAGAACTGTTTGCCATGGTCTATCAGCAGTTTTACAACAGGATGATGCGTGTGGCACGGCAGATTCTGCCCTCCCAGACGCAGGCCGAGGATGCGGTCCACGATGCGTTTTTAAAGATTATCCAGCATTTTGACGATTTAAAGGCGGTGCCGGAGGAGCGAAGGATTTACTGGGTCGTGACGGTGACGAAAAACGCCGCGCTGGACCTTCTGCGAAAGGAGAGACGGGATTTGCCCATGGATGAGGAAGTGCAGCGGCAGATGCCCGCCGTTCCTGCGGAGGAGGGCGGCTTCCGAGTGCTGGTGGAGATTATCCGCCGGATGCCGGACACCTATCGCCGGGTGCTGGAGCTGCGGTTTTTGACGGAGTGGAGCCATGCGGAGATTGCCCGGGAGCTGCACATCAGCGAGGGCGCGGTAAAAACCCGTGTGGCCCGGGGTCGGCAGATGCTGATTGAGTCCATGAGAGAGGAGGGATACGTCTGTGAGTAAGCTGAATTTGGATGATCACCTGACAACGGCTTTGATGGAGGCCCTGCGGGAGGACTGGGAGCAGGAGCTGAAAAGCGAGGAGGCCCCCCGGATGTCCTGGCGGCAGCGCCGTCGGCTCAAGCGGATGCTGGCGGACCCGAAGGGCTACTGCCGCCGGTATTTACGGGATAAGGAGGAACCCTCTCAAAATGGGGTGATTGCAAGTCCCGGTGAGGTACGCGTCAGAAGAAGGCATATGACACGGGCGGTGATGGCTGCGGCGGCTGCGGCGCTGCTGGGCGGCTCGGCGCTGGCGTATTCCTTGACAGGTGGGGTGTTTATCACCCGCGTGTTTGATTTTTTCGGACAGGAGCTGGGGCTGGACGCCGATGTTGCCGACATGTCCCAGCTTGCCAAGACGGACGGCGCGGCTTTGGGCACCATTCTGGAGACGGACGAGCTGCGTGTTGAGCTGCTGGACGCGGTATCCGGCGGCTATATGTCCATGACCGCCCTGCGGGTGACCTGCAAGCAGTTGGACACCGTTCTGGAGAAGGACGAGAATGGGGATGTTCTGTGGCAGGCCATGTTTGGCGACACGGAAGGAAGCATCACGGACAACGCCACGGTTTACGGCAGCAGCTATCAATATACGGGAGAGAAGCTGGGGCTGGAGCTGGCGAGCAATCAGTTCTGCCTGATTTTCAACACCAACAGCACTGAAACCATCAAGGCGGGAATCTACACGCTGGAGCTGCACAATCTGGTGAAAAGCAGTTGGGACACGGAGGACACGGTGCTGTACACGGGGGACTGGACATTGAATATTCCCTTGGAGGACGGCGCAAACTACGCCCGCACGGCGCTGGTTGGAGAGACCTATTCCATCAGCGGGACGGAGTATCTTTTGGAGCGCGTTCAATATTCGCCCCTTTCCATAAACCTGTATTTTTCGTCGGAAACGCCCGCAGAGGACAGGTTTGACTTTACCGACTATTCCGTGATGCTGAAGGACGGCAGGGTGCTGGACGGCCCGTGGCTGTTCTGCGGCGTGGGCAGCGGGAGCGACGCGTCCGGGAGCAGCGCGCAGGTGACGTTGGAGTTTAACGCGCCGCTGAACGTGGACCAGATTGCCTCCGTGCAGTTCTGCGGCTATTCACTGGAGCTGGCGGCTGCAAACTAGAAACAGGAAAATGAAAAAACCGACGCGAAGCGCCGGGAATTTGTCGTTTTATTCTCGTTTGGGGAAACCCTGATTTCGGTAAAGATGCGGGCCGCGCCCGCAAAGGAGAGTGCCCCAGAGGTGCGGCTGGATCGCTTTGAGCGCTTCTGGTGCTGTGAAGAAAGCCAAACCACCTGAATTTTCGCAATTTCACCCCGCGCTGGCGAAGCAAAGGGATGTGGCTGGCGGCGTTATGCGTTATCCATGCAATCGGGGTAAATAACAGATAAAGAGGCTGAGGAATTTTCTTCCTCAGCCTCTTACCCTGCATTGCCCGCAGGAAATCAATGTATCATGCAAAAAACCGGCCTAAGCCGGTTTTTTGACACATCACCCGAAGGCGATGAACGCTTATTTAATCAATCCCGGGCACGGATTAAGGTCTTAGTCCGTGACGTAGGGCAGCAGGGCGATCTGCCGGGCACGCTTGATGGCCTCGGTCAGCTCACGCTGATGCATGGCGCAGGTGCCGGTGGTGCGGCGGGGCAGAATCTTGGCCCGCTCGGAGATGAAGCGGTGAAGCTTCGAGGCGTCTTTATAGTCGATGAACTCCGTCTTGTCCGCGCAGAACTGGCAAACCTTGCGGCGCTTGTTCCGGTTCATGGGACGAGAGGGTCTGGAATCACGATCATAAGCCATGATAAATTCCTCCTTTTACAAAAATGGCGCTGACAGACGGTCAGAACGGCAGCTCGCCGTCTTCTTCCCCGATCTCAGCAAAATCGGAGTGGGCGTCCACGGGGGCCGGAGCATGTCCTCCGGCAGGCGCGCCGTAGGCCGGAGCGTGATAACCGCCGCCGGACTCTCCGTCGCGCTTGGAATCCCCAAAATACACGTTGTCGGCCACGACCTCGGCGGAGCGGCGTTTGCCGCCCTCCTTGTCGGTCCAGTCGCGCAGCTGCAAGCGGCCCTCCACAACGGCCATGCGGCCCTTGGTGAAGTATTTGCTCACAAATTCCGCGGTGGTGCGCCAGGCGACAATGTCGATGAAATCCGTCTCCTTTTCGCCGCTCTGGGACTTGAAGTCCCGGTCGACAGCCAGAGAGAAGGAAGTCACGGCGGTGCCGCTGCCGGTGCGGCGCAGCTCGGGGTCCCGGGTGAGACGACCCATGAGGATAATCTTATTGAGCATATCCTGCCCCCTTATTCGCCCTTGCAGACGATCAGGGAACGCATGATGCCGTCCGTAATGCCGAGAATACGGTCCAGCTCCCGGGGGAAAGCCGCGGGGCTGTTGAACGTCATCAGCACGTAGTAGCCCTCGTTTTTGAAGCTGATGGGATAGGCCAGCTTGCGGCTGCCCCACTCCTCGACTTCCACGTTGGAGCCATTCTGCTCGGCGAGGGTTTTGAACTTTGCCACCAGAGCGGCGGTTTCTTCCTCACTGCGTGCAGGGTCGATAATGTAGACGACCTCGTAATTGGCGGTAATTTTTGCCATTTTTGCACCTCCTTTTGGACATATGGCCCCCATTCAAGGATGGGGGCAAGGATATGCTTGCAGACTGCAAGCCCTATTATTATACAGGAAAGGGGTCAAATGTCAAGAAATATTTAAAAATGCAGGAATTAGGGATTAATTTCATGCAGCAGGATGCGCCAAACAGTGCCGGTCAGCCAAGGTTGGAGCGCAGGGGGAATCGGAAAACGCATTCCCCGGAGCCGAGGTCGTAATAGCAGAACGCACCGTCCTGCATGGCGGCGCACAGTCCGTTCCAGATGGAAGGCTGATAAAACATGGAATCGTCGTTCCTGATGGAGAGGAGAGACTGCTTTTCCTTGTCCAGAATATGCATGTCAGGAGCGGCAGAGTCGGAATCATCCCAGGTGAAATAGTAAAGCTCACTGGTTACGGCGTCCCGGATGGAGCTGTATCCATCGTTTTCTTCGTTCAGGGGTACGTAGGGCAACTCTTCGGAAAAGCCCTCCGGCGGGTCGGCGCTGACAGTGCCGTCGGCAAGATTCAGGTAGCAGAAAATGCGGGAGCCATTCAGCGCCGGGTCGTAGCCCTGGGCAAAGAGAATGTCTCCTCTGGAGGACAGGCAGGGGCTGCCCTCATAGCCGAAGTAGGGCTTTTCAAGGCCGCGCAGGTAGGGCGTGACGGCATCGCCGGAAAAATAGGCGGCGGTTTCGCCGTCGGCAGAAAGGACGGTGACGGCGTTGTCCGGCTGAATGATCGCCAGACGGTTATTGTCTAAATATTGAATTCCAGCCACACCGAAGTTTCGCACCCAGCGGCCGTCCGGTGCGGCAACGATGCAGGTAAATTCGCCCGCCATGGAATCTTCGCCGTTGCCCGTTCCGGCGTTCGAGTCGCTCTTACTCAAAATTAAAAAGGAAGCAGGCGCAGACGGGGTAAAGGACCAACCGGAGGAGGAATACACGTTGGCGTACACCGGTTCTGTCACAATTCGTCCGTCAGTGGTGACCAAACCGTACAGGGGCAGGCTGTCCATAATATAGTTGCTGACGGACAGCGCTGCGCCCTGATAGGGGAGAAGGACGCCGTAATCGCTCCGTGGGGTGAGGGTATCGCCCTGATAAGGTTCGAACCGGCTGTAAAGAGGGGCGGGCTTGACAGACTTATAGGGCGTAAGCTTGGACCAGTCCGTGTATACCGGGGAGACAGGCTCCGGACTTTCCCCGGAATCAGAACCCGCCGCACCGCAGCCTGCCAGCAGCATCAGGGCCGACAGGCCTGCAAAAATCCGCGTGCGGCTCATTTCGCAGTCTCCGTGGCGGTGACGGGGACATAGCCCTCGTGGGCCACCAGCTCCTGCCCCTCGTCGGAGAGAATCCAGTCGTAAAGAACCTGCGTTGCTTCCGTGGGGTGCTCGCCACAGACCACGTAGTAGTTGTTCAAAAAAGGATAGTCGCCGCTGCGAATGGTGTCCCCGCCGGGGACAACGCTGTCCACCGCCAGAATTTTCAGGCCGTCCGCCATGTTCATGTCGTTGGCATAGTAGTACATGGTATAGCCGATGGCGGAGGGGGAGTCGTCATAGGCGGAAACGGCCTCAATTAGGTCGCCCATCTCGCCCCGGACATAATCTGACGGAGCGTCCATCATGGGAAGGCCTTTCATCACCAGCTTGTTCATGGCGGTCTGACTGCCGGCCTCCTCGTTGCGCTGGAAGGGGATGATGGGCAGATCGTCACCTCCCACCTGGGACCAGTTCGTGATTTTCCCGGTATAGATTTGCTGAATTTGCTCCGTGGTAAGGCTGTCTACCGGATTGTCGGCGTTGACCACGAAAACCAGCGCGTCAATGGCGAAGGGCTCCATCTGCCACTGGATGTTCTGCTCCTCCTTCTCCTGCCAGATGATCTCCGGTGGCTCGGCGGCAATGAGCAAATCCACACCGGCTTCGTCGCCCCACATCAGCATCCGATAGGACTGGGTGGTTTTTGAAAAGTCAAACAGGTCGCTTACCTCCTCCCGGGTTTCGCCTAAAAGAACGCTGGCAATGGCCTGCGCCAGAGGGACGGTGGAGGTGGAGCCGTCCAGATGGGGAAAGTTTTCCCGGGTAAAGACAAACTGCGTCCCCTGAGACTCCGTTTGGTCGGAAGAAGATGAATTGGAGGATACGCCGGGAGCGCCGCAGGCGGCAAGAATCAGAACGGCGGCAAGCAGGAGCGAAGAGACAAGACGGTTTTTCATCGTGAAACTTCCTTTCATACTTCGGCAGTGGCCTCGCCGGATATGGTTGCAGACCGGACCGGGGGAGGGAAAAAGATTAAAAATACCTATTTTAAGGTCATTGTAGCCAAGAACAATATAAAATGCACAAAAACCCGGCAACAAATTATTTCAAATTGGTAACGGATTTCCAATTTTGTGGGGGAAGTAAAAAGGAATGCTCCGGAAAATAAAAGCAGGGTGCTTTAAGAATTGAGTAAAATAAAACAAAATGCAACCTTAAAAAACTTTTTATTTGAGGAAAGAAAAAAATTTATAGGAATATGGAAAATTATTGTAGCTTTTGTCACCAAATGACGATATAATGGATGCAGATTTGATAATGGGAGGGAAGCTGCATGGAAAACCGGGAAAAACAGAATTCGATGGCGCTTCATCGGCGGTTAGCAGTAGGATTTGGAGCGGTTAATCTCGTCACGGTTTTGATTACGCTGATCAGCGTGGCCGTGATGGCGCGCCTGCATGCCGCGGGCAGTGTTTCAGCGGGCTTTCTGGCGGGATTTTCCGGCGGAGTGGCGGCACTGGCGGTCCTTTCGGTCGTTATGAGCATGATTGCGTGCAGGCGGCTTGAGCGCAGCATGACGCGGCCTCTGAGAATACTGAACGACATCGCCACCCAACTTTCTCAGGGAGATACGTCGGCCAACGTAAAGGTGCTGACCAATGACGAGGTGGGCAGGCTGATGCAGGCCTTCAAGACCATGGTGGAGAGCACCAGACGCCAGGCGCTGGCGGCCGAGACGATTGCCAAAGGGGATTTGACCGCGCAGGTGGCGCTGAACTCGGACAAGGACATGCTGGGCCTTGCGCTGAACCACATTGCGGAAAACAACAGCCGGGTGCTTTCCCGCATCCGGGCGGCTTCCGGAGAAATTGCCGCCGAAGCCGGGCAGATTTCAGAGGCCGGAGGACGCCTTGCCGAGGGCTCCAGCCGGCAGGCCGGTTCCCTTCAGGAGTTGGCGGCGGCAGTGGAGCAGGTGAAATCCAACATTGACCTGAGCGCAGAGCATGCCGCAAAGGCCCGAACCCGGGCAAACAAGGTCAGCCACGACGCGGAGGACGGCAGCGGACGCATGAGCGAGATGCTGGAGGCCATGGACGAGATCGGCGTTTCCTCCACGAATATCTCCGGCGTAATGAAGGCGATTGAAACCATCGCGTTTCAGACCAATATCCTGTCACTGAACGCCTCGGTGGAGGCGGCGCGGGCCGGACAGTACGGCAAGGGCTTTGCCGTGGTGGCGGACGAGGTGCGTAATTTGGCGGCACGCTCCGCGAAGGCCGCACAGGAGACTGCCGACATGGTAAAGGACTCCGTTCAGCGGATTGAGCACGGCACCCGGATTGCCCGGGAAACCGCCGATGCATTCCATAAAATTGTGGACGGCATCCACGAGGTGGCGGATTTGGCGGAAAAGATTGCCGACGCTGCGGCGGAGCAGGCCGCAGGCGTATCCGCCATCAACGATGAAATCGGGCAGGTGTCGGCCACGGTGCAGGCAAACTCCGCGGCGACGGAGGAAAGCTCTTCCTCAACAGTTACCCTGTATCGGCAGGCCGAGGAACTGAAGGAGCTGGTACAGACCTTTAAGCTGAGGGTGAGCTGACGGCCTTTGTTTCAAAATGCCTATAAACAGAACGGACCGGGCGCCCTGCGGCGTCCGGTCCGTCCTTTTGGAAGATTGATGAAAAAAGTTTTGTCCCTTGCAAGTATGATAATACCGGTCAGATATTAAGCAAAAAAGCAGGGTTTGTTACAAAAGTATAAAATCTCCGTGGGACAAAACGTTTTTTAGGGCTGCGCAGGGGATGTTCTGACGCTTTTTGCGGCCCGGTTATGTAAGATAGACGGGTTTCAGGGCTCCTCGTCCGGTTCGTCGGTCAAGTGCATCACAGAAACCTCATAAGCTGTTCTCTGCTGGGGCACGCCGTCCACCACCTTTGTGTAGACGCGGCTTTGAAACCGGCCCTCCACGCCCAAAGGCTCGCCCACTTTTCGGCGGCTGACGCTTTGCGCCAACTGTCCCCAGACAATGACGGGCAGATAGTCTGCCCGGCTGTATCGGCGGCCCACCGCCAGCATCACGTCGCAGATGCTGCGGCCAAGGGGTGTGCGGCGGAGGATGGGGGGCTTACACAGCGTCCCCGTCAGGAGGACACGGTTGATCGGTTTGCCGTCCCATGGCTCCATGGACGCGGCATAAACCGTGAGCACCAGCCGGCTGCCGCAGCCGCTTTTATTGTTGAAGGAGCGGAGCTGCCCAAGGACACGCACGCTTGCGCCCTCTTCAAGGCAGGGCGGCAGGGGGGCACGTACAAGGACGGGGAGCGTGTCCAACTGGCCGGAGAGACGCTCCACACGCAGGGGAACGCAGTAAAAGCTGACGCCGTGGTTCTCGTGGGAAAAGCCGGGAGCGGCGGCCACCGTGCCGCACAGCTCCACTTCGTTTCTGGTTTGTTCCATGCCGTACACCTCTGTCCGTAAAGATGACGGGACAGAGCCGGCACGCTGCCGACCGCATCCCATCGCAAAAACCTGCGCTGCCCGCAATCCCACGCTTTTGCGCGTCGGACAGGCAGACACCCGCAGTGTGGTACAGCCTATGACGGGCCTGTCTGAAATAGACCGGAAGATTTTTCTTTCCAAACAGAGGAATTCGCATATAATAAAAGGAAAGCAGACGGGAGGAGGCACGTTCCATGGCAAATCTGATGGACTATCTTGACTGGCGGGGGGATTTAACCTTTTCTCAGGCGCCCTTCAATGAAGTTGACAGCCTGATTTTTTCGGAGTTGGCCTATGCCGATTTCCAAGGAATCGTCCCCGGTGTGGATGAAAAAGGCGGTGTGCCGCTGCGTGAAGCGGTGGAGCGTTTCTTCGCCGAGGGTAGAGAAAAGGAACTGAAGAGGAGCGTGCTGCTTCCTGAGAAAATTCCCAATATGCTGAGGAAGCTGAGCGGCTCCTCCAGATTTCAGGATTTGATCCTGAGCTGCTGCGAGGAGCATCTGGATGAGGTGCGCCGGGAGCAGTTTGCAGCTATTACCATAGAATTGCCGGAGCGGGCCTTATACCTTGCCTTCCGGGGGACAGACGACACGTTGGTTGGCTGGAAGGAGAACTTTGACATGGCCCTTCGAGACGCGGTTCCCGCCCAGATACGGGCGGCAGACTACGTAGACCGGGTCGCCAAGCGGTACTGGGGCTGGAAGCTGTACCTTGGAGGCCACTCCAAAGGGGGAAATCTGGCAGTGTACAGCGCCGTACATTCTAAAAAATCGGTTCAGAATCGGATCCTTGCTGTTTACAACAACGACGGACCGGGCTTTCGGGCCACACTTACGGGACGGGAAGAGCACCGGCGGATCGCAGACAGAATTCATACGATTCTGCCCAAGTCCTCGGTGGTGGGTCTATTGATGGAGCATGAGGAGGATTTGACCGTGGTGGATTCCACGCAGATAGGCATTTTGCAGCACGATGGCTTTTCCTGGTGCGTGATGGGACCGGAGTTTGTCCGGGTGGACGACATGACCGACATTGAAGTGAACGACAGAGTGCTGAAGGCGTGGGTAAACGGCCTCAATCAGGAGCAGAGAGAGCGATTCTCCGACGCGCTGTTCGAAGTGCTGTCCGCGTCCAGCGCAGACACGCTGGCAGAGCTGCGTGCACAGGGACCCAAGTCCGCCGTTGCCGTATTAAAAGCGCTGGCGGTACTCGACAAAAAGACGTTGACGGCGCTGAATTTTGCCGTGGGCGTGCTGTTTAAAACCGGTACACAGTCCTTGCTGGAGGACTGGAAGCGGGATGGCCACCGCCTTTTTAAGGAGTGGGCGGACTGGAGAGAGAATCGGAGCGAACAGGCAGAGAAAACGTAAAAAACTCCGACGGGAATGAAGCCTCTCTTTCCTAGGCCGTTTCCTTTTTAAAGTATTTACTTAGAGCAAGTGCGCTTTGTGGGCGGACGGAGAAAAAATGCAGGGCCCCGGGGAATTCACTTCCCCGGGGCCCTGTCTTGCATCGCCCACAGGCGATTAACTTTTTTCAGCTAAGAGTTCTTTTTAAAAGAGCCGCAAAGTGGGATTTTGAACACCTTGAAAATTTGGATGCGGGAGGTCTTTCACTACCGTTCCTCGCGGAAATAGGGGAGGCCCAAAGACGCGGGCGGCTGATTTTCTTTCCGGTTGCGCATAGAGACAACCACCAGCACGGCCAGCGTCACCAGATAGGGCAGCATCTTGAACAGCTCCTGTGAGCTGCGGTTCAGGCCGGGGATGTAGAAATACATCCAGAACAGCAGCCCGAAGAGATAGGAGCCCCAAATGGCGCCGATGGGCTTCCATGTGGCGAAGATGACCAGCGCCACGGCCAGCCAGCCCAGAGACTCGATTCCGCCGTCGTTGGCCCAGGTGCCCTTGGTATAGTCCATCACGTAGTACAGTCCGCCAAGGCCGGAAAGGCCCGCGCCGAGGCAGGTAGCCAGATACTTATTACGGGTGACGCTGATGCCCGCGGCGTCGGCGGTGGCGGGGTTTTCGCCCACGGCCCGCAGGTTCAGGCCCATGCGGGACCGACTCATGAAAATGTGCAGTGCCACGGCAATAACAATGGCTGCATAGGCCAAGAATCCATAGGAAAAGAACAGCTTTCCTGCGCTTCCCCAATCGGCCAGAGGCGTAGAGGACCGGTAGGCGGAGGAGGTGACTGCCACGGAAATCTGCCCCACGCCGCCGGCCAGCTTATTCAGGCTTCCGCCAAAGAAGTTGGCAACGCCGCCGCCAAAAATCGTCAGGGTCAGGCCCGTGACGTTCTGGTTGGCCCGGAGAGAGATGGTCAGGAAGCTGAAGATCAGCCCGCCCGCAGCCGCAGCCAAAAAGGCGCACAGCATGGAGATCAAAAGGCCCGCAACGGGAGAGGGAGAGGTGGTGGACGCCTCATAGAAAAACGCGCCCATCAGGCCCGCGATGCCCCCTAAGTACATGATTCCGGGAACACCCAGATTCAGGTTGCCGGAGCGCTCCGTCAGAATTTCGCCCAGCGCGCCGAACAGGATGACCGTTCCGAAGACGATAGCCGCCTGAAACAGAGCGATAAATTGTGTCATGCGTCCGCCCTCCCCACCGGGCAGCTTGCGCCGCGCTTGCGGCGGAAGCTGACTTTATAGCTGATGAAAAACTCGCTGCCGAGGATGCAGAACAGCAGGATGCCGGTGATGATATCCGACACAAAGTTGTTCAGGTTGTACCGGGATGCAATTTCCACGGCGCCCTTCTCCAGAAACAGAAGAAGGAAGGAGAAGAGAATCATCACAAAGGTGTTGAACTTCGAGAGCCACGCGACGATAATTGCGGTGAAGCCCCGTCCGCCCGCAGTGGAGGTGGAAATGGTATGAGACGAACCGGAAACCGCCAGGAAGCCTGCCACGCCGCAGATGGCGCCGGAGAGAAGCATGGTGCGGATATAGACCTTGCGGACGTTGATACCGGCATACCGCGCGGTGTTTTCGCTGTCTCCCACCACGGCGATCTCATAGCCCTGTTTGGAATATTTGAGATAGCTGTACATCAATACAGCAATAACAAGCACAATGATTACATTCAGCATATATGCCTGCCCAAATACGCTGGGGAACCAGCCGTCCTTGGTAAGCTGGTTGATGACGCCCACGGAGTTGGATCCGGCGGGGTTTTCCCACTTGGACACGGCAAAGCTGGTAAGCTGGATGGCCACATAGTTCATCATCAGGGTGAACAGCGTCTCGTTGGTGCCCCAGCGGGCCTTAAACACGCCGGGAATCAGACCCCACACGCCGCCGGCAACCATGGAAACCACCAGCATGACCAGCAGCAGCGCCGGGGTGGGAAGAGAGCCGCCCAGATAAATCATGCACGCGGCGGTGGCAATGCCGCCCACCAGAATCTGGCCCTCGGCGCCGATGTTCCAAAACCGCATCTTAAAGGCCGGGGCCAGGCCCACAGCGATGCACAGCATCATCATCGCATCCCGGATGGTGACCCAGGAGCGGCGGGTGGTGCCGAAGGCACCCTGGAACATGGCCTCGTAGACCTTCAAAGGGTTAAGGTGAACGATGGAAAAAATAATCAGGCCGGAGAGTACCAGTGCCAGTACTAATGCGGCGCCCCGGATAAGCCAGGACTTTTTTCTGGAAATACCCACGCGTTTTGAAATGTGGATCAGGGGTTCGCTGGTGCTGCACGCGGAAGTACCGCAGGCTGTTTCAGGTTTGCTCATGATGCTGCACCCTCTTTCCTGAACTGGGTCATCAGCAAACCGATACCCTCTTTCGTGGCTTCCTCACGAGAGACAACGCCGCTGACCTGACCGCCGCACAGCACCACAATCCGGTCGCACAGCTCCAGCAGCACGTCCAGATCCTCGCCCACGTAAATCACGGCCACGCCCTTGAGCTTTTGCTCGGTCATGAGGTTATAAATCGTATAAGAGGTGTTGATATCAAGACCCCGGACGGCATAGGCGCTCATAAGTACGGTGGGGTTCATGGCAATCTCGCGGCCCACCAGAACCTTTTGCACATTGCCGCCGGAGAGCTTACGAATCTGGGTGGCAACACTGGGCGTGACCACCTCCAGCTCATCCACCACCGTCTCCGCCAGCTTTTTCGGCTTTTTCCGGTCGGCAAAAACGCCCCGGCCGCTGAGATAGCTGCGCAGCAGCATATTGTCCGTCAAATCCATGTTGGCGACAAGGCCCATGCCCAGCCGGTCCTCCGGCACAAAGGACAGGGCCACGCCCATTTTCATGATATCCAGCGGGGATTTGCCGATCAGGTCGTGAACGTGCTTAGCGTTTTCGGGATCGTCGGCGGGAGCATCCGGATTCCAGTTCTCATCCTTATAAAGAATGTGACTGCCCGGTTCGCAGAGCTGAAGACCGGCAATGGCTTCCAAGAGCTGTTTCTGGCCGGAACCGGCGATGCCCGCGATGCCTAAAATTTCGCCGCCGCGGGCCGTAAAGCTTACGTCGCTGAGACGGGGGACCCCGTCTTTATCCTTTACGGTGAGGTGCTGGATCTCAATGCGCTCCGTGGTCTGTCCGGCCTTGGGACAGTCAATATTCAGCTCCACGGCCCGGCCCACCATCATGTCGGTGAGCTTCTGGGGGTCCGTATCGCAGGTGGAGACATCCCCGATAAACTTGCCCTTGCGCAGCACGGCCACGCGGTCGGACACGTCCATCACCTCGTGGAGCTTATGGGTGATAATGACCAGCGCCTTGCCGTCCGCCTTCATATTGCGCATGACGGCAAACAGCTTGTCGGTTTCCTGAGGAGTAAGCACGGCGGTGGGTTCGTCCAAAATCAGGATATCCGCGCCCCGGTAAAGGACCTTTACAATCTCCACCGTCTGCTTCTGGGAGACGGACATATCGTAAATTTTCTGGTTGGGGTCGATGTCAAACCCGTATTTGTCCGCAATATCCTTGACCTTTGCCGCGATGGCCTTACGGTCCAGCTTGCCCTCCCCCGTGAGGCCCAGAACAATATTTTCCGCAGCGGTAAACACATCCACAAGCTTGAAATGCTGGTGAATCATACCGATGCCCAGATCAAACGCGTCTCTGGGACAGCAGATGCTCACGGCCTGGCCGTTTACATAAATCTGCCCCCCGTCGGGAAAGTAGATGCCGGAGAGCATATTCATCAGTGTGGTTTTTCCACTGCCGTTTTCTCCCAAAAGGGAGAGAATCTCTCCGCGCCGAAGCTCAAGGTCCACGCCGTCGTTGGCGATGACTTCGCCGAAGCGTTTCGTAACCTGCTTCATGAGGACTGCGCTGGTTGTCTCCAAGAAAGACCATCCTTTCCTGCCAAAAGTGGCTCTAAATGCGTTATGCAAGAACAATGCCGGATGGGTTGACCGGCTCCTGTAAAACAAGATCAGTATAGCACGGTTTAAATGCCTTGTAAATCAAAATTCGCCTTAAAAATGTGGGAATTGAATATTTTTTTTTAGGCAAAACAAAAATAATTATGGAAAGCATCCAAATTTAATCGCTTTTTTTGGAAGGCACTGACGCACCATGCTGCCGCACTGTCCGGCGCACGGCGGTAAAAAAGAACACCCCCGCCGCGAGTTCCGCGGCGGGGGTGCGGATGCTTTCCAAAATCTTGCGGAAGGAGTTCCGAAGATGGAAGCGTCAGTTCAGCTCCGTGATGCCGTCAATCCGCAGAGTGAAAGACGGAGCGGACTGGAAGTAGGACTCGTGATAATAGCCGTCGATGATGGCCTCGTCCGCGTCCGCAGTGAAATCGCCGTCAGTATCGGTGGCGAAGGCATTGGTGACAGGCTGGCCGCCCACGGTGAAGGTGGAGGTATCAAAGACGTTCAAAGAGCCGTCCTTGATGGCGGCGATGGCCGCATCAACTGCTTCCTGCGTGCCGGGAGCACAGGCGGAGCCCAGCGTGGAAATCATAACGCCGTCTTCCGCGTAGCCGTTGCAGTAATCGGTTTCAAGCTGGCCGCCCTCCATGGCGGTGCGGATAATCTCCTCATAGGCGACTTCCCAGTTGTTCTGGGGAGAGGTCAGCGCCACATCGGGGGCGACGGAGAGCATATCCACATTGTAACCCACGGAATAGACGTTGGTGTTGCCCTTGTCGTGGGCTGCCTGCACGGCGGAGGGAGCGCCGGTGGAGTCGGCGTGCTGGCCGAGAATGACACAGCCGCGGCTGATCAGCGCATTGGCGGCCTCGCCCTCGGCCTTGATGTCAAACCAGGAGTTGGTATAGGTCACGTCCATATGGGCATCGGGCACGATGGAGCGAATGCCCAGGAAGAACGCGGTGTAGCCGGAAACCACCTCGGCAAAGGGATATGCGCCGACGTAGCCGATGTAAGGATCGGTGACGGAGCCCGCGTCCATCAGCTCCTTGAGCTTCATGCCGGCCACGATGCCGGAGACATAGCGGGCCTCATAGATGTTGTCAAAGAAGTTGGCAAAATTGGGCATACCCGCGGTTCTGGCGTGGGTGCCGGTGGCATGGGCAAAGTAGACATCGGAATATTCCGACGCGGCCTGCATGAGATACGTCTCATGGCCAAAGGAGTTTGCAAAGATGATGTTGCAGCCCTGCTCCGCCAGGTCGACGGCAGCGTCGTAGCACTTCTCGTCCTCGGGGACGGTATATTTGAAGATCAGGTTTTCACTGGGAATGCCCAGCGTTTCGCAGGCTGCCTTGATGCCCTCCATATGAGCGAAGGTGTAGCCCTCGTTTTCGTCGCCGATCAGAATCGCGCCGACCTTGAAATCGCTGGTGGAGGTGTCGCTGCCGGAAGCAGAACCCTGGGAAGAGCCAGAGCCGCTGGGAGTGCCGGAATTGCCGCAGGCGGCCAGACTCATCATCATGACGGTCGACAGCAGCAGTGCAAGAAACTTCTTCATTCTGTTATCCTCCTTATTTTGTTCGAAAACCAAAGTGTGAATGGTTTTCCACAAATCATATCATACAGGGTTAACTTTTAAATTTCAATCCATAATTTGAGATTTGTAAAAGTTTTTACTTATGCTTTTGCATCGATTAAAAAATATGGATGATATGGCAAAAGCCCGTGCCCGGGAGGAAGCTTCCGGACACGGGCTTTTGTGCAAAAACGACAGAAAATCACTGACGGATGGCGGTGCCGGTCTTTCCGGCGATGCCGTCCCGGGCCTTTTCCAAAAGGGTAATCAGGGCGGTGCGGCCCGCCTTGGATTCGGCAAATTTCACTGCGGCCTGCACCTTGGGCAGCATGCTGCCGGGGGCGAACTGGCCCTCCTGCTCATAGACGCGGGCCTGGTCGGGGGTCATGGAGTCCAGCCACGTCTGGTCGGGCTTTCCGAAGTTGACGGCCACCTTTTCAACGGCGGTGAGGATGATCAGGCTGTCGGCGTCCAGTTCCTCTGCCAAAAGCTCGGAGGCAAAGTCCTTGTCAATGACAGCGCCCGCGCCCCGGAGATGGTTTCCCTCCCGGATGACAGGAATCCCGCCGCCACCGCAGGCCACCACGATCTGTCCTGCGTCCGACATGGCGCGAATGGTTTCAATTTCAATGATGGAAACCGGTCTGGGGGACGCCACGCAGCGCCGCCAGCCCCGGCCCGCGTCCTCCATCACCGCGTTACCCCGGCGGCGCATTTCCTCGGCCTCGGCCTCGGTCATAAAGGCACCGATGGGCTTGGTGGGCTTCTGGAAGGCGGGGTCCTCGCCGTTGACCTCCACCTGTGTGAGGACGGTGGCCACGGGCTTGTTCATTCCGCGGTTCAAAAGCTCTTCCCGCAGGGCGTTCTGGAGATCGTAGCCGATGTAGCCCTGGCTCATGGCGGTGCACACCGACATGGGCGCCATGGGGTGGGAAGGATCCTCCCGGGAGAGGGTGGTCATCGCCACGTTGATCATGCCCACCTGAGGTCCGTTGCCGTGGGCGATGACTACCTGATGCCCCTCTTCGATCAGGTCCACAATGGCTTTTGCCGTTTGCTTCACGGCAATCATCTGCTCCGGCAGGTTATTGCCCAGCGCGTTTCCACCCAGCGCAATCACGATTTTCTTCGGCATAAAAATACCCCTCAAATAAAAGTATAGTGGCGGCGGCACAGCCGCCGCCACACAGTCGGAAAGGTTCCGGCGGGAATACCGGGTCCGGCGGTCCTCCGGACCCGGTATAAGTTCGTCTTAGAACAGCTTGCGCTTGCTGTCGGCCATGTCCAGCGCCATCAGGGCGGAGGCGGGGTCCTTCACCTTGCTCATCATGATCATGGCGGCGATGACATAGGGCTTGAAGCTGGCCTGCTTATACAGGGGCACCAGATACCGGTCGAACACAGAGGCGTCCACCTCGCCCTCGGGGCAGGAAAGACCGGAGATATCGGCGGGCAGGCAGTGCAGATACAGAGCCTTGCCGTCCTTGGTCTTCTTCATCATTTCCTCGGTGCAGGCCCAGTCCTTGTGCAGGGCGTTCTGTGCGAGAAGCTTCTTCTCCAGATCGCTGATGCCGGCGGTGTCGCCCGCCTGATACAGCTTTGTGCGCTGCTCCATGGCAGCGAAGGGAGCCCAGGACTTGGGATACACGATGTCCGCGCCCTGGAAGGCCTCGCCCATGGAGGCGACCTTCTGGAAGGAGCCGCCGGTGGCGGATGCGTTCTTGCGGGCAATCTCCTCCACCTCGGGCATCACGTCATAGCCCTCGGGATGGGCCAGAACCACGTCCATACCAAAGCGAGTGAACAGGCCGATGACGCCCTGAGGGACGGAGAGGGGCTTGCCATAGGAGGGAGAATAGGCCCAGGTCATGGCGACCTTCTTGCCCTTGAGGTTCTCCACGCCGCCGAACTGGTGGATGACGTGCAGCATATCCGCCATGCACTGGGTGGGATGGTCCACGTCGCACTGGAGGTTCACCAACGTGGGCTGCTGCTCCAGAATCCCGTCCTGATAGCCTTCCTTCACGGCGTCCATGAAGGTCTTCTGATACTTATGGCCCTCGCCGATGAACATGTCGTCCCGGATGCCGATGACGTCGGCCATGAAGGACACCATGTTGGCCGTCTCGCGGACAGTTTCGCCGTGGGCGATCTGGGAGGTCTTCTCGTCCAGATCCTGAACCTCAAGGCCCAGCAGGTTGCAGGCAGAGGCAAAGGAGAAGCGGGTGCGGGTGGAGTTGTCCCGGAAGATGGAGATGCCGAGGCCGGAATCGAATACGCGGGTGGATTTGTTCCGCTCGCGCAGGTCCCGCAGCGCGTCGGCCACGGTGAAGATGGCCTCCAGCTCCTCG
Source organism: Oscillibacter sp. GMB15532 (assembly GCF_041020825.1). NCBI lineage: Bacteria > Bacillati > Bacillota > Clostridia > Eubacteriales > Oscillospiraceae > Oscillibacter > Oscillibacter sp. GMB15532. Next base: position 206,125 of record NZ_JBEVTO010000003.1, read on the forward strand.
TCGGTCTTGTCCCAGGTCCAGTAAAAATCGTTTTTGTACATATTGTTGGTGTGCAGGTGCTCCAGATGCTTGGCCAGTTCGATGGTCTTGGACATATCCATAACTCCTTCTCAAATCAAAAAGTCAGTCCCTGTATTGAAAACAGGGTATCCTGCGAACATGCGGGGAAATTCTTACTTAATATCGTTGTTAGTCTTCCCGCCGCGGTACACGCTCACATCCTCGGTGCCCTTGCCCTTATAGAGAGAGGGCACGGCGGCATACATGGCGGCGCAGGCGACCAGGTCCTCTTTCCAAGTGACCTCGTTGGGGGCGTGGGCCTGAGACTCCGCGCCGGGGCCAAAGCCCACGCAGGGGATGCCGTACCGGCCCTGAATGGAAACGCCGTTGGTGGAGAAGGTCCACTTGTCGATCAGGGGCGCTTTGCGCTTTTCAAGGGCAAGCTCGGAGGAGGTGGGGGTGCCCACGCGCTTGTCGCCGTACAGGCCCTTATGCGCATCCACCAGAGCCTGAATGTGGGGAGCGGTTTCCTTGTTGATCCAAGTGGGGAAGTAGCACTCCGTCTCGTACTTCAGGCCGGTCCACGCGGGACGGTCGTACATATACATGGAAACCTTCACGTCCTTGCCGTACTTCTTCACGGCGGGCAGATCCTCAATTTCCTTGATGCAGGAGTCCCAGGTCTCGCCGGCGGTCATGCGGCGGTCCAGAGACACGGCGCAGCTGTCTGCCACGGCGCAGCGGCTGGGAGAGGTGAAGAAAATCTCGGACACGGTGACGGTTCCCCGGCCAAGGAACTGCGCGTCTTCATAATGCTCGGGATTGAAGGAGGGATTGAGCATCTTCACAAGGCCCTTGATTTCGTTGGAGGGGCCGTCGCCGTTTTCGTTCAGAGAGCGGACGTCCTGAAGAATGTCGGCCATTTTGAAAATGGCGTTGTCGCCGCGCTCGGGGGCGGAGCCGTGGCAGCTGACGCCGTGCACGTCAACGCGAATCTCCATGCGGCCCCGGTGACCGCGATAGATGCCGCCGTCGGTAGGCTCGGTGGAAATCACGAACTCAGGCGTAATTTTATCTTCATTGTGGATATACTGCCAGCAAAGGCCGTCGCAGTCCTCCTCCTGCACCGTGCCGGTGACGAGAACCGTCACGTCTTCGGGAATCAGGTTCATATCCTTCATAATCTTTGCGCCGTAGACAGAGGAGACGATGCCGCCCTCCTGGTCGCTGCCGCCCCGGCCGCCGATTTCAGTTTCGTTCTCATAGCCCTCGTAGGGGTCGAACTTCCAGTTTTCCCGGTTGCCGATGCCCACGGTGTCGATATGTGCGTCATAGGCGATGATCTTCTCGCCGTTGCCCATCCAGCCCAGCACGTTGCCCTCGCCGTCAATCTCCACCTTATCAAAACCGACCTTCTCCATCTCGGCGGCGATGCGGCGGATGACGCCCTCTTCGTTGGAGCTTTCGCTGGGAATCGCGATCAGATCCCGCAGGAATCTGGTCATATCGGCTTCATAGCCCTTTGCAGCGGATTTGATTGCATCGAAATTCATTTTGCGACCTCCTGTAAAAATATATTAAAAAAATTAACACGATTTGGACTGTGCCGTCCCTTTTTCTATCCTCATCATAGCATAAGAAACGCAGATGTCAAACAAAAAATAAGAAAACCTAAAAATTTTTCTGCAAACAGGTTGATTTCTGCACAAAGTATGGTATGATGGGTCTGTTAATACAGGAACTTTTGCCTGAAAAGGCAGGTTCCGGAGGAGGGATAGCGCACGGAAAGCGGAAAACTGGAAATGCTCAGTCAGATTGCCGCGGGAATCGCCGCGCAGTTCGGAAGCGACTGCGAGGTGGTGGTGCACGACTTGAGCCGACACCCGGATCACAGCATTGTTGTCATCGAGAACGGACACGTTTCCGGACGGAAGGTGGGAGACGGCGCGTCCTATGTTGTGCTGGAGCAAATCGTCCAGTCGGACGCCCAGCCCAAGGACCAATACTGTTATCTGACCCGCACGCCGGACGGGAAGATTCTCAAGTCCTCCACAATTTATATCCGGGGGGCCCACAAAAAGGTGGCGGCGATTCTTGCCATCAACTTCGACGTGTCAAAGCTTTTGATGGTGGAGGATGCGGTGCATTCTCTCACCAACGTTCCCGGCCCGCAGCCGGCGGAGCCGGAGCGGATTGTCAACATCAACGACCTTTTGGAGGAGCTGATCAGCCAATCGGTGGCGCTGGTGGGAAAGCCGGTAGCGCTGATGACGAAGGACGACAAGGTGAATGCCATCCGCTTTCTCAACGAAAACGGCGCGTTTCTCGTCACCAAGTCCGGCGACAAGGTGGCAAAATATTTCGGCATCTCAAAGTATACCTTATATTCTTATATCGATGATTCAAAAACATCAGGAGGTAAAGAGTTATGATTGATTTGACCAAAAATCCCCAGGGGCTGGCCCATAACATTGAAAAGGCGAAGGAAAACGGCGTGGTCATCCCCACCGTGGCCCAGATGCAGCATCCCGAGACGATTCCCGAAAAGATTCAGGCGAAGCTGAAAAACCTCGGTATGTGGGACGTAGACCCCATGAACCTGTTCCGCATCACGTGGAAGAACGAGGCCAAGGAGAGCGGCGGACTGTTCCAGGCCGCCCCCAACTATGTGGAGCTGCCTTCCTCTCTCACGGGCGTGCCCTGCCGCATTGTTGCCATGGCGGGCAAGTGGTTCCCCACCGGCTGCCACAAGGTTGGCGCGTCCTTCGGCTGCCTTGCCCCGCGTCTGGTCACCGGCCAGTTTGACGCCACACATCACAAGGCCGTTTGGCCCTCCACCGGCAACTACTGCCGCGGCGGCGCATTCAACTCCAAGCTGCTGGCCTGTGAGAGCGTTGCCATCCTCCCCGCCGAGATGAGCAAGGAGCGGTTTGACTGGCTGAAGACCATCGCCGGTGAAATCATCGCTACCCCCGGCTGCGAGTCCAACGTCAAGGAAATTTTCGACAAGACCTGGGAGCTGAAGCAGGACCCCCAGTATATGGTGTTCAACCAGTTTGAGGAGATGGGCAACCCCCTGTGGCACTACAACGTCACCGGTAACGCGCTGGCTGACCTGTACGAGTCCATCAAGCGCCCCGGCGACAACTTCGCGGGTGCATGCTTCACCTCCGGCTCCGCAGGAACCATGAGCGCGGGCGATTTGCTGAAAGACAAGTATCCCCGGCTGAAGCTGGGCGTGGGCGAGGCGCTCCAGTGCCCCACCATCCTGAACAACGGCTTCGGCGGACACCGGATCGAGGGCATCGGCGACAAGCACATCCCCTGGATTCACAACGTGAAGAACACCGACATGGCCATCGCCATTGACGACGAGGATTCTCAGCGTCTGCTGCGCCTGTTCAACACCGAGGACGGCAAGAAGTATCTGAAAGAAGAGCTGAAGCTGGACGCGGAGCTGATTGAAAAGCTGACATGGCTGGGAATTTCCGGCATTGCCAACGTGCTGTGCTGCATCAAGCTGGCGAAGTATTACGAGCTGACCGAGCATGACGTGGTCGCCACCGTCCTCACCGACTCCGCCGTGATGTACGGCAGCCGCATCGAGGAGCTGAACGAGCAGCACGGCGCATACTCCGAGAAGGAAGCCGCTCTGGACCACGCATTGCACATGCTGGGCGTGAAGACCGACAACCTGCTGGAGCTGACCTATGAGGAGCGCAAGCGCATCCACAACCTGAAGTATTACACTTGGGTGGAGCAGCAGGGCCGCACTGTGCAGGACCTGAACGACCTGTGGTATGACGTGGAGGGCACTTGGGATGCGGTGCACAAGCAGGCCGCAGAGCTGGATGCACTGATCAACGAGTTCAACGAGGCCACCGGCGTTTTGAAGTCCCTGTAAGCGGGAGTATGCCCCGTTTAGTCAGTTGATAAAAACGCCTCAGGGCGGGGCCAAAAGCCCCGCCCTGAAGTTTAGCTGTCCTCCGGCTCCTCAAAGGCGGAGAGGAACGCGTCCTCCGCCTCCTGCTGGCCCTGAATCAGAAGAGCCTTCGCTTTCCCGGGATTTCCCGCGTCCAGCTCCTTGAGGGCATCTGTGACAGCATTGAAAATGATTGTGTAATACTTGGGGAATTCTTCTTCTTTTCCGGGAAAAGTTATCATACACGCTCACCTCAACTGTATTCTACCATTATTAACAATAAAATGCAATACGATTTGCGGCTCAAAATGCGGTCCAGAATGCAAATGATATCTGCAATACAATTGATGTATAAAATGTATTGCGAGGTATTGAGATGAGAAAGTTTAGAATTCCGAAAATTCCGTCCACTACCAGTAAATCCATTCGTTTTCCTACGGATGTAATCGACGAGGTGGAGGAAGCGATTCGCGGAAAGGACTGCACGTTTACTGCATTCGTGGTGGAGGCTGTGCGGGTGGCGCTGGAGAATCTGCGGGAGGAAGAGAACACGGACGACGCGTGAATGCCTATATTGAATAAGGAGAACCCGACCATGAAAAATGTGAAATACGGCAAGTGTACCCGCTGCGGCAAGACCCATGACGCCGTGCCCGATCTGACCATTTGCGACTGCGGGGGCATTCTGGATATCGAATACGATTACGACTATATCAAAACCCAACTAACTAAGGAAAAGCTGGCGGACCGGCGGGACATGACCATGTGGCGCTACCGCGAGCTGCTGCCCATCGAGGAAAGCACCGAAAACACCCCCCTGCGGGTGGGCAACAGCCCACTTTACGAGGAGCCGCGCCTTGCCAAAGCGCTGGGACTTGGCAGACTGTGGGTGAAGGACGACGGGCAGAATCCCACCTCCTCCTTGAAGGACCGGGCCTCCGCAATGGCAGTTGCCAAGGCCAAGGAGGCCGGGGCGCAGGTGATTGCCTGCTCCTCCACCGGAAACGCGGCCTCGTCCCTTGCGGGCAACGCGGCGGCGGCCGGACTGAAAACCTATATTTTCGTCCCCTCCCGCGCACCCAAGGGGAAAGTGGCCCAGCTGATGACCTTCGGCGCCACCGTCATCTCCGTGGAGGGCAGCTATGAGGAGACTTTCGAGCTGTCTAAGCAGGCCATTGACAAATGGGGCTGGTACAACCGCAACGCCGCCATCAATCCCTATCTCTCCGAGGGAAAGAAGACGGTTTCTCTGGAGATTATGGAGCAGCTGGGCTGGCAGGTGCCGGACTATGTGGCGCTGTCCGTGGGCGACGGGTGCACCTTTGCGGGCGTTTGGAAGGGCTTGAAGGACCTGTACGCCATCGGGTTTATCGACCGGCTGCCCCGGCTGATTTCCACTCAGGCGGAGGGCTGCTGCCCCCTGAACCGGGCCATTACGGACAATAAGCCTTGGGAGCCCATGGAGGAGAACACGCTGGCGGACTCCATCGCCGTGGGCGTGCCCCGGAACGCGGACAAGGCGCTGGCTGCCATCCGGGAGTCCAACGGAATTGTGGTGAACGTCTCCGACGAGGAGATTATGGCGGCGCAAAAGCTGCTGGGCCGCACCTGCGGCGTGTTTGGTGAGCCTGCGGGCGTTACCGGCACGGCGGGCGTGAAGAAGCTGTGCGATCAGGGCGTGCTGGGGAAGAACGACACGGTGGTTTCCATCGTTACCGGCAACGGCCTGAAGGACGTGGCCAACGCCATCAAGGCCTGCGGCGAGCCGATCACCATTCCCTCTGACATGGAGCGGCTTTTGAAGGAGTTTGACCAGCGGGGGATTGTGGTGGAGTGATTTCCACCGGAATTTGAAATGTTAAATCGGGCGGACGCTGGGAATTTTCCGGCGTCCGCGCGGTGTTTCCCCAAGCCCTGACAAGTTGCGCGGGCGTGATTTGAAAAAACATGCAGGCGGCCAAAAGAGCCGCCTGCATTCTATTGATTTCGCCGTTCATATTACGTCTGCAAAAATTTGATTGACAGGAAGCAACGAGGGGGCGTATGATAAAGAAAATATATCGTGACGCGATATATTGCGACGCGATATAACGAGGGGGGAGCCATATGCCAGCCGGGGGACCGATGACGGAGGCCATGTATTATATATTGCTGGTGCTGACCATGCCCAGTCACGGCTATCAGATCATGGCCTTGGTGCCAAAAGCATCTCAGGGACGGGTGCACATGGGGCCGGGGACGCTGTACGGTGTTTTGACCCGGATGGAGACGGAGCGGTATATCGAAATCGTGGAGGACGACGGGCGGCGCAAAACCTATGCAATCACGGAATCGGGCCGGGCCGCGCTGCGGGCGGAGACGGAGCGGCTGCAAGCCATGCTGGAGGACCAGATGCGTTGGAGGGAGGAGACGAAATGCCTGAAGGATTGATGGAGCGGGACGGGGAGGAAGCGAAGGAAGTCCGCAAGCGGATGCGGAGCGATCTGTTTGACCTCGATCACAACGAAAGCTGGTTTTCCGATCTGGCGGAGCGGGGGCTGTTTCTCGATCGCTTCGAGGGGCGGTATGCCTGGTTCAAGCGGGGGACCCCCAGAAAGCTCCGCTACCGCATGGACGTTTTGAGCCGGGAGCTGACGGAGGACGAATTGCTGCTGTACGACTCCGCCGGGTGGCACATTGCGGCCACGGCGACATGGGAGGGCTTTCGGAAGGATGTTTTCTACTATGTCTTCCAGAACGACGGGAACGCTTCTGTCCCGGAGCTGCACACCGACCCCGTGGAGCAGGCGGAGTCTTTGAAACGGCTGTACCAAAGGCTGCGGCGGGATCTCTGGCTGGAGCTGGTGCTTATAGGAATAGTGTATTGGTTTTACTACAGAGAGGGACGGCCGGAGCTGGCGTTTAAGCAGATGGTGGAGAGGGAGCCCATTAGGGAGTACTGGCTATTTCTTTGTTTTTTGAACTTTTGGAGCATTTTGCGGGGCTGGCTGAACGTCCGGCGGCTGCGCAGGCGGCTGGCGGGAGGAGAGACGCTGAATCATCGGGCGGACTATCGCCGCGTCCACCGGCGCTTCCGGATGACCGACGTGCTGCGGTGGGCACTGCTTGGCTGGCTGCTTGCCGTGATAGCCGCACAGTTGATAGGGGCGGCGTCCAGCCGCACAGGCCCTTTGCCGGAGGGAGAGCCGGCTTTCCCAGCGGTGCGGCTGGAGGAAGTTTACGATGGGGCTCTGTCCAAAGAGGGGGTTTCGGGAAACTGCTCTCATAGATGGACGGTTGCGGGGGCGGCGATTAACAGCCTGTGGGAGGAAGGCCGTGAGGGAAAGACCAACGGGATTTTGAACCTGTACACCGTTTGCATTCGGCTGCCCTTTGTCCGAACGGCGGAGCGGGCCTTTGCCGCACTGACGGAGATGGATACATACATGGCGTATCGTCTGGAGGGTATCGCGCCGGTGGAAACAGAACTGGTGGACGAGGCGTGGGCGGCGAGCCCGGCGGCGGAGAATCGGAATCAGTTCATTTTGCTGGTGCGGGACGGGCGGTATATCGTGATGACGTTTTATCTGGACCGTACCGATGGGAATCTGGACGCACCGGAGGCCGAGGCTTTTCGGGACCGGTGCACAGAACGGCTGCTGCCCATGCTGGCGCAAAAGCTGGAGGACTGAGGGCGGCACACGGAAATTTTATTTTAATTTGGAGGGAAGCGCCATGCGGATTATGGCCATTGACTACGGAGACGCCCACACGGGCATTGCCATCTCCGACCCCACCGGCTTTATGGCGGGGACCACCACCGTAATCAACGCCTATCGCCCCGAACAGGTGGCGGAAGGTGTGAAAAAAATCGCGGGGGAATACGGCGTGGAGGAGCTGGTCTTGGGCTACCCCAAAAATATGGATGGAACGCTGGGGCCAAGGGCGGAAAAGGCGGAGGCCATGGCGGCGCTGCTGCGGGAGACTGTGGGACTGCCTGTGGTGCTCTGGGACGAACGGCGGACCACCATCGACGCTCACCGGATTTTGCAGGGCAACGGGCAGAATGCAAAAAAGCGGAAGAAGACCGTGGACGCGGTGGCGGCGGCGTTGATTTTGGAGGGATATCTCACATTTAAGAAGAAACCGTAAGAAAACAAAGAAAATCCTGCTAAAAAATTCGGAAAACAGGTTGACTATGGGCTTTATTTCTGCTAAAATCAACTTTACCTGTGAAAAAGGGTTTATTTGTCGTGCGCGTTTTCGCTTTCGCGCGGGACAAGGACCGCTTTGGAGGGCAGGGAGGCAGTCGGCTTCTCCGGCTCAAGCCGGACAAGAGGCCAATAATAAGGAGGTGCCGTTAAATGCGCGTGAAAGTGACCATGAGATGCAACGAGTGCAAGCAGAGAAACTACAACACCATGAAGAACAAGAAAAACACCCCGGACAAGATGGAAATGAACAAGTATTGCCCCTTCTGCAAGAAGCACACGCTCCACAGCGAGACGAAGTGATTGACCGAATGACGAGAAAGGGCGTGTAAACATGGCGGAAGAAGCCAAGAAGAAGGACAGAACCCGCTGGTTTCGGGAAATGAAAAGCGAAATGAAAAAAATCGTGTGGACCGACCGCAAGACCGTGGTAAAAAACACGGGAACCGTGCTGCTGTGCTCCCTGCTCATCGGTGCGTGCATCTGGATTGCCGACTATTTTTTCATTAACGGCATCCAGCTCATCATCACGTTTCTGAAGTAAGGGGCGAGAGATGACAGAGAGCGCGAAATGGTATGTAATCCATACCTATTCCGGCTATGAAAATGCGGTCAAGACCAGCATTGAGAAGTTTGTGACCGGGCGCAACATGGAGGACATGGTTCTCAGAATCGAAATTCCTCTGGAAACAGTCACGGAAATCACCGAGGGCGGCGCCTCCAAAGAGGTGGAGCGCAAGGTGTTTCCCGGCTATGTGCTGATTAAAATGGTCATGACGGACGAAACCTGGCATCTGGTGCGGAATATCCGCGGCGTGACCGGGTTTGTCGGCGAGGCCAGCAACAGGCCCATCCCCCTGACGGAGGAAGAGGCCCTGTCCATGGGCATGGAGAAGCACGAGATCGAAGTGAAATACTCCGTGGGCAGCCATGTGAAAATCGTGGACGGCCCTCTGTCCACCTTTACCGGCGTGGTGGAGGAGATCGAGCCCGAGAAAAACCGCGTCAGCGTGATGGTTTCCATGTTCGGACGGGAAACGCCCGTGGAGCTGGAACTGGATCAGCTGGAGGTCGTGGACTGACAGGGCGGACACGCGTCCGCTGCAAGTGGGAGGGACCGATGTCCCGCCAAAGGAGGCCGGAAGGCCGCCACCACATTTTAAACAGGAGGTGCTACTAAAGTGGCACAGAAAATTACAGGATACGTAAAACTGCAGATTCCCGCGGGCAAAGCGACACCCGCTCCCCCCGTGGGCCCCGCGCTGGGCCAGCACGGCGTGAACATCGCCGCGTTTACCAAGGAGTTCAACGAGCGCACCAAGAACGACATGGGCATGATTATCCCCGTGGTCATCACGGTGTACGGCGATCGCTCCTTCTCCTTCATTACCAAGACCCCCCCCGCGGCGGTTCTTATCAAGAAGGAATGCAACATCGAGTCCGGCTCCGGCGTGCCCAACAAGACCAAGGTGGCCACCATTACCAAGGCGTCCATCCAGAAGATCGCAGAGCTGAAAATGCGCGATCTGAACGCCTCCAGTCTGGAGAGCGCCATGAGCATGATCGCCGGCACCGCCCGTTCCATGGGCGTCGTGGTGGGCGACTGAGCCGTTACCCGTCCCCGTTTGCGCGGCGCAAGGGCCGCATACAGTGGGAGGATGAATTCCGAAGAACCACTATGAGGAGGAAATAACATTGTTTAGAGGCAAGAAATATACCGACAGCGCAAAGCTGATCGATAAGGGAACCTTTTATGACACGGCGGAGGGCATGGGCCTGGTGTGCAAGTGCGCCGTCGCCAAGTTCGACGAGACTGTCGAGCTGCACGTGAAGCTGGGCGTGGACTCCCGGCACGCAGACCAGCAGGTCCGCGGTGCCATCGTTCTGCCCCACGGCACCGGAAAGACCGTCCGCGTGCTTGTTTTCGCGAAGGACGACAAGGCTGAGGCCGCCAGAGAAGCCGGCGCCGACTATGTTGGCGACATGGATATGGTGGAGAAGATTCAGAAGGAAAACTGGTTTGACTTTGACGTGGTCGTCGCCAGCCCCGACATGATGGGTCTGGTGGGCCGTCTTGGTAAGGTGCTGGGCCCTAAGGGTCTGATGCCCTCTCCCAAGGCGGGCACCGTCACCCCCGACGTGGCCAAGGCCGTGAAGGAAGTCAAGGCCGGTAAGATCGAGTACCGTCTGGACAAGACCAACATCATCCACTGCCCCATCGGAAAGGCCTCTTTCGGCCCCGAGAAGCTGGCGGAGAACTACAATGCGCTGATGGGCGCCATTGTCAAGGCGAAGCCCGCCGCCGCCAAGGGCCAGTATATCCGCAGCTGCGTGGTGGCTTCTACCATGGGCCCCGGCGTGAAGATGAACGCCGCAAAGCTGGTCTGAGCTAAAAAACTGATATCCGACCGGGAATTTGCCGCTTGACAAATTCCGACGGTTTGATATAATACAACGTGCGTTCCAAAGACAGCAGGTGGGAGGAAACTCCGGAAATCCTGCCGAGGACGGCTTTTTGATGAAGCTATTCCGTCCTTGTGTCTTTTTGGCACAGGGACGGTTTCCTTTTTAGAACGCACCCCCCGGAATTTCTCTGCCTGACGGTTTGCGCCGAGGAGCAGAGACATTCCGCAAAAATCTCTGGAGGTGAAACAAGAATGCCTAACGCAAAAGTCCTGAGTGCAAAGCAAGCGATTGTGGCGGAACTGACCGAAAAGGTTCAGAAGGCCACCGCAGGCGTCCTGGTGGACTACAAGGGTATCACCGTTGAGGAGGACACCGTCCTTCGCCGCGAGTGCCGTGAAAACGGCGTGGATTACTCCGTTGTGAAGAACACCATGCTGCGCTTCGCGTTCAACAACGTCGGCTACGGTGAGCTGGACGGTCTGCTGAACGGAACCACTTCTCTGGCACTGTCCGAAGATGTGGTTGCTCCCGCCCGCATCATGAGCAACTGCGCCAAGAAGATGGAGGGCAAGTTCGAGATCAAGGGCGGCTTTATGGACGGCAAGGTGGTGGATCTCGCCACCATCCAGTCTCTGGCCGCAATTCCCGCTCTGCCCATCCTGCAGGCGCAGGTTCTGGGCACCATGCTGGCCCCTATCACGGGTCTGGCCGTGGTCCTCAAGCAGATCGCGGAGAAGGGCGGCGAAGCCGCTCCCGCCGCCGAGGCTGCTGTCGAGGCTCCCGCAGCGGAGGAATCCGCTCCCGCCGCTGAATAAGCGGACACCCAAATTTAAACCAACTTTTATTTAGGAGGCTACTACTATGTCTGAGAAAGTTACCGCTATGATCGAAGAGATCAAGGGTCTGACCGTTCTGGAGCTGAGCGAGCTGGTGCACGCTCTGGAGGAGACGTTTGGCGTTTCCGCCGCCGCTGCTGCCGCTCCCGCCGCTGCTGCCGCTCCCGCCGCTGAGGAGAAGACCTCTTTCGACGTGGTCCTGACCGGCTTTGACGCCGCTGCCAAGATCAAGGTCATCAAGGCTGTCCGCGAGATCACCGATCAGGGTCTGGCCGAGGCCAAGGCGACCGTCGAGGGTGCTCCCGCTACCCTGAAGGAAGGCCTGTCCAAGGACGATGCCGAGGCCATGAAGGCCAAGCTGGAGGAAGCCGGCGCAAAGGTCGAGCTGAAGTAAGCTTTTTCCATATGCAACTGAAAGCAGCCGTACAGATGATTCTGTACGGCTGCTTTTTGAGCGCTCACTATGAAGCGCAGAAGCTAAAGAAATCAGTGTGCGCAGCGGCAGGCGTCAATCAGTTCCTTAAACAGGGGGAGGCTGCGCTGGATGGTGTCGTAAGACACGCAGGTGCACAGGCGGAAATACTCGGGGCAGCCAAAGTCGTCGCCCGGAACCACCAGAACGTTTTTCTCCTTGGCCATATCGGAAAACGCCTTGGAGCTGCCGCCGGGAGCCTTGACGAACATGTAAAACGCGCCGTTGGCCTTGGGGCAGTCGTAGCCAAAGGAGGTAAGCGCATCGTAGAGGGCGCGGCGGTTTTTATCATAGGCGGCAAGGTCCGGCCGCTCCGCAGCACAGCGGGCCACAACGCGCTGCTGCAAAGAGGGCGGGCAGACGTGGCCCAGAACCCGGGCGGCCCCCGCCACGGCAGCGAACAGCAAATCGCTGTCTGCCGCGCTGTCGGGCACGCAGACATAGCCGATACGTTCGCCGGGGAGGGACAAGGATTTGGAATAGGAATAGCACACCACAGTATCGGGGTAGATATTGGGGACCCAGCTTACCTCCGCCCCGTCGTACGCCAGTTCCCGGTAAGGCTCGTCCGCAATAATATAGATGGGATGGCCCACCTGACGGCTCTTTTCTGTCAGCAGGGCCGCCAGCTGTTCAAGGGTCTCTTTGGTGTAGACGATGCCGGAGGGGTTGTTGGGAGAGTTGATCAGAACCGCCTGCGTATGCTCGTTTATGAGGTCTGCCATGTCATCCAATCGAATCTGAAAATGCACCGTGTCCGGGGGAGTTACCACAAATTTTGCGCCGTTGCTCTCCACAAAGGGGCGATATTCGGCAAAGAAGGGGGCCACGCCCACAATTTCGGCCCCATCCACTGCCAGCGCCCGCACCACGGCGATGAGCGCCGGAGCCGCGCCACAGGTGAAGAACAGATTTTCGGGGCGAAGATGGGCGCCGAACCGGGCATTCAAATCGTCCGTCACGGCCTTGCGTACGCCGGGATAGCCTGCGGCAGAGGTGTAGCCATGAACATCCAGACTGTCCTCGGTGCCCACGATGTCCAAAAAGGCTTCGTTTACCGCCCCCGGAGAGGGGATGGAGGGATTGCCGATGGAAAAGTCAAAGACGTTTTCCCGGCCCACGACGGCGGCCTGCTTCATGCCGTATTCAAACAGCTCCCGGATGCAGGAGCGGGATTGGCCCAGAGCCAGCATTTTCTGAGAGATCATACAGTAAAGTCCTTCCCGCCGCCGCGTGTGGGGCGGCCCGCCTGAGAGTGCGGTGAAATTTATATGTTACCCATCATAGCACGTTTTGGGGAAGAAGGAAACGGGTTTTTCCGTCCATATACAGAATATCCGGAGAGGGCGCCCAGCGCCTCTCCGGATATTGTTATTAGGATGGGGTATGAGTGCTTAGAAGTCGTCCTCCTCGCCCAAAACAAAGCTGTCCACCAGTGTTTTCAAAGTCTGCGCCTGCGCAGAAAGCTCTTCGCTGGCGGCGGCGCTTTGCTCGGCAGTGGCGGAGTTGTTCTGCACCACCGAGGCAATCTGGTCGATGCCGGTGGTAATCTGGCGGGCAAAGTGGGCCTGCTCGTCGGAAGCCTGCGCAATGTTGCAGATTTTCTTGTTGATGGACGCGGTATGCTGGACCACCGTACCCATGGAGTCGGCGGCAGTATTGGCAATTTGCGTGCCTGCCTGAATGGAGCTCAGGGCGTTTTCAATGAGGGCGGTGGTGCTTCTGGCGGCCTCAGCGGATTTTCCGGCGAGATTGCGTACCTCGTCCGCTACCACGGCAAAGCCCTTGCCTGCTGCGCCCGCGCGGGCGGCTTCCACCGCCGCGTTCAGGGCCAGAATGTTGGTTTGGAAGGCAATGTCATCAATAGTTTTAATAATTTTCCCAATTTCGCCCGAGGTGGTTTCAATCTCCTGCATGGCGGAGGTCATTTCCGCCATGCGGGCGTTGCTCTCAGAAATGCAGGCTTCGGTTTCCGCGGAGATGGAGCTGGCCTCGGCGGCATCCTGCGCGTTCTGGCGGACCTTGGCGGCCAGCTCCTCAATGGCGGCGGACAACTCCTCGGTGGAGCTGGCCTGCTCTGTGGAGCCTTGAGAGAGGGCCTGTGCGCCGTTGGCCACCTGCTCGGAGCCGCTGGACACCTCGTCGGAGGCCTGCCGGATATGCAGCATGGTGCGGGTCATCGTCACCTGAATGGACATGAGTGCATCCTTGATTTTAGAAAATTCCCCTGTATAGTCGTGAATCAGGGTAAAGCGCATGTTACCTGTGGAGAGCTGCTTTAAGACGTCGGTAATCTCATTGATATAATTCATGTAGGATTTTAGCCGGTCCACCGTGGCGCGCATGGAAAGAGCAAGTTCGCCAATCTCATCCCGGCTGGAAACCGAGAGATCCACATTCAAATCGCCCTCGGCAATTTGAACCGCGGCGCGGTGAAGCTCCCGCAGCGGGCGCACCAGCCTGCGGCTGAACAGCAGGGAAACAGCAGTGATGACGACAACAAGCGCCAGCGCCAGAAGAATATTGGACTGAATCATCCGGGTGGTATCTGCATAGGCGGCGGATCGGTTTTCGATGGTGACCACGGCCCAGCCGTCGGACCCGCCGGGAAGAGAGATAGGCGCATAAGCATAAATCGCATTTTCGTCGGCCTGCTCCTGAATACCGTTTTCTCCCCTGATGGCGGCGGCGGTCAAAGATTTCAGAACGGGAGAAAGCTCGAAATTTTCCTGAGACTCCTGATCGCCTGTGACCACTGTTTTGACGCCGGTGAGGTAGTTATACATCCCGGCCACCTGCTCCGCGTCCGGATGGGCCACCACAACACCCTCTCCGTCCACGATGACAGAATAGGCGTCGTCCGTGTTATAGGCGTCCAGAATCTCCTGAAGCTTTGCAAGGCTCAGGTCGCAGCCCAAGACCCCGGTCATCTGCTTGACCGGACCGGGGGCGTAGACGGGATAAATAATGGAGGAGACGGCGCTTTTCGTGTTGATATCCAGATAAGACTTGGTGACAAAGGGCTGAGAGTCGGACATAATCTGCTTAAACCACCAACGGTCCGCCCGGTTGCCAAGGTTTCCGGAGCTTCGCGCGGTCTGCTCCCCATCCATGCCCTGCTGATAAAACAGGATAAAGTAGGGGTTGTTTTGAAGGGTAGTGACCAGCGCGCCGCGCTGGGCCTCCGGATCCGGATAGCGAAGGTCTCCGCTGTATGCAAGGCTTTCCGCCACGGCATAGGCCTTGTTCATATACTCCGAAACCTGCGACGCAACGCCGACGGTCTTGCTCTCCAGAAGCCGGTAGGAGGAGGCGTGTCCGGACGAGGTGGTGATGAAACCGCCGATCAGGTTGGAAAGCAGCAGGGAGCCGATGCAGGATAAGACCGCCAAAAGGACGATCCGGCTTTGAATACCGGACCGGCGGCCGCGTTTCTCTCGGACTTTTTCCGATGCCGTATAAGTATTCTTTTTCAAACCATACCCTCCCAAGTTCGTTTCTACCCGGCTTTCGGAGTACTCAAAAGCAGAGGGACAGCCCACACTGCTGTCCCCCGTAAAAAGTATGAGTTCCGGCGCTTGCGGATACAACCGCAACAAAAATCCGGGTGACTTTTTTGAATTATATCATGCAATACCCAAATTTTGCAAGTACAAATTAAATAAAATGTTGCATTTTGTAGAAAACTTGGTTACGCAGACGAATCGGGGTAGGTGATAGTTCAGCACTTTGGCGGCATAGACCAGCTCAGGGCTCAGCTTGAGGTGAGGGAGCCGCTTCGGCGGCAAATTCCTCCTTGGCCTGCTGAAGGATTTTCCGCTCCGCCTTGGTGGTTAGCTGCGTCTCGTCAAAGGCAGAAAAAAGGTCCGGACGGCGGGCCATGGTGCGCTTATAGCTCTCTTTTTTTCGCCATGCGGCAACCTTGGCATGATCGCCGGAAACCAGAATGGGAGGGACCTCCCGGTCATGCCACACGGCGGGACGGGAATATTGCGGGTGCTCCAGCAGTCCGTCCCAATGGGACTCCTCTGTAAAGCACTCCTCGTCCGGCAAAACCCCCGGAACCATGCGGCACACCGCGTCGCACACCGCCATGGCGGGGATTTCCCCGCCGGTGAGGACAAAGTCGCCCATGGAGAGCTCCTCGTCCACGCACTCATCCAAAAATCGCTGGTCCACGCCCTCATAGTGTCCGCACACCAGAATCAAATGGTCATACCGCTCTTTCAATTCCCGGGCCACCGTCTGGGTGAACACCCGCCCGCAGGGGGAAAGATAGATGGTGCGCCCGGGGCCAAAGGTTTCCTTTACGTAGGCCCAGCAGCGGTAGAGCGGGTCGGCCTGCATCACCGCGCCCCGGCCCCCGCCGTAGGGGTAATCATCCACCTGCATCTGTTTATTGGTGGTATATTCACGAATCTGGTGGGACTTTATGGTGATAAACCCGCGTTCCTGCGCCCGTCCCAGAATGCTGACGTTCAGCATGGCGTCAATCGCCTCGGGAAACAGGGTCAGAATGTCAATTCGCATCGGTTTCCATTCCTTTCAGAATGTGGACCAGCATTTCGTTTGCGTCCAGATCCACGGACTTGATGAAAACCTCCGGCACGGCGGGGATGAGGTAGGTATGTGTGCCTGTCACTGTGTAGACCTTGCTGGCGGGATAGTCCTCAATCAAGGTCAGCTTGCCGAGAAGCTCGCCGGTGTCGGCATTTTTCACGTCCATGCCCAGAAGCTCGTCGTCAAAGGGCTCGCCGTCCTCCGCGTCCTCCCGGCGGATGAAAACGGGCCGCTCCTTATAGGCCAGAGCGGCGTTCATGTCGTCCACACCGGGAAGCTTCAGCAAAACAAAGCTTTTGTGGACGTGGTTCGTGGTGGGAACGACAGGAGTTTTGTCCTTGCCGAGATAGAAGGTTTTAAAGCCGGTGAGATAGGCGGGGTCGAAGCCTTGAGGCAGCAGCCGCACCTCGCCGCGAATACCGTGGGCGTTGACAATGCGGCCGATTTGAATAAAGTCCAGTTTCATTTGTAACTCCTTCCGGAAGTTTAAGGAATGATATAAAAGTATTATACCCAACCCGTCCTGAATTGACAAGAGGTGGGAAAGCACGGGCGATTCAGTTCTTTTCTGTCCGGCGGCGGAATTCCCGGACAGCGTGACGGAGGAATTCCTCCGGTGTGGGTACGTTGGCGCCCCGCAGAACGGCGCTTTGTGCCCGGATGCTTTCAGGGGTACGGGATGGTTTTTCATAAGCGGCGTTGAGGGCGGAGTGCATATCCCGCCGAATTTCTTCCGCTGCCACACCGTGTTTTTTGGCAAGCTGGCGGTAAATTTTTAGATTCATTTTTAATCTCCTTTGTTGTGTGGTATTCCACACAACAATCACAGAGATTTTTCATATACTCAACACATATGTGTGACTTTCCACACAGTCTTGGAGTGATGAGTGATGGATCAAAAAATTAAACAGGATTTTTGTATCGGTGCGAACCTGAGGAACCTGCGAATAAAGGCGGGGTTAACGCAGGAGCAGGTGGCGATTAAAATGCAGCTGTTCGGGCTGAACATGTCCCGGGATTTTTATGCCCACATTGAGAATGGGACCTATAACATCCGAGCCAGTGAGCTGGTTGCGTTGCGATCTATTTTCCAGTGCGATTATGCTGATTTCTTCGTGGGGATGGAGTGCGGCTTTGCAGACGGCGCGGCGCGCGAATAGGGGAGGCTGGGATGGAGGACTATGCGCGGTACTACAAGCTGCTTGGAGAGAACCTTGCCTATTATCGAAAGAAACGGCATCTGACGCAGGAGGGACTGGCGCTGAAAGCCAATATTTCCCGGGCGCACATCAGCCATATCGAGGCGGAGGGTGTGCATAAGGTTCCATCGCTGGATATTTTATTCCGGTTGTGTGCCGTACTCTGCATCGAGCCGTATCAGTTGTTTCTGGAACGGCCCCAGAATGAGGGAGAGCGGTGATTTGGGCAGAAAACGAGGGAGGACGCATCCTCCCTCGCTTTGTTCAGTCCATGATATCCACGGAAACCTTTGTACCGGTACGTTGGGCATAGGAGCGCACCACGGTGCGAATCTCCTTTGCGATGCGACCCTGACGGCCGATGACTTTGCCCATGTCGTCGGGGGCGACGCGCAGCTCCAACGTCAGCTCCTGCTCACCGGGAATTTCCGTGACGGAAACGGCGTCAGGATCGTCCACGAGGTTTCTGGCGATATAGAGCAGCAAGTCCTTCATATCTGCCCTCCGGCTTAGAGGACTTCCACTTTTTTCAGCAAAGCCCGCACCGTGTCGGTGGGCTGGGCACCGGACTTAATCCAGGCCTGGGCACGCTCAGTGTCAATCTTGATTTCGGCGGGGCTGACGCAGGGGTTGTAGGTGCCGATTTCCTCAATGAAGCGGCCGTCGCGGGGGAAGCGGGAATCGGCCACCACCAAACGGTAGAAGGGGGCCTTTTTGGCGCCGAGGCGGCGCAGTCTGATCTTAACCATAAATGTGTACCTCCAAAAAATTGTGAGAAATTTTATCTATAAATGCGGCTGCACTTATATACTTAAACGGACGTTACTTCTTTTTCCGCTTTTTCTTACCCTGGCCGTGGCCCATGCCGCCAAAGCCAGTGAACCGGCCCCGGGAAACCTGCTTTGTCAAATCCCGGACCATTTCAAACTGCTTTAAAAGCCGGTTGATCTCCACCACCGGGCAGCCGCTGCCCGCGGCGATGCGCCGCTTGCGGCTGGCATTCAAAAGGTCTGGGTTTTCCCGCTCTCGGGGCGTCATGGAGAGAATGATGGCCTCTGTATGGGAGAGGGCCTTTTCGTCCACGGTGGCGTTTTGCAGCTTATCGCCCATGCCCGGCAGCATCCCGGCAATCTGGCTCAGATCACCCATGCCCTTGAGCTGGCGGAGCTGGTCCAGATAATCCTCCAGCGTGAAGCTGTTTTTTCGCAGCTTTTCCTGAAGCTTTTTGGCCTGCTTTTCGTCGTAGTTCTGCTCCGCTTTTTCAATCAGCGTCAGCATGTCGCCCATGCCGAGGATGCGGGAGGCCATGCGGTCGGGGTGGAACGGCTCGATCATGTCCAGCTTTTCCCCGGTGCCCGCGAATTTCACGGGCTTTCCGGTGACGGCCCGGATGGAGAGGGCCGCACCGCCCCGGGCGTCGCCGTCCAGCTTGGTGAGGACCACGCCGTCGATGCCCAGCGCCTCGTCAAAGGCGGTGGCGGCGTTTACCGCGTCCTGACCGGTCATGGCGTCCACCACGAGAAGAATATCGTTGGGACGGACGGCGGTCTTCATCCGCCGCAGCTCGTCCATCAGCGCGTCGTCAATATGGAGCCGTCCGGCAGTATCCAGAAGCACCAGATCGTTGCCGTGGTCCCGGGCGTGGCGCAGTGCATTTTCCGCAATTTTGACCGGGTCGCCCTGCCCCTCGTCGTACACGGGCAAATCAAGCTGGCCGCCCACGACCTTGAGCTGCTCCACGGCGGCGGGACGATACACGTCGCAGGCGACGAGGAGGGGCCGCTTTCCGTACATCTTGCGCAGATACCCCGCAAGCTTCGCGCCATTGGTGGTCTTGCCCGCGCCCTGAAGGCCCACCAGCATCACAACGGTCGGCCCGCTGTTGGCCATGATCAGGCGGGAGTCCGTCCCGCCCATCAGGGCGGTGAGCTCTTCGTTTACAATTTTAATGACCTGCTGGGCGGGGGTCAGGCTGTCCAGCACGTCGCTGCCGACAGCCCGCTCTGTGACCTTTCCAACAAAGTCCTTGACCACCTTGTAGCTTACGTCGGCCTCCAGGAGGGCCAGGCGGACCTCCCGCATGGCTTCCTTTACGTCGGCCTCCGACAGGCGGCCCTTGCCGCGCAGCCGCTTAAAGGCGGCATTCAGTTTTTCGGTAAGTCCCTCAAATGCCATCGTTTACTCCCTGAGCGCATTGGCGGCAACCGCCACGGTATCCGCCAGCTCCCCAAGGCGGGGATCCTCGTACCGGCGGTTCAGCGCCTTAATTTCCGCAGCGGCGGCACAAAGCCCGTCCACCTGCGCGCGAAGCTGCTCAAATCGGCGGATGAGGCCCGTTTTGTCCTCAATTTCCTGCATCACGCCCTCCGCCCGGACAATTACGTCCCGGACGCCCTGACGGGAGATGCCTGCGTTTTCCGCAATCTCCGACAGGGAAAGGTCGTTATTATAATAGTAGTCAAAAAATTCACGCTGCCGGTCAGTGAGCAGCTCCCCATAAAAATCGTAGAGCATGGTCATGCGATAGGTTTGATTTTTCAAAGAAAACGCCCCCTTACCGAATACTTGTAAAGTTATATGACTTTACAACGATATTCAGTTTACAGGAATCCGGGCGAAAAGTCAAGGGAAAAAGGGAAGAAAATTTCAGAAGTCCTGAAAAACAGGGCGAGGCAGAAAGACTGGACGGCAATGGAAGGCGGGGCTGCCTGAAAGGGCGCTCCGGCGCGATAGTAAAAGGAGGAAATGATGGTTTTTGACGCACATTCTGACATCTGGACCGACGTGACGGTGCGGCGGCTGCGTGGGGAAAAAGATGTTTTTCGTAAGCACCACATGGACCGGCTGAAAAAAGGCGAGGTGGAGGGCGGTATTTTTGCCATTTGGGTGGACCCGCCCCACGACGCGGACCACGCGGGGCGCACCCGGCAGATGATGGACTGCATCCGGGCGGAAATCGCGGAATCCACGGCGTTTCGCATCGTACATAACCATGAGGAACTGCTGAAAGCGCGGCAGGAAGGTATTTTTTATGTTTTGATCGGCGTGGAGGGGATGGCCTGCGCGGGGGAAGACCCGGCATGGATTGACACATACTACGATTTGGGTGCGCGGCACGCCATGCTGACGTGGAACGAGGCCAACGCGCTGGGGGCAGGTGCGCTGTCCGGCGAGGATTACGGGCTGACCGAGCTTGGGAAGCAGACAGTGCGCCGATTGCAGAAGAAGGGAATGCTGCTGGATGTGTCCCACCTGAACGAAGCGGGGTTTTGGGACGTAGCGAAGCTGACGGATGGGCCCTTTGTCGCGTCCCATTCCAATTGCAGGGCACTGTGCGACGTGGCACGGAATTTAACCGACGAGCAGCTCCGGGCTATCCGCGATGCGGGAGGCGTGGTGGGGGTGAACGTCTTTCATGACTTTGTTCACGCCGACCCCGCCAGACAGACGGCGGAGACGCTGGCACTTCACGCCGCCCACATGATTGAGGTGATGGGGATTGACCATGTGGGCTGCGGGTTTGACTTCTGCGAGTTTTTGGAGGGGGAGGAGGACGAGCCGCGCACGCTGGGACTGGAGGACGCGGCGCGAATTCCGAATTTCCTGAACTGTCTCAAGCGGCTGGGGCTGAACCGGGAGGAGCTGGAAAAGGTGGCCCGGGGGAATTTTTTGCGGGTGCTTTGCCAATGTGTGGGATAAAGAAGCGGGCGGGGCGTTTATTTTCCAAAACGGGCCAAAATAGAGTTTGAATTTGGGGAGAGAATACGCTATACTAGCCGAGTAACAGACCGGATACCTTACGTTGCGTGAGTTGTTCCCAGCTTTGCAGGGACAGCGGGGCGCGGCCAGGTCTGCGGCCAGGACTTTGCACCCATGAAAGAATATTTAATGGGTAAAACTGACACGATTTAACATATATGCCACAATAACCCGCCGGGCCTGTGGTATACTATTCCTATTTGAAACAACAGGAAGGAGCCTGAAATTGAAAGAAACCAGAACAAAGCTTGCGGAGGGAGTGCACCTCACCTGTATGCCTGCGCGGAAATTTAAGACCGACTTGCTCTCCGCCCAATTCATGACCCCTATTCGGGAGGAGACGGCGGCGGTTCAGGCGCTGTTGCCGGCGGTGCTGCGCAGGGGCTGCGCCCGGTGCCCGGACATGGGCGCGCTGGGGGCGGAGTTGGACAGGCTGTATGGAGCGGAACTTGACTACACGGTGCGCAAAAAGGGAGAGCGCCAGTGCGTTGGCTTTGTGGCCAGCCTGATTGACGATGCGTTTACCCCCGGCGGGGAGAAGCTTTTGGAGCCGGTGGCGGAGCTGCTGGGGCAAGTGATCTGCAATCCGGCCATGAAGAACGGCAGGTTCCTTCCCGAGTATGTGGACAGCGAGCGGACAAATCTGGTGGACGCCATTCGCAGCATTCTCAACGACAAGCGGGATTATGCCGACCTGCGGCTTTTGCAGGAGATGTGTGCCGGAGAGGCCTACGGTGTGAGCCGGTTCGGAGACGAAAAGGCGGCGGAGGCGCTGACTGGTGAGCAGGTGTACGGGGCCTATTTAAAGATGATTTCCGCCGCTCCGCTGGAGCTGTTTTACTGCGGCGGCGCGGAGCCTGCCCGGGTTGCGGATGCCCTTTCCAAGGCGCTGTCCGTTCTTCCCCGCACAACGGTGGCACCTCTGCCCAAGACCCTGCGCCACACGGCAAGGGCCGAAGCCCTGCGGATTACCGACGCCATGGACGTGACCCAGGGAAAGCTGGGCATGGGCTTTGCCTGCGGCAGCGACGACTTTTCTGCCCTGCTGATGGGAAACACCCTATTTGGAGGAAGCAGCAACTCCAAGCTGTTTATGAACGTGCGGGAAAAGCTGTCCCTTTGCTATTACGCCTCGTCCCAGCTTCACAGGGAAAAGGGCGTGATTACCGTGTCCTCGGGCATTGAATTTGAAAATTTCCAGCGGGCTTACGGTGAAATTCTGATTCAGCTCAAGGCCGTGCAGGACGGCGCGCTGGACGACTGGGAGCTGGAGGGGGCGCGGAGCACACTGTGCAACGCCTATGCCACCATCGGCGATTCTCAAGGCAAGCTGGAGAATTTCTGGCTGGGGCGGATGGCCTCCGGACGAGAGGATACGCCGGAGGAGCTGGCCGCAGGCGTTCGCGCCGTGACGCCGGAGCGCATCCGGGAGGCCATGGGGTCCGTGTCGCTGGACACCGTGTATTTTCTTAAGGGAGAGGAGGCCGGAGCATGAAAAAAGAGCTTTATCAGCGCATCGGTGAAACCGTTTGCCGGGAGGTGCTGCCCAACGGCCTGCCCATCAACGTGGTTTACAAGCCGGACTTTGCCAGAAGCTATGCCTTTTTTGCCACAAGGTACGGCGGGATGGACACCCGTTTTCAACTGAATGGCACATGGATGGACACCCCGGCCGGCATCGCCCACTATCTGGAGCACAAAATGTTTGACACCGAGGAGGGCAACGCGCTTCAGGATTTGGCAAAAAACGGGGCGGAGCCCAACGCGTTTACCTCCAACGCCATGACGGGGTATTACTTCGACTCCACGGAGAAGTTTGAGGAAAACCTGAAAATTTTGCTGTCCTTTGTCTCTATTCCTTATTTTACGGACGAGAGCGTTGAAAAGGAGCAGGGCATTATCTCTCAGGAAATCCGAATGATTGAGGATAACCCCGACTGGCAGGTCTATGCCGGGATGATGGGGGCACTGTATCACAACAACACCGCCAAGACCCACATCGCAGGCAGCGTGGAGAGCATCCGCGAGATTACGGCCAAGACGCTGTATGACTGCCACAAGGCATTTTATACCCCCGGAAACATGGTTTTAACGGTGGTGGGAAACGTGGATGCGGAACGGGTGAAGGAAATTGCCGCGTCCATTCTGCCCAAAGAGAGCGGCCCCGCCATTCCCCGGGACCACGGGGAAGAGCCCGCGGGCGTTGCACAGAGGGAGGTCAGCCGGAGGATGGAGGTTTCCATGCCCCAATTTCTGCTGGGCTTCAAGTGCACGCCCACGGCGCAGGGAGAGGATTTTCTCCGGCGGAGCCTGATTGGCGGCATGGCAAGCGATCTGCTGCTGGGGGACTCCAGCCCGCTGTATCAGCGGCTGTATGAGCAGGGCCTGATCAACGGGAGCTTCGGCGGCGCGTTTGAGATGATGCCGGACACGGCGTATTTCTACGCCGGAGGCGACAGCCGGGACGTGGGCGCCGTGGCAGAGGAGATTAAAAAAGAGGCCCGCCGCCTTGCGGCGGAGGGGCTGGACCACGACTTTTACGAGCGGGTGCGCAAGGCAGCCTTCGGCACGATGCTGCGGAGCATGAATTCCTTTGAGAGCATTGCCGTGTCGCTGACGGAGGGGCATTTCGCAGGCTATGACGCGCTGCGGTTCCCCGAGGCCTTTGACGGCATCACCGAGGAGGACGTGCGGGCCTTCATCCGGGACGAGCTGACGGAGGACCGCGCGGCAATGTCTGTGATTCAGCCGAAATAAGGCGCGGCGAAAGGAAGTTTCTGTTTTGACAAATTTGAAAGCACTGAGTGATATGCCCATTGGGTTTCCGGGATTGTTCGGCGGGTTTGAAATCAATCCCGACCCCGTGGCGCTTCACATCGGACACGGCATTTACTGGTACGGCATCATTTTGGCGCTGGGTCTGCTGGCGGGGCTGTACCTTTGCATGAAGCAGGCCAAGCGGTTTGGCCTGACAGAGGACAACGTGCTGGACATGATTCTCTGGGCCACGCCCCTTTGCATCATCGGCTCCCGCATTTACTATGTGATTTTTTATCTGGATTTGTACCGCAACGCGGACGGCGGGTTCGACTGGCTGCGGATGCTGGCCGTGTGGGACGGCGGCATCGCCATCTACGGCACGGTAATTGTAGGGATTCTGGTGGCCTATGTCTATTGTAGAATCAAAAAGCTGAAGTTTGCCGCCATGGTGGACCTTTGTGTCATGGGCCTGTTTTTGGGCCAGAGCATCGGGCGCTGGGGCAACTTCATCAACCGGGAGGCCTTCGGCGCGGCCACGGACCTTCCGTGGCGGATGCAGCTATGGGTGAGTAAGTACCAAACTGTGGAGGTGCACCCCACATTCCTCTACGAGAGCCTTTGGAATCTGGTGGGGCTTTTGTTGGTGCTGTTTATCGTCAGCAGGGCCCGACGGTTTGACGGAGAGAGTACCTGCTTCTATTTTCTGTGGTACGGCCTTGGCCGCGCATGGATTGAGGGGCTGCGGACGGACAGCCTGTACCTCTTTGACTGGACGATTTTTGGTGCACCGATCCGCGTTTCTCAGGCGCTGAGCCTGGTGCTGGCGGTATGCGCGGCGGCGGCGCTGTTTTACAACATCGTGATCCGGAAAAAGGACGGAAGCGATTTGTGGGTCCGGCAGATGGAGCGAGCTGCTCTGGCGGCGGATGGCCTTGAAGCGGAGGGAGCCGGGACAGAGGAGAATGGTTCCGAAATGGAGACAGCGGCTTCGGAAGAAAATGATTCTGAGCCGGAGACTTCGGAGAGAGCTACATCTGAGCCGCAGGAGGAACGGCCTGTGTTGGATGAGGTCATGGAAGAAGCGTCCGCCGATGCGGTTTCGGAGAAGGAAAGGTCCTGAACTGGGGAAGGCGCGGTAAAAGCTCCCCACAGAAAATTGTAAGGGCCTTATCACAATTGGCAGGGCCGTGAAAATTAAAAAGCGAGGGCACGGGGAATTCAATTCCCCGTGCCCTTATTTTGTGCTGCCCGCGGGTGCAAACGTCCAGTGTGATGATAACAGAGCGTGGTTTTTTAAGACGCTTATCCGGGAAGACGCTGCACCGTGCCGTGGGCGCAGTCCACGCTGACCTGCATCCCATCAGTTAGGATACGGGTGGCTCCGCTCGCACCAACGATGACCGGCTTATCCAGAGCAAGGCCCACGGTTGCGGCGTGGCTGTTGGCCCCGGATTCCTCGCTGATGACGGCGGCACAGGTACGCATGACGGGGAGCATCTCATTGGTGGTGAAGGGCACCACCAGCACGCAGCCCGGGCGGGCCTTTTCCGCCACCTCGTCCGGCGTGCTGCACACGCACAGGGGGCCGGAGGCCTTTCCCCGACCGACGCCCACGGCGGTGAACAGTGCGCCGCCTACCAGATGTACCCGGATCATATTGGTGGTGCCGGGGATGCCTACGGGCACGCCTGCGGTGACCACCACCAAAGAACCCTGCTGTACAAGCCCGGCGGCCTTGGCGGACTCCACGGCAAAGTCCACCAGCTCGTCGGAATCCCCGGCCACGGGCATCAGAATGGGGATGACGCCCCAGCTCAGGGCCATATGGCGCTGAACGCGTTCATCCAGCAGGCATGCAATCACCGGTGTGGCGGGGCGGAAACGGCTGACCAGCCGGGCGGTGGTGCCCCGCTGGCTGACGGTGATGATGGCGTCGGCCCCCACATCGTCGGCCGTGGTGCAGGCGGCATGGGCCGTGGCGGCGGCGATGGAGAGACGGTGGTCCCCCGCGGCGCTGCGCATCCGTTTGGAATAGTTGATATCAAACTCCGTGCGCAGGGCGATGGCATCCATGGTTTTCACCGCGTCCACCGGGTATTTGCCTGCTGCTGTTTCCCCGGAGAGCATGATGGCGGAGGTGCCGTCGTAAATGGCGTTGGCCACGTCGGTGATTTCCGCGCGGGTGGGGCGGGGGTTTTCCATCATGGAGTCCAGCATCTGAGTGGCGGTGATGACAGGCTTTCCGGCGGCGGCGCACTGGGCGATGATGTCCTTTTGGATAATGGGAATTTCCGTGAAGTCAATTTCTACACCCATGTCTCCACGGGCCACCATAATCCCGTCCGCCACGGAAAGAATTTCGGAGAGGTTGTCCACGCCCTCCTGATTTTCAATTTTTGCAATGATGCGGATGGAGGACCCAGAGGTGCTGAGAAGGTGGCGGAGGTCCGTCACGTCGGCGGCGCTGCGGACGAAGCTGGCAGAGATGAAGTCGAAGTCCTGCTCCACGCCGAAGAGAATATCCTCCCGGTCCCGCTGGCTGAGATAGGGCATGGAGAGGCGCACGCCGGGGACGTTGACCCCCTTGTGGTTTTTGACGCTTCCGCCGTTTTCCACACGGCAGACAATGTCTTCGCCCCGGATTTCCAGCACCGTGAGGCGGATCAGCCCGTCGTCCAGCAAGATTGCGCCGCCGGGAACCACATCGTCGGGGAGGTCCCGATAGGTGACGGAGCAGATATGTTCGTCCCCCGGGACGTCGCGGGTGGTAAGGGTAAATTCCTGACCCGCTTGCAGTTGGGCGCGGCCATCCTTAAAATCCCGCAGGCGGATTTCGGGTCCTTTGGTGTCCAGCATGGTGGCCACAGGCAGGTTTAGCTCCTTCCGAAGCTTTTTCACCATATCCAGCCGTACCTTGTGCTCGGCGTGGGTACCATGGGAAAAATTGAACCGGGCCACATTCAGTCCGGCCTCCAGCATGGCGCGGAGTGTCTCCTCCTTGTCGGTGGCGGGGCCCAGAGTACAGACAATTTTTGTCTTTCGCATATAAACCTCCTTGTTTCGTGGAAGCAACAGTTAAAATATTGATTCTGGTTCTATTATAAACGATTTCGTCTCCGTGGCAAGGGGGAATTCCGCATTTTTTGTAAATAAAAGGGGATGAACTGTGTAAAAAATTTTACGCACTTTTTTGCGTCCGCCTGTTGCATGGCGGTATATCCGCTCAAGCCAGCGGTTTCCGCCAAAGCAAAGGGGAAGCAAAGCGGCGTGAGCTTTGGGTACAGCCGAAAGAAAAAATAAATGATAAAGGGCCGGGAAATTCACTTTCCGGCCCTTTATCAAAAGGTTCCAAGCAGGATTGCGGACCAGCGGCAAAAAATCGAGTTATTTTGGACGCATAGGTGGCAAACTACGTCTAGAACCACAAACGCACGAACGGACCATGATTGGTGGTCCGTTCGTGCATGCCGTTGATCATTGCGAAAATTTTTTGAGATTACGCCACGTGGGTTCTGCGCTCCTCGTTTCTTTGGAAGAGCATCGTGATGCACCACAAACCTGCCAGGCCGACCAGCGCATAAATGATGCGGGAGAGGGCGGCCATCTGCCCGCCGCAGAGGAAGGCCACCGTGTCGAAGCCAAACAGGCCGACGCCGCCCCAGTTGAGCGCGCCGATAATGGCGAGCACCAGTGCGATCTTGTCGATTACCATAAAACATACCTCCTAAAAACTGATTATCCGGGGTTTGGGTGGAGTATGCCCCAAAGCGCGGAGAATCATACCCGGCGGGGATAAAAATTTCCGGTCCCCGTTGAATCCGGCGGCGGAGTATAGTATACTGGAAAGACAAGCACGGCGGCGCAGTGCGCCGGAAAAATTTGCAAATTTGGAAAAGGAGACTCACATGAACGAGAAATTCAATCGCCTGGGCTTCTATCCTGCGGATATCCTGCTTCCCGCAAGCGCAGATATGGAAAAATGGGCCGTGGTGGCCTGCGACCAGTTTACCTCTCAGCCGGAGTACTGGGAGGCAGTGGAGCAGACAGTGGGCGACGCGCCCTCTACCCTGCGCCTGATTTTGCCGGAAGCCAAGCTGAACGACCCCGCCGTGGAGAAACACATTGCGGACATCAATGCGTCCATGCGGAAATATGTGGAGGGCGGCGTGTTCAAAACCCTGCCCGCGTCTCTCATCTATATGGAGCGCACCCAGTCCGATGGGAAAGTGCGCCACGGTCTGGTGGGCATGGTGGATTTGGACCAGTATGACTACACGCCCGGCTCCGGCGCGCTGATTCGCGCCACGGAGGGAACCGTTCTCTCCCGCATCCCGCCCCGGGTGAAGGTGCGGCAGGACGCGCCCGTGGAGCTGCCCCACGTGATGCTGCTGATCGACGATCCTGACGAAACGGTGATTGAGCCGCTGGGCGGCCAGAGCGGCGCCATGGAGAAGCTCTATGATTTTGATTTGCAGCAGGGCGGCGGGCATCTGATTGGCTGGAAGCTGACTGAGGCACAGACCGACGCTGTGGCAGACGCGCTGACGGCGCTGTGCGGTCCCGACCAGATGGAGCGCAAGTACGGCATGAAGGACGCAGCTCCTCTCCTGTTCGCGGTGGGTGACGGGAACCACTCCCTCGCCACGGCGAAGACCTGCTATGAAAACAAGAAGAAGGTCACACCCAAGGAGCAGTGGGCCACTTTGCCGGAGCGGTATGCGCTGGTGGAGGTGGTGAACAACCACGACGACGCGCTGAAATTCGAGCCCATTCACCGGGTGGTATTCGATGTGGACGCGGAGAAGCTGCTGGCGGCCTTTCAGGCGTTTTATCCCTCCGCCCATGAGGGCGAAGGCGAGGGCCACACCATCGCCTATACCTGGGCGGGCGGCAAGGGCTTTCTCACTGTGCCGGACCCCAAGGTTCAGCTGGAGGTGGGCACATTGCAGGCGTTCATCGACGAGTATCTGAAAGACAACGGCGGCGAGGTGGACTACATCCACGGTGATGAGGTGACGGATGAGCTGGGTGCGAAGCCCGGAAACATCGGCTTCAAGCTGCCCGCCATGGGCAAGGAGCAGCTGTTCAAAACCGTGATGGCCGACGGTGTGCTGCCCCGGAAGACCTTCTCCATGGGTCATGCGCAGGATAAGCGCTATTATGTGGAGGCAAGAGCCATTCAATAACTGCGGTGCAAAACAGGACGTTTTAAGGGGAGAGACAATGCTGAGCTTTAATCATTTTAACTTCAACGTGTCCGATTTGGACAAATCGCTGGGATTTTACAAGGAAGCGCTGGATCTCACGCCGGTGGGGAACCGCAAGGAGGCCGATGACGGAAGTTTCATCATCGTGTATCTGGGAGACGGGAAGACGGACTTTCGGCTGGAGCTGACATGGCTGCGGGACCATCCCCAGAAGTACGATCTGGGAGAGTGTGAATTTCATCTGGCCCTGCGGGCCGACGATTATGAAGCAGAGCATCAGCGCCATGAAAAGATGGGCTGCATCTGCTTTGAAAATACCAAGATGGGGATTTACTTCATTCAGGACCCGGACGGATACTGGATCGAGGTTATTCCCACCCGGTAAAACAGGCATGGAAAAAGACCGCTCACGCGGTCTTTTTTCAGCAGCAGGTCCGTCATTTTGGGGCATTTCAAAAGCGGTGACATTAAAGAATCAGCAGAACGAGAGCGGTACTTTAAGAACAATGGAGTTAAGGACCTGCCGCCTGATGGCGGCGTTTTAAAGCCGGTGCATTCCATATGGGAAATGACAGGAAAGGCGCGGGGAAGAAACTTCCCCGCGCCCTTTCCTATTTTTTAGTTTCCACAGGCTTTGCACAAGACGCGTCCTGTGGAAAAGCTTTTTTCAAAAAGAGAGGTTAGCCGGTAAACGCTCAGACCACAGGAATGACAGCACCGCCGTAGGTGGCAGAGATGAAATCACGGGCAGTCTCGGACTGGAGTGCCTCCACCAGCGCAAGGATGGCGGGATTGTTTTCGTTGCCTTCCTTTACGGCGATGATGTTCACATAGGGGGAGTTGGCATCCTCGATGGCCAGAGCGTCATCCACGGGGCTGAAGCCTGCTTCCATGGCGTAGTTGCTGTTGATGACAGACAGGTCCACTTCCTCAACGGTGTTGGGAATCATAGCGGCCTCCAGCTCCTTGAAGGTCAGATTCTTAGAGTTCTCGGCAATGTCGTTGGGGGTGGCGGTCAGGTTGGCGCTGTCCTTCAGCTTGATAAGGCCCTGAGCCTCCAGCAGCAGCAGGGCACGGCCCTCGTTGGTGGCGTCGTTGGGAATGGCGATGACGGCTCCGTCGGCAAGGTCAGCCAAAGCGGTGGTCTTGCCCGCATAAATGCCCATGGGCTCGATATGGATGCCGCCGGCATTCACGAGATGGGTGCCGTTTTCGGCGTTGAAGTTATCAAGATAAGGCACGTGCTGGAAGTAGTTGGCATCCTCGCTGCCTTCCTCCACGGCGGTATTGGGAACCACGTAGTCACCATATTCCGTAACCTGCAGGTCAATGCCCTGCTGAGCCAGAATGTCCTTCACGGCATTCAGAATTTCGGCGTGGGGAGTGGCGGAGGCGGCGACCTTCAGGGTGACGGTTTCAGCAGGTGCGGAGCCGGAGGCGGAAGCGGAACCGGCAGAGCCGGAAGCAGCCGAGCCGGAACCGGAGCCGGAGTTGCCGCAGGCGGCAAGAGAAGCGGTGAGGCCGAGGGCCAGAGTCAAAGCAAGAAGTTTTCTTTTCATCAGTTGTTCCTCCATTAAAAGTCAGATATATGTTGATGGTATGAAGTATATTTCAATGGCCGCGTTTCCCGTCGTCGCGCGCCGACAGGAAGAAGGGGTCAAAAAAATAACGGAGAGAAGGCCCAGAAGCGAATCGGCAAACCGGGGCGCCGGGAAAAGGGCCGCTTTTATTTCAGCCGCTTGTCAATCTTTGCGGACAGGAAACTGAAAACGGTTTGAATGCCCTGTACCAGCAGGATAATGAAAACCACTGTAACCAGCAGCATGGAGGGGATGCGGCGCTGATAGCCATATCGAATGGCGAGGTCGCCCAGTCCTCCCGCACCCACCGCACCGGCAATGGCGGTATAGGCCAAAATCGTGATGATGGAAATGGAGCCGCCCAGCAGCAGGGAGGGCTTCGCCTCCGGCAGATAGACTTTCCAGATAATCTGGAAGGGAGAAGCGCCCATGGCCTGCGCCGCTTCCACCACGCCTGCGTCCACCTCCGCCAGAGAGGTTTCCACCATCCGGGCGATGAAGGGTGCGGCGGAAATCACCAGCGGGACAATGGCGCCCCGGATACCGATTTTGGTTCCAACGATAAGCTTTGTAAAGTCCATGATGGCCACCATCAGGATGATAAAAGGTAGGGAGCGGCCCACGTTGACAATCCAGCCCAGCACCCGGTTCAGACCTCTGCGGGGCAGGATACCGTGGGGCTGGGTGATGCTGAGCAGGATGCCCAGAGGAAGGCCCAGCAGGTAGGCGAAGACGGTGGAAATGCCGGTCATAATCAAGGTGTCGATTGTGCCCTGCCCAAGAAGGGGGCCGTATTGATGCCAGAACGCGGATGTAAAAATCTCAGCCATAGTACGCGGCCTCCTCCCGTTCGTAGGTAACGTGGTGTTCCTTTAAAAACGCCAGCATTTTTTGAGTTTGCTCATGGTTTTCCGGCAGCTCCAGAAGCATCTGCCCGTGGGCGTTGCCGTCGATATCCTTCGTGTCGGCGTACCAGATGTTCACCGGCGCGCCGCTGGCAAGAACCATGCCGGAGACAATGGGCTGGTCCGAGGTGTTGCCGTCAAAGGTAATACGGTACAGCGGGCCGTGAATCTTGCTCTTTTCGGAGATGGCGCCCCGGGGAGTGATAAGCTGCCGGGCTGCGGGGGTTTGGGGATGATGGAACACGTCCGCCACCGCGCCCTGCTCTACAATGTGGCTGTCGGAAATAATGGCGACCCGGTCGCAGATTTGCTCTACCACAGTCATCTCGTGGGTGATGACCACCACGGTGACGCCCAGAGTTTCGTTCAGCTCCTTTAAAAGGGCTAAAATAGACTGAGTTGTGGTGGGGTCCAGCGCGGAGGTGGCCTCGTCGCAGAGGATGACCTTGGGGTCCGTCACCAGTGTGCGGGCGATGGCCACCCGCTGCTTCTGCCCGCCGGAGAGCTGGACGGGATAGGCGGATTCTTTATCCTCCAGACCCACCAGCTTCAAAAAAGGACGGGCCTTTTGCCGGGCCTCGCTCCGGCTCATACCGGCAAGCTCCAGCGGAAAGCACACGTTATCCAGCGCGGTGCGCTGGAAGAGAAGGTTAAAGCCCTGAAAGATCATGCCGATGGACTGGCGGACCTTGCGCAGCTCCTTTTGGGAAAGGCCTGTCAAAACCGCGCCGTTGACACGGACGGCACCGGCGGTGGGTCGTTCTAAAAGGTTAATGCAGCGCACCAGCGTGGATTTCCCCGCGCCGGAGAGGCCGATGATGCCGAAGATTTCCCCTGCCTCCACGCTTAAGGTCACATCGTCCAGCGCGGTAACGCCACCGGCAAAAATTTTGGTCAGATGCTCAAGCTCGATTATGGACATGGCAAGCATCCTCCTTTATACAGTAAATTGGACAACAAAAAACGCCCCTGATGCCATGCATCAAGGACGAGCGTAAAATAACGCCGTGGTACCACCTTGGTTTGCGCGCCTCCTCGCGGAGGCGGCCTTTAAGAGTGCAGTCACACTCCTGCGCGCTGACGGGCGCTCCCGTCGCGGCCTGCGCATACGCGGTCGGCCACGCAACTCCGGAACCATCTTCCGCAAACCCTTCCGTACCTCTTCTCACCTGCCGAGGCTCTCTGCAACGTATCTGTTTGCGTACTCTTTCCTTCATCGTCTTTTCAATGTTTAATTGTTGCACTTAAGTTTACGAAAGTTTTAGGAGTTTGTCAACAGGGAAAAATTGCTGTAAAATGAATGAAACCAAAAAACAATTCTGTAAAAATCGACAAAAACAGAGAGAAATTATAAGAACGAGAGCAGGATGTGGGGAATCGAATTGCAAATTCAGGGCAGAACTGATATATTATATGAGCAATATTCCTATATCAAACGGAGGTAGCGTGTGCCGAAACAAAACCATAATTTTATGATGCGCTACCTGCGGGATTTTCTTTGCGGAGCGCTGATCGGGGCGGGAGCGATTCTGCCCGGCGTGTCCGGCGGAGTGCTGGCGGTGGCATTTGATTTATACCGTCCGTTTATGGAGATACTGACCCATCCCAAGCGGGCGCTGCCGAAATACTGGAGGCGGATTCCCGCGCTTGGATTGGGCTGCGCTGTGGGCTTTTTGGGCTTTGCAAAGGGGATTTCGGCGGCGCTGAACATCTCTGCGGCGGTGACGACCTGGGCGTTTATCGGGCTGATTGTGGGGACGGTTCCCTCCCTTTACCGCGAGGCGGGGAAGGAGGGCCACAGCCGTGCATCCTGGGTCAGCATGGGCGTTTGCGCCGGGACGATTTTTGGGGCGCTGTTTTACGTGGGACGGGTGCTGTCCGTGCAGCTTGAGCCGAATTTTTGGTCTTTTACCCTCAGCGGGGGGCTGTTTGGTCTGGGAATTGTGATTCCGGGGCTGGCGGCTTCCTCCGTGCTGATGGCGCTGGGGCTGTATCAGCCCCTGATGGACGGACTGTCGGGCCTTGATTTATCGGTGCTGCTGTCCACACTGCCGGGACTGGTCCTGACGGTGGCGCTTTTGGCGCGGGTGGTGAACTGGGTATTTCAAAAGCACTACGCTATTGCGTTTCACGGGATTCTTGGGGTTGTGATTGCGTCCACGCTGGTGATTATCCCGGTGCATTATGGGGGCGCAGGGGAGCTCGTCCTTTCGGCGCTGTGCGCGGGGGCGGGGTTTCTTCTGGCTTTTGGAATCAGCAGGCTGGACAAGCGGACGCAGGGAACCGGGCTTTAAAAACACCGGATTAAAAAAAGAAGATTAAAACAAAACGAATGGCGGCCCCGCGGAGTTTTGCTCCGCGGGGCCGCCCTGTTTTGATTGCCAATCAAAGGCGCGAAACGGAAAGGAACACACCCTAGGAGCATTCAGGGTATGTCGTACAGCGAGGCCATAATAAGGAAAAGCTGAGAAAAGGGGCGGGAGACGTTCCAAATGCCCGCGCCCTGGAAGCCGTATTCCTGAATGAGAAGAAGGCGGGCGGAGAGACTGCGCGCGTCGTCAAACCAGACCTCGTGGACCGTGCCGTCCTGATCGGTATAGTGGAAAAAGGGAGCCTGCGCCGTTTCGTCGTACTCAATGGCAACATCATATTGGATGGCCAGCTCGATGGCCCGCTGATTGGAGATGGACTGGGCTTTGGTCTCGCCGGCCACAAAGGGAAGAGGCCAGTCGTAGCCATAGTTGGACAGGCCAAGGAAAATTTTTTCAGGAGGGATTTGCGTGACGGCATAATCCAGCACCGCCCGGACCTGGGGCAGGGGAGAAACAGCCATGGGAGGGCCGTAGGTATATCCCCATTCGTAGGTCATTAGGAGGACGGCGTCCACGGAGGAAGATATGGCGGAATAGTTGTGAGCCTCGTAGAGCAGGCCCGGCTGGTCGGACGAGGTCTTGGGCGCAAGTGCCGCCCAGACAAAATAGCCCTGCGCGCCGAAAACCCGGCGCAGGCGGGCCAGAAAGTCCGCATAGGGCACAGCCAGAGCGGCAGGTAGAAACTCAAAATCCACGTCGATTCCTGCAAAGCCCTTTTCCTGAAGCAGTGCCCCCACATCGGAGATAAGACGGTCCTGGGCGGCCTCATCCGTGAGGACCAGCGTGGCACGCTCGGAGTCAAACCGGTCCTCCTCCGTATAGGAGGAGAGGTGAAGCACAGGCCTCGCCCCGTGGGTCCGGGCGGAGAGCAGCAGCGCGTCGTCATTTAGCGGAAGAAGATCCCCCTCCGCCGTAATGCCATAAGTAAAGGGGGTAAGATAGGTGAGGTACGGCGTTTGCGCGTCCAGCAGAAGCGTATCGGTAAAGGGATATGCATAGCCGTTGAAAACGGCGGAGCCGATGGGCGGGTCCTGATAAGAGATGACGAGCTCCATCCCTTCCTCCAGTGCGGGAAGGCCGCCCAGACTCCAGTTGTTCTGATAGAGCTTTCGGACACTTACGCCATATTCTGCCGCGATGGAGGTCAGGGTATCCCCTGGACGGACGGCATGGATCAGCTCCGGAAACCGGACAACCAGGGTTTGTCCCACTGCAAGAGCGCCGGAGGCCCCCACCTCATTATCCGCTGCCAGCCGGAAGGGATCGACCCCATAAGCGGCGGCGATGGAGTCGACGGTTTCGCCGACGGTGACCACATGAATCATCATTTCAACATTCCCCCTTGTTGGATAAGCCTATGCGGAGGCAAAGAGGGATATGCGGGGAAAAGAGCCGCGGGACGATCTGCCTGTCCTCTCTGCGTGGGAGGCCGGGCAGGCGGGCGGCGGCTGCCAAATACCGGAAAAAAGGCCGGACAATCTGAAAATTCGGCGCAAAACGGATTTATGCACAGACAGAAAAAAATCTTGCATTTCAAAAATAAATACGATAACATAAAGAAGGATATTAGAGAATGTCTTGTTTGTACTAAGAAACATGAAAGGGCGGCATAGCGCGTGAATATAAAAAAATACGAGGCGTTCGTCCGTGCCGTGGAGCTGGGAAGCCTGTCGAAAGCGTCCGAGGAGCTTGGGTATACACAGTCGGGCATCAGCCACATGATGCAGTCTCTGGAGGATGAGGTGGGCTTTCCCCTGATGATTCGGACCTCGTCGGGGATTCTTCCCAATTCCGAGGGGGAGATGCTGCTGCCCATTATCCGCCAGCTATTGAGCACCAACGAAAATCTGGAGCAGAACATTGCGAAAATCAAGGGCGCGGACACGGGGCATATTCGGATTGCATCCTTTTCCAGCATGGCGAGTTATTGGCTTCCAAACATCATCAGCGCCTTTCAGAAGGATTATCCCAATGTGGAAATCCAGATTATCGAGGGGGGCGCGGACCGCATCAACGCCATGATGGACGCCCACGAGGCGGATTTGTGTCTGTACACCGGTGGAGAGAGCAGGTCCTTTGACTGGCTGCCCCTGTGCAGGGACGAGATGCTGGCGCTGCTGCCGCCGGGACACCCCTTGACAGAGGGGGATTCGGTGCCTGTGGAGGCGTTTAAAAACGAGCAGTTTATTATGCCCATGGCGGGCTATGACTACGAGGTGCACCATGTGCTGGACCGGCTGGAACACTATCCCCACATCCGCTTTTCCGCCTGCAACGACTATGCAATCGTCAATTTGGTGACGGCGGGGCTGGGAGTTTCCATTCTGCCGGAGCTGCTTTTGCGCAACTATCGCAGCGACGCGGTGGCAATGCCGTTGGACCCGCCTCAGTACCGCATTCTGGGAATGGGTGTACCGCAGATGAAGGCGGTATCCCCGGTGACGCGGAATTTTATAAGGTATGTGCAGGATTACGCGAAAAGGCGGCGGGGCGCGGACGAACTCCTGTCAGGAGCCGGCGATGCGGAGATTTAACCGGAAGGAGGCAGAGGCTTGCTGATTCTGCTGTTTGGACTGTGGATTCTTTTATCGGGAAGGCTGGACCTCGAGGTTTGTATCATTGGAGGTGCTGTTTCCGCAGCGCTGTATCTGCTGGCCTGCAAAACGCTGGGATACAGCCCCAGGGGAGATTGGAAGGCCCTGAAAAAAACAGGGCACGCCATCCTCTATCTTATTTATCTGGTGAAGGAGATGCTTTTGGCGGGACTGGTGGTCATGCGGCTTATTTACACCAAGGGACGGAACATGGAGCCAAAGCTTATCTGGTTCCGGACGGATTTGACCCACCAGAGCGCCCGGGCCGCCCTCAGCGACGCCATTACGCTGACGGCGGGGACCATTGTGGTATCGCAGGAGGGAAATCTGCTGTGCGTCCACGCGCTGGACGCGTCTCTTGCCGAGGGGCTGGAGCACGGCGAGTTTGAACGAAAGCTGCAAGGTATGGAGAGAAACGTATGACCGATGTAAAAAACACGGCGCTGACGGCGGCAGTGGTCTTGCTGGCGGTGCTGATGCTGGCGACACTGGTACGGGCGGTGCTGGGACCCCGGTTTACCGACCGGATTGTAGCGGTGAACATGATCAACACCATGGCCGTGGCGATGATTGCCATTTTATCGGTGCGGCTGGGCGAAGACTTTTTGGTGGACGTGGCGCTGGTTTATGCCCTTTTGAGCTTTTTGACTGTGACGGTGATGGCGCGGATGGTGCTGATACGCCACTGGCGAAAGGAAAAGTGCGCCAAGGCCGCAGCAGAGGAAAAGGAGGCGGCGGACCATGGGGAGTGACATCATGACCGGGCTGGGGCTGGTGTTTCTGGCCTTTGGCATCTTTACGTTTTTTACGGCGGTGCTGGGACTTTTCCGGTTTGACCGGGCCCTGAACCGGATGCACGCCGCCGCCGTGGGAGACGCGCTGGGGATTTTCTGCATTCTGGTGGGCATTATTTTATTCCATGCACCCACCATTGCTTCCTTGAAGGCGCTGTTGATTCTGGTGTTTTTGTGGATTACCAGTCCCGTGGCGAGCCACCTGATCGCACAGGTGGAGACGGTTAGCAATCCCAATCTGAAGGCAGAATGTAAGGTGGAGATACGATGACGCTATTGGAGAATATTTTGCTGGTTGGCCTGATTGTCTGTGCGGCGGCGG
Organism: Oscillibacter sp. GMB15532; assembly: GCF_041020825.1. NCBI lineage: Bacteria > Bacillati > Bacillota > Clostridia > Eubacteriales > Oscillospiraceae > Oscillibacter > Oscillibacter sp. GMB15532. The sequence continues at coordinate 244,003 of NZ_JBEVTO010000003.1, forward strand.
CTCCGCTTTGTAAGCGGCTGCTGGCGTCGGTCATTGTGTATCTCTCGTTTTCCGTAATGCTGGCGGTGCTGTGGAGCGTGCTGGAAAGTCCGGATTTAGCCATGACGGAGGCGGCGGTCGGCGCGGGCGTCAGCGGCATCCTCTTTTTCCTGACGCTGAAAAAAATCAATGCGCTGAAAGGAACGCGGGATGAGTGAACGGGGCGGATGGAAGCGGTTTGCCGACTGGGTGAACGGGGAAACCGAGGCCGGAGATCCTACCACTCAATATGTGATGGACCGGCGCCCGGCGCGGATACAGGAGGCGCACGAGCTGCACGAGGCGCGGGAGCGGCTGCGGCTGAAAAAGTTTCTCGGACTGTACCCGCTGGCGGCAGGGCTTTTGTGTGTGGTTCTGATTTTTATTCTGCTGTCCACGGTGATTTACATTCCGCCCTTCGGACAGCCGGGAAACCCCACCAACAACGAGGTGTCCCAGCATTATCTGGAGAAGACCGTGGAGGAGACGGGCGCCAGCAACGCGGTGACGGGCATGATTTTATGCTATCGCGGGTTTGACACGCTGGGGGAGAGCTGCGTGTTGTTTCTGGCGGTGAGCAGCGTGATGATTCTGCTGCAAAGGGACAGAAACAACACAGGAGAACGGGCGCAGCTAAGGATGAAACGGGAGGACGCGGCGGAGCGGGGCCATGAGGACAACATTCTGCAAAAGTCCGCCAAGCTTCTCATTCCGTTTGTCTTTCTATTTGCGGCATATGTGCTGATGAACGGAGAGTCGTCCCCGGGAGGGGGATTTTCCGGAGGCGCGATTCTCAGCGGAGGACTGATTCTGTATTCCGTGGCCTTTGGGCCGGAGCGGCTGAGCAGACTGCTGACCCGCAGTCTGTACAGCGGCGTGCGGGTGGTAGGTCTGATGGCCTATGCGCTGACCTACGGCGTGTATATCTTCGCGGGGGCGAATGGACTGTCCATCGACATGGAATGGATGATGACGGTGATTGAACTGGCCGTGGGGCTGGTGGTGGCCTGTGCCATCTACGGATTTTACGCGATGTTTCAAAGGGGGAAGATCTGATGCCGGAATTGGTTGCACAGAACCGCTATGCCGTGGTGGCAGTAATTTTATTCGGAATCGGACTTCTGAACCTGATGCTTCAGCAGAATCTGGTGAAAAAGGTCATTGGGCTGAGTATCATGGATTCCGCCATTTTTATGCTGCTGGCATCCCTGGGGTATATTGAGGGACACGGCGCGCCCATCGTGGAGGAGGGCGCCGTCGACGCCTCGCTGTACATCAATCCCATTCCCAGCGGTCTGGTGTTGACGGGAATCGTGGTGTCCGTCAGCGTGACGGCATTTTCTCTGGCGCTGGTGCAGCGCATTTACCAGCGGTATGGGACCGTTGAGCTGCCCGAACTGCTGGAGCGGGCTAAAAAGGAGGAGGATTGATGCGCCCTTTCTATGAAAACCTCCCCTTTCTCAGCATGTTTGCCGCGATCTTCTGCGGCGTACTGTCCTCGGTAATCCGGGACGGGCGGCGGGCCTATGTGCTGGCGCTGGCCATGGCGGCGGTGACTGCCGCGATGTCGGCGGTGCTGCTGTACTATGTCTGCACCCGCGACGTGAGCTTTGTGTACTCCATGGGGCGGTTTGCCGCGCCTTATGGAAATGCCATCAAGGCGGGGCCGTTACAGGCGCTGCTGGCGACGGTGTTTTCCATTGTGATGGGCCTGTCGCTGCTGGGCGGCGGACGGGGTTTGTCGCATGACATTCTGCCGGAAAAACAGGGACTGTATTTCGTGATGGCGGACCTGATGCTGGCGGGGATTCTGGCGCTGATTTACACCAACGACATGTTTACCGCCTATGTGTTTATCGAGATTACAACCATCGCGGCCTGCGCCATGGTGATGGCAAAGGACACGGGACCAAATCTCATCGCCACCATCCGCTATCTGTTTATGAGCCTTTTAGGCTCCGGCCTGTTTCTGATCGGCCTCGCCCTGCTGGACAGCATCGGCGGGTATCTTTTGATGGAGCCGCTGGCAAGGGCGGTGGAAATTCTGGCGGAGCTGGGACGGTATCACAGGCCCCTGATCGTGTCCATCGGGCTGATGGTGGTGGGACTTGGCATCAAGAGCGCCATGTTTCCCTTCCACCTGTGGCTGCCGGACGCACACGGCGGGGCTACCTCGTCCTCCTCGGCGATTTTGTCGGGCATTGTTTTGAAGGGCTACGTAGTGCTGATTATTACGCTGATGACGCGGGTATTCGGGCTGGAGCTGATGCGGGAGGTGGGCGTGACCCACATTTTGCTGATTGCGGGGATGCTGGGGATGATTTTCGGATCCCTTGCAGCCATGCGGGAATATCACGTAAAGCGGATGCTGGCCAACTCCTCGGTGGCGCAGATCGGGTATATTTTTATGGGGTTGGGGCTTGGAACGGAGTTTGGCGTGGCGGCGGCGTGCTTTCATATTTTAGTGCACGCGACCTGCAAGCCGCTGCTGTTTCTCTGTGCCGGGCGGCTTTCCGACGTCAGCGGGCATCACCGGTCCCTGAAAAACCTGCGGGGCAGCGCTTACCGGGATTTTGGCGCGGGAGTGGGCTTTACCGTGGGGGCGCTGAGCATGATCGGCATTCCCCTGCTGGGGGGGTTTGTATCCAAGCTCTACCTTTCGGAGGCGGCGCTGGAGTCACCCTATGTGGCGGCGGTACTGCTGACTATTGCGGTTTCCACGGTGCTGAACGCGCTGTACTATGTGCCGGCGACGCTGGCCATCTGGGTGCGGCCACCGTGGGAGGAGATCCGGGAGGTCATGCATGACGTGAAGCCGGAGGACACGCGCTTCGACCGCTCTTTCTTCACGGCGTCCGCCCTGTTTATCTGCCTGGTTTTCCTGCTGGGCATTGCCTATCATCCGGTGATGAATGTGATTTATGCAGGCATCCGGCTGATGTGAGCGCGGAATCGGCGAAGAGAACCGAAATTTTTGCGAGGGGAGAACCGCTTTGCTGTTACTACCGATTTTGCTGCCGATATTCGGAGGCGTGTTCGTCTTCCGGGAGAGGGAAGAGAAGACCCGCAACCGGCTGACGCTGGGGCTGACCGTGATGACGGCGGTGGCGGCAGGGATTTTATGCGCACTGCCGGAGCAGTCGCTGCGGCTGATGACCATTGAGGGGTCCTTATATCTGGCGCTGCAAAGCGACTCTCTTGGAAAATTTTTTATGGTGCTGATTTCCGGAATTTGGCTTCCGGTGGCGGTATTTGCCGAGCCGTATCTCCGGCACGGGGGGAAGGGCCAGCAGTTTCAGGGCTTCTACACCATGACCATGGGGATGCTGATGGGCCTTGCCCTTGCGGACAACTTTGTGACGCTGTACATGTTTTTCGAGCTGATGACGCTTTTGACCGCGCCGCTGGTTCTGCACGGCGGCACGCCGGCGGCGCGCCGGGCGGGGCTGAAATACCTGGGGTATTCCGTATTCGGCGCGGGAATGGCGCTGGCGGGATATTTCTTCCTGTCCCACTTTTTGACCGACCAGAGCTTTACCGGCGGCGGCGCGCTGAATCTGCCGCTGGCGGCGGCCCACAGGCCCCTGCTTTTGATTGTGTTTCTGGTGATGACCATAGGCTTTGGCGCCAAAGCAGGCATGATGCCCATGCAGGCGTGGCTTCCTACGGCTCATCCCGTGGCCCCAGCCCCGGCCTCCGCGGTGCTGTCCGGCGTGATTACCAAGGGCGGTGTGCTGGCCATTATCCGAGTGACGTACTATCTGTTTGGCGCGGAGTTTTTGCGGGGGAGCTGGGCGCAGTACGCGCTGATCGCTCTGGCGCTGTGCACGGTGTTCACGGGGTCTATGCTGGCGCTGAAAGAGAAGAGCCTCAAGAAGCGGCTGGCCTATTCCACGGTGAGCCAGGTGTCCTATGTGCTGTTCGGATTGCTGCTGCTCTCTCCGGGGGGTGTGCGGGGCGCGCTTTTGCAGATGACCTTCCACGCGCTGGCCAAGGACACGCTTTTTCTGGCGGCGGGAGCCATTATTGTGGCCACGAATTTCACCCACGTGGACCAATTGGCGGGCATCGGCAAGCGGATGCCAAGGACCATGGTGTGCTTTTCCGGCGCGGCGCTGTCCATTATCGGGATTCCACCCATGAGCGGGTTTATCAGCAAGTGGTATCTGGCCTCCGCCGCGCTGAATTTTGAGGTGCGGGCACTGGGGTATCTTGGCGTGGCGATGCTGATTTTATCGGCACTGATGACCGCCGGTTATCTGCTGCCCATTGTGGTGCGGGGATTTTTCCCTGGGCGGGACGTGCTGGTGGAGCGCAGGGAGGTGGGGCCGCGAATGACGGCTCCCATGCTGGTAATGAGCATCGCGGTACTGGTGCTGGGTCTGTTTCCAAACGGCTTGCAGGCGTGGATCTCCACACTGCTGCCGCAGATATTCTGATTAGGCTGGAGAGAAAGGAGGGATGTGGATGCAATGGCTTCAGGCGCTGCCCATTTTGATTTCCGTGGTGCTAGGCATTGGGCTGACGATTTTACAGCCCGGAGAGCGCAAGGTGCGCAACGCCTATATCATGGGTTCCGTGATGCTGACGGCGGGTCTTTCCTTTGCCGCCATCATTGCGGCGGGGATGGCGGACACGGCTCCGGCCTGCACGCTGGTGCGGTTTTCCAGTGAGTTCTCCATCTCTTTGCGAATTGATGGGTGCTCGATGGTATATGGGGCCATCGTGTCGGCCCTGTGGCCGCTGATTACGCTGTACAGTCTGGACTACATGTCCCACGAGGGACATGAGAGCCGGTTTTTCGGGTTTTGGATTGCAAGCTTCGGCGTGGTGCTGGGGATTGCGTTTGCGGAGGATTTTCTTACCCTGTATCTGTTCTATGAGCTTCTGACCTTGGTGACACTGCCGCTGGTGATGCACTTTATGGATGAGAAGGCCCGGTACGCGGGGCGGAAGTATGTGGTGTATTCGCTGGCGGGAGCGGCGTTTGCCTTTATCGGCATCGTCTTTCTGCTGCGCTATGGGACGACACTGGACTTTACCTACGGCGGCGTGCTGGACCTTGCAAAGGCGGCTGGAAACGAGACGACATTGTGGGCTGTGTTCGTCTTGACGTTTTTCGGATTCGGCGTGAAGGCGGCGATATTTCCCTTTGGTGCATGGCTGCCGGACGCGTCCGTGGCCCCTACGCCGGTGTCCGCCCTGCTCCACGCGGTGGCAGTGGTGAAGGCGGGCGCCTTTGCCGTGCTGCGGCTGATTTACTTTGGATTCGGCACGGATTTTCTGCGGGGAAGCTGGGCACAGTACGCGGTGATGACGGCGGCAATCCTGACAATCATTTACGGCGCGGCCCGGGCGCTGCGCACGCCGCACCTGAAGCGGCGGCTGGCCTTTTCCACGGTGAGCAACCTGAGCTACATCCTTTTTTCCCTGACGCTGATGACGCCCGCGGGGCTGGTGGGGGCACTGGCCCACATGGTCTATCATGCGGTGGTAAAAATCACCATGTTCTGCTGCGCCGGTTCCATTATTCAAAAGAGCGGGCGGGAGTATATCTATGAATTTGAGGGCCTTGGACGGCGGATGCCGGTGGTATTCGGGACGTTTACCGTATCCGCCTTCGCCCTGATCGGTGTGCCGCCGCTGGGGGGCTTTGTAGGAAAGTGGATGATCTGCACGGCAGCGGTGCTTTCGGAGGATCCGTGGGCCTATTTCGGAATCGGGGCACTGATTTTGTCCACACTGCTGACCACTCTATATATGATGACTATTTTTGTGCGGGCCTGGTTCCCGGTGGGCACGGTGGACCATGAGGCGCTTTCCAAAATCCACGACCCGGGCCCGGCAATGACCATTCCGCTGATGGTGCTGGCGGCGGCGGGAATTGTACTGGCGCTGTTTTCCGCGCCGCTGATTGAATTTTTGCAGGCGGTGAGTCTGAATACGCTATGAAAGGAGAAAACGCTGAATGAGCTCGTTTTTATTGCTGTTTTTGGTGTTTTTTCCGTTTCTGGCGGCGTATTTCGTATACCCCATGCGAAGAAGAGGACGCGAGTACCGCAATCTATATGTCCGCATCATTCCGGGCGTGGAGATTTTTGCGGCGCTGCTGCTTCTGTTCGCGCCGGGAACGGTGGTGCTCCCTCAATTGTGCGGACTGGGGCTGCGGTTTGAGGCGGGGAGCCTCCACACGACCATGGCTGTTCTGGCGGCGTTTTTATGGCTGATGACGGCGCTGCCCAGCAAGGAATATTTTGCGGATCGGGAGGGCGTGAACCGCTATTACTGCGCATGGATGATGACGCTGGGGGCGCTGATGGGCGTGTTTCTGGCGGCAGATTTTTTCACGCTGTTTATCTTTTTTGAAATTATGTCCTTTGCCTCCTACGTATGGGTGGCGCAAAACGAGAATCCCGACGCGCTGCGGGCCGGGCAGACCTATCTGGCAGTGGCGGTGTTTGGGGGGATGATGCTGCTGGTGGGGCTTTTGATGCTGGACCACCTGCTGGGGTCGCTGGTATTTCGGGAGCTGCCCGCACTGGTGGCAGCACTGGAGGACGGCCGGCGGGGAGAGCTGCTGGCGGCGGGACTGTTCTGCCTGACGGGCTTTGGTGCGAAGGCGGGCATGGTCCCCCTGCACATCTGGCTGCCCAAGGCCCATCCCGTGGCACCGGCTCCGGCCTCGGCTCTGCTGAGCGGAATTCTGACCAAGAGCGGGATTTTCGGGATTTTAATTATTTCCCGGTATCTGCTTTTTTCCAGTGTGGAATGGAACGGCGTGCTGCTCCTATCCGGGACCGTGACGATGGTGCTGGGAGCGGTGCTGGCTCTGTTTTCCGTCAATCTGAAGCGGGCGCTGGCCTGCTCGTCCATGTCTCAGATCGGGTTTATTCTGATTGGCGTTGCCATGCAGGGATATCTGGGGGAAGACAATGTTCTGGCGGCATGGGGAACCGTGCTGCACATGGTGAATCACGGGCTGATTAAGCTGGTGCTGTTCGTGTCGGCAGGCGTGATTTATCTGGCAACCCACGCGCTGGACTTGAATGAGCTGCGGGGTTGGGGACGGAACAAGCCTGCGTTGAAAGCAATCTTTTTTGTGGGCGCGGCGGCGATTGTGGGCGTGCCGGGGACCTCGGGGTATATCAGCAAGACACTGCTGCATGAAAGCATTGTGGAGTACGTTCACCATCTGGAGGACATAGGACGCTTTGCGGCGGGTTTTCAGACGGTGGAGTGGCTGTTTTTGATTTCCGGGGGGCTGACGGCGGCATACATGACAAAGCTGTTTGCGGCGATTTTTGTTGAAAAGCGAGCGGAGAAGCAGCGGTTCAGCGCTCGGGAGTACATGACCCCGGCGACGGGGCTGGCGGTGGGACTGACGGCATGTTTGCTGGTGGTCTTTGGGCTGACACCATGGGTTTCCATGCAGGTGATTGCGGAGCGGTCCTCCGTATTTCTGCGGGCTGGGGAAAGCCACGGGATATTCCGCTATTTTTCATGGGTGAACATGCAGGGGGCGCTGATCTCTCTTTGCATTGGTGCGGCGGTATATCTGCTGATTGTGCGGACGGTGCTGTGCAGGAGGACCGCGGAGGGAACCGTATATCTGGAGCGGTGGCCCAGAGGGTTGGACTTGGAGGAGCTGGTATATCGTCCTGCTGTGAAGGGGCTTGCGTTCCTTGGGGCGATGTGCGCCCGGACGGCGGCTGGATTGGGCGACTTTTTGGTAGTAGCGGGCGAGAAGCTACTGTATCTGAAAGCACCCGGGATCTTTGTACCCAAGAAGAACGAGAATTTTGGCGTGTATGCGCGCAAACCCAAGCGGTTTTTGATCGGAGAAACCTTTGCCTTCGACTTGACGCTGGCGGGAATCGGGCTGGTTGGTGCGCTGACCTATATCTTTTTTACCGGGTAGTGTCCGGACTGAAACTGGATCAAAACGGGCGGGAAGCTGTTGGCTTCCCGCCCATTTTTTTAATTGGTGCGGCGGAGCCGCCCACTCCGCCAAAGGGCGGATATTTTTTTGATTTATTTTAAAGATGTACGCAGACGTACAAATTCTGGGAAACGGGAGGACTGATATAGAAGAGCGAGGTGATTGGATGGGGAAAAAACTGACGGGCGCGGAGCGGGATCGGTTTTGCCGGGAATTTCTGCTTTCCATGGACCCTAACCGGGCGGCAAAAAGCATTGGGCGAGCCGACGGCTACGCGCTGCTGCGGAAAAGCGAGGTGGCCGAGCGGCTGAAATGGATGCGCAGAATGGAATTGCCCACCCGGCAGGACATTTTACGGCGGCTGGGTCAGATGGCGTTCGGGCGAGTGTCCGACGCGGCAAAGCTGGCAAGCCGGGAGCTGGTGGAGGCAGGAGAACTGGATTTATCCGATGTGGCGGAGCTGAAAATCACGGACAAGGGAACGGAGATGAAGCTCATCGACCGGGTGCAGGCGCTGGAGACGCTGTGGGGCCTTTTGGAAGAGGGCGGCGAGGACAGCATGGAACGGTTTTTACAGGCGCTGAAGACCGAGGACGAGAAGGAGGGGCCTGGGCGTGGAGGCGGTGCAGTTCTCTGAAAAGCAGCGGCGGGCGCTGCGGTGGTGGCAGACGGACGGAGAAAAGTACGACGCGATTATCTGCGACGGGGCGGTCCGCAGCGGGAAGACCTTTTCTATGGGGTTATCCTTCTTTCTATGGGCGCAGAGCAGCTTTGACCGGCAGCAGTTCGGCGTATGCGGGAAGACCATTCTCTCACTGCGGCGAAATGTGCTGGAGGAGATTGTACCGGAGCTGCGCAAGCTCGGAATGCAGTGCACAGAGAAACGGTCGGAAAATCTGCTGGTAGTGCGCAGCGGGAAGCGGCGGAACCGATTCTACCTGTTCGGCGGAAAGGACGAGTCCAGCGCTGCGTTGATTCAGGGGAGCACCTTTGCGGGGGTATTGCTAGACGAGGCGGCGCTGATGCCAAGGTCCTTTGTGGAGCAGGCCTGCGCCCGGTGCTCGGTAGCGGGGAGCAAGCTATGGATGGATTGCAACCCAGAAGGCCCCGGACATTGGTTCTACAAGGAGTGGATTTGCAAGGCGGAGGAGAAGCGGGCGCTGTATCTCCACTTTACCATGGAGGACAATCCGGCGCTGTCGGCAGAGGTCAAGCGGCGGTATCAGAGCTGTTACAGCGGAATTTTTTACAGGCGGTTTGTGCTGGGAGAATGGGCCGCGGCCCAAGGGCTGGTATACGACTTCTTTGACCGGGAGAGGTTTTGCAGAGACGCGCCGGAAGGAGAGCCGGAGCGGTGGCGCATATCCGTGGATTACGGGACGGCAAACCCCGCGTCCTTTGGGCTGTGGGGATTGTGGGACGGGGTGTGGTTTCGGGTGAAGGAATATTACTACAATTCCCGGGCGGAGGGACGGCAGAAAACCGACGCAGAGTATGTGGAAGATTTACGAAAGCTGGCGGGGGAACGGCGGATTGAGACGGTGGTAGTTGACCCGTCGGCGGCCAGCTTTATCACGGCGCTGCGGCAGGCGGGGTACGATGTTGAAAAGGCGAACAACGATGTGCTGGACGGCATCCGCACCACGGCGGACGCGCTCAGGAGCGGAAAAATCGTAATTTGCGGAACCTGCGAAGACTGCCTGCGGGAGATGGAGACCTATTGCTGGGAGCCGGGAGGCAAGGACGCGCCGAAAAAGGAAAACGACCATGCCATGGATGATCTGCGGTATTTTACCATGAGCCTGACAAAGCCCCGGGGCGGAGGCTTTGCGGCGACGTGGGTGGAGCGGGAAACGTAAAAATACGGGAGGAGCGAGAATGAGATTCGGGAAGAGGAAACAAGCGCCGGAGAAACCGGCGGCTGTGGTGCAGCTGCGAAACGCGGAGCGGCATCCCTTCGGCGTGCTGGACGGGTATGTGCCTTTGCGAGGCGGTGAACTGCGGCTGTATCGGGCGATCCGGGAGGGCGTTCCGGTGGTGGACGCGGCTGTTTACAAACTGATTCGGATGACCGGGGGTGTGGATGTAACCTGTACGGACGCGGCGGCCCAGCGGGAACTGCGGGAGTTTTTGCGGACGGTACCCACGGGACGGGGGCAGCGGGGAATGAACGCATTTTTGGAGTGTTATCTGGATTCGCTTTTGACCTGCGGCCGGGCCATTGGTGAAATTGTGACGGCGAAAAACGGGCGAGAGATCGGGGCGCTGCTATGCGGCCGGGCAGAGGATATTGAGATCTATGAGGGAGACAATCCGCTGGATTTTCAGCTCTGCGGAGCGGATGAGCACGGGAGAATAGGTCCGCTGCCAAGGCAGGAACTGCTGCTGTTCACGCCATTTAACCCGGAGGCGGAGCATCCCTACGGCGTGTCCCTTTTGCGGTCCATGCCGTTTTTGACGGATATCTTGATGAAGATTTACCACACGGTGGGGGTGAACTGGGAGCGATGCGGCAATGTGCGGTTTGCGGTGACCTGCAAGCCCGGAGAGGACGGACGGGGACAGGCGGAGGAGCGCAGCCGGCAATTGGCGGAGGAGTGGTCCGCCGCGATGCAGGACGCAAAAAGCGGGCGCGTACGGGATTTTGTGGCGGTGGGCGACGTGGAGATCAAGGCAATCGGCGCGGACGAGCAGATGCTGGACAGCGAGGTGCCGGTGCGGCAAATTCTGGAGCAGATTGTGGCCAAGACGGGGATTCCTCCGTTTATGCTGGGGCTGAGCTGGAATTCTACCGAGCGGATGAGCGCCCAGCAGGCAGATATGCTGACCACGGAAATTGCCGCCATCCGGCGGACGCTGAATCCAGCGGTGGAGCGAATTTGCAGCTTGTGGCTGCGGATGCACGGCTACGGATGCGGATTTGAGATGGTGTGGGAGGATGTGAATTTGCAGGATGAGGTGGAAGACGCACGGGCAGCGCTGTATCTGGAGCAGGCCCGGAAGCTGAGAATTGAGAACGATGCGGCGGAAAAGCAGGCGTGATGCGGCGGGCAATAAATTTACATAGTGCTTAGAAAGGGGAGAGAAAATGGACGTGCGAAAGGACGCGGGAACGGCGGAGCGGTGGACAGTTGGAGAGGATGACATGGGTCTGATCAACCGCTTTTCTAAGGGGACACTGACGGCAGAGCAGGTATACACCTTTGCGGTGCGGCTGTGCGACAACGAGGTGGACCGGGATTTTGAGCGGTTTGACGAGGCGGCGCTGAACGCATTGGGCGATTTGTTCGTAGGGAAAAGCGGCGTGTTTGACCACCAGTGGTCCGCAATGGGGCAGACGGCACGGATTTACAGGACGGAGCTGGTGCGCGAGGCGGGACGCAGCACGGCGGCGGGAGACGGCTACTGCTATCTCAAGGCGTGGGCCTATCTGATGAAGACGGAGAAAAACGCGGATTTGATTGCCGAGATTGAGGGTGGCATCAAAAAAGAAGTATCCGTCGGGTGCGCGGTGGGGCGGAGCGTGTGCTCCGTGTGCGGCGAGGAGGGCGGAAGCTGCCAACACCAGAAGGGTCAGAGCTATGGCGGGAAGCTGTGTTACGTGGAGCTGCGGGAGCCGAAGGATGCTTATGAGTGGTCCTTTGTGGCGGTGCCTGCACAGAGAGAGGCGGGCGTGATGAAGCGCTTCGGCGGTCAGCCGGGCACGGAGCTGGAGCAGTATGTGGGGCAGCGGAAGGAATTCCAGGAGGCATGGGATACTCTGCGCAAGCAAGCGGAGCTGGGACGAAATTATCTTTCCGGGCTGCGCCGGGAGGTGGTGCGGCTGGCGCTGGTGAGTGACGAGGCTTTGGACGGGGCGGTGTTTCAGTCCATTGCGGACAAGCTGGAAGAGGCGGAGCTGCTGGAACTGAAAAAGGTCTATGAGGCCCGGGCGGAGAAGGTATTTTCCGTGCAGCTCCGCCGGGCGGATGGCGGCGCGGAGCAGGGGGACGGGGAGCTGTTTCGGGTGTGACGCGGTCCCCGTTGCATTGGGAAAGGGCCGGAAAGCAATGGCGGTGACGCAGGTGGCAGAGGGCTTTCCGGTGTTTTCAGAGAAGATAAATTTTGAGGAGGAGCACGATGAACATTTCTTTTGAGGGAATCGGACAGTGGGCGGCTACGTTTTCCTGCGCCGAGGTGCAGGAAGGCGAGCTGGTGAAGGTTAGCGGAAACGGAGCCGTCGGCCCCTGCGGCGAGGGAGAGGACTTCTGCGGACAGGTGATTTCTATGAGCAAGGGCGGTGACGCCTGCGCTGTGCAGCTTGGTGGGTTTGTCACCGCCGGTTACACGAGGAATGCGCCGGGTTTGGGCTGGTGCGGCCTGCGCGGAGACGGGGACGGCGGCGTGAAGACGGACGCGGCGGGTCGGCAGTATCTGGTGGCAGAGGTGGACGCGGCGGCAGGCACTGTCACCTTCGCACTTTAAGAAGGAGGAAAGAGTATGGCTTATCATTACGAAAACATCAAGCTGGAAAAGGGTATGTACAACAGGGCGGGCAGCAGCTTTTCCAAAACGCTGGAGGAGCTGGACCCCAGTGAAAATTACAGGGGGACCCCGGCGGAGGGGCTGGACGCGTTTCAGCGCCAGCTCAAGCGCTTTGACATCAAGGTGAAGGGCGCGGGCAGCGACATGGTGGAAAAGTTTTTCAAGACCAGCGACTCCGCCGTGCTGTTTCCGGAGTTTGTCTCCCGTGTGGTGCGCCAGGGGATGGAGGAGGAGAGCATTCTGCCCTCCATCACCGCGACGGTGACGAATTTCGAGGGGATGGACTATCGCTCCATTGCCTCCGTACCCACGGAGAAAGAGAAAGAACTCAAGCGCGTGGAGGAGGGCGGCGCGATTCCCGCCACCACCATTCGGACCCAGGAAAATCTGGTGCGGCTGCACAAGCGGGGCAGAATGCTGGTGGCTTCCTACGAGGCCATCCGGTTTCAGCGGCTGGACCTGTTCTCGGTGACCCTGCGGCAGATTGGCGCTTACATCGGCAGAATGCATTTGCAGGACGCCATCCATGTGCTTTGCGACGGTGACGGGAACAAAAATCCGGCGAAGACTTACAGCATCGGAACGGCGCCCATTTCTGGCACCAAGGGGACGCTGAGCTATGACGCGCTGCTGGAATTCTGGAGCCAGTTTGACCCCTACACCATGAACACCATTCTGGTGGGCGGCGACGTGATGCTGAAGCTTTTGAAGCTGAGCGAGTTCCAGAATCCGCTGACGGGACTGAATTTTCAGGGAACCGGCACGCTGACCACCCCGCTGGGCGCGACGCTGCTGAGAACCAGCGCCATGCCCACAGGCAAGCTGATCGGTCTTGACAAGGGGTATGCCCTGGAGCAGATTTGCGCCGGAGACGTGTTGGTGGAGTATGACAAGCTGATTGACCGGCAGATGGAGCGGGCGGCCATTACCTCTATCTCCGGGTTTGCAAAGCTGTTTACCGAAGCAAGCCGGGTGCTGGAGATCTGATAAACTCCATTGAGAAAGCAGCGGAGAAGGGAGGCGCGAGAATGCAGGAGGAAATTTTAACGCTGGCGAGGACTCTCTCCGGTGCCGGAGAGGATGAGGAAACGGCGCTGGCGCTGCTATGCAAGGCGGCGGAGAAGGAGTGGACAGGGAGACTGCGCGACGGCGTGGGGCCGGAAGAATGCCGGGAGGCATTCCTCTGCGCGGCGGCGCTGGTTGCGGCGGCAGGCCTGACGGTGGGTCGGAGTGAACTGCGGTTTACGGCGGGAGATGTGTCTGTGACGGAGCCGGAGGGGGGCAAGGGTGCCGAGGCCCTGCGCCGGGAGGCGGAGCGGCTGATGGAGCCCTATGTGACGGCGGCGGAGTTTCGCTTTCGGGGGGTGCGGGGATGACGGCGCGGTTGGACCGTATCTTCCGAAAATACGGACAGGCGGTGACGGTGAACGGCACGGCGGCACGGGCGTTTTTTCAGCCCACAAGAAAATCGGAAAAAGACACGCCGTTTGAGGTTACATCTCTGGGAACGGTGGACGACCGGAGATGGACCTATTTGGGCAGGACGGAAGCAGGTTTTGGTGACCGGGTGGAATTTCAGGGGAAGACCTATACGGTGCGCAACTGCGAGGAGATACGTCTGGGGGACAAAACCGTCTGCTGGTGGGCCGTTTTGACGGAGCGGAGAAAGGCGGCGGAATGAACGGACTGAATCAGGTGCGGGATGCGGTGATCGACGCGCTGAAGGGTGCGGGGATTGTGGCGATGGCCGCCTATGAGGGCGCGGCAAAGGAATATGAAGGGCCGGTGGCTTCCGTGGATGTGGCGGCGGCGGAGGGAAGGTCCGTGGGTCTGAGCGGATATCTTGGGGAGAAGCGCGATGAGACGGGGATCGTCCGGGAGCTGTATGGAATGCAGATGGACGTGACGATTTCCCTCGGCGTGCGGGCAGAGGGGGCGAGTGCGTGCGAGACGGCTATGGAAGTTGCCGCCGGTGCGCTGATAGAAAAGCTGCCCGCAGGGCTGAGACTGGAGAAAATGAGCTGGAACGGCATTGCGTGGGACAAAGCCACAGGGATGTTTTTACGGAAGGGGAGCGCGGCTTGCAGGGCTGTGTTCCTGGCGGAGGACCCCGGCGATACGGGGACCTTTCTGGACTTTATTCTGAAAGGGACGATTAAAAAATGAATATGACAAAGCATGAGCGGCCGGGGGTGTATTCCTCCTATGACGCGTCCTCCGTGGTATCCGCGGGGAGCGGGGCCAAGACCGTGGGTGTGGCGGCGCGAGCGGCGAAAGGCGACGTGGGCGCGGTGGTGACGCTGACAGGGTATACCGAGGGCGTGGGCGCGTTTGGCGAGGACGAAGGTGCGGCGGGAATGAGCGCAATTTTGCGGCTGCTGTTCCTCAATGGCGTGTCCAAGGTGGCGGCAGTCCGGGTGGCGGACGGCGGAACGGTTTCGGACTATACGGCGGGGTTTGACGCGCTGGGCGGCGTGGAGGACGTGCGCATCATGGTATGCGACAGCACGGACGCTGTGGTACATCAGGCGCTGCGCACGGCGGTGGAAACATCGTCCGCGGGACGCAGGGAGCGAATCGCAGTGGTGGGAGCCGGCGGAGCCACGGCAGGGGAGCTGGCGGCCCACGCGGCGGAGCTGAACAGTGAGCGAATGGTGCTGACTGGGCCGGGCGGCATGGTCGGTGAAGGTGTGCCTTCGGGGGTATTGTGCGCAGCGGCGATGGCGGGCGCTATGGCAGGGGGAAACGACCCGGCGGCTCCCCTGAACGGTGCGGCGCTGTACGGACTGAGCGGACTGAGTGCGGAATACGGGGACAACGACATCGACGTTTTGGTGCGGGGCGGTGTGACGCCGCTGGAAAGCGTGGCGGGGGTGATTTCCCCGGTGCGGTGCGTGACCACCAGAACCACCACGGATGGGACGGCAGACGCCACATGGCGGGAGCTTGGCACCATCCGGATTGTGGACGACGTGATTCCGGCGGTGCGTTCCTCGCTGCGCAGCAAATTTTCCCGCACCAAAAACACGGCGCAGAATCGGGGGGCTATCCGGTCGCAGGTGATTGTAGAGCTGGAAAAAAAGCTGGCGGCGGAGATCATTGACAGCTATGGCGAGGTACGGGTGAGCGTATCTGCGGACGAGCCCACCGCGTGCCTTGTAGAATTCAGCTTTGCCGTGGCCCATGGGCTGAACCAGATTTATCTGACGGCCCACATTACGGTGTGAGTGAAAAACAATTTTCTGAAAAGGAGAGAAATCTATGGAGGTTATGGGATTTCCCACCAGCGCGGACATCTATCTGGAGCTGAATGGGAAAAAGGTGGCGGTGGTGCAGAGCTACACCGCCAAGGCCAGCAAGACCAGTAAAAACGTGGAGGCCTTTGGTGAGCGGGAGCCGGTGGGGACCATCGGGGGACAGAGCAAGTATACGTTAGAGCTGACCCGTCTGTACGCCACCGATGACGCAATTTCCGACGGAATCAATTTTTACGAGCTCAGCGATTTTTCGCTGGTAATTTGTAAGCCGGACCGGAAGATTATCTACTCCGGCTGCCAGTGGAGCACAATCTCGGAGCAGGGAGAGCTGGACGCCATGGTGGCGGAAAAAATCACCGTGGTGGCTTCCCGGCGCATTGAGACAACGGCATGAAAACGGCACCGGACAGACTGGCGCCGCTTTCGGCGGGACGGCTGCTGCGCATTTGGCGGGATGTTGCCGCACAGGAGGAAAACGAGACGGCGCGGGGGCTTTTGTGCAACGCCCGCGTGCTGGCGGAAAGCTGCTTTCTTGGAGAAGAGCGGCTGTTTGAGAGCGCGGAGGCGGTTCTGGAGGAGCTGACGGCGGGAGAGATGGAGACGCTTGTGCGGCGGCTGGCAGGGGAGGAAACCGCTTTGCCCGCCGGAGTAAACGCCGGGTTTGACCCGGAGCGGTTCCGGGCGATGCGGGGAGAACGGGGATGAACTACATCGAAGATGCGCTGAGGCGGCAGGCGGCAATGTTTGCCGCTTTGCTGGGCGGTGGGCAGTGGCGGGAGAAAAACGAGGAGAGGCAGGCCGGGAACAATGGGAAGGCAGAGTGGGAGAGCGGGGGAGACGGCGCTCTCCGCGGTCTCTCACGTACTGAGGAACCAGAAGAGAGACAAGGCTTCCCGAGAGAAATGGCGGCATGGAATCGGTTACTGGCGCGGCGCGGTGAAGGGCAGGTTTTTCAGGCGGCGGGGACGCGGGAGCAGACAGACGAGGAGCTTCACACAGTGGAGCGCATGAGCGCGGAGAGCCCCCTTGTGAGAAGCCGACGAGCAGAAACGGTGCGGCTGAATGCGGAAAGAACTGCGGTTCAGGGGAGAAACAGCGCAGGCACGGGAGCGGGGCTTGGCGAAGTGGAAATGAGCATCCCGGGGGAGTTGCACTTCAAGAGCGGGGGGACTAACGCCGGGACCACCGGGACCGTACTGGTGGTGGACGGCGGAGTGTCCGCCGGGGAGTTGTCCCGGACATTTCAGCGGGATGCGAGACGGTATGACGGCGGGTATCCGCTGTATTGAGACAGGAGAGGTGAGATGGCGTGGAACTGACGCCGATGCGGTATAAGGACTATGTATGGCCCCACAATCCGGAGACATATTCCGTCACTTGGCAGAGGAAAATTGCGGTGCACAAGGTGCCCTTCGGGCGATACTGCATGCAGGAGTTGGGGCCGGGACACCGGGTGATGCGGGGGCAGGGCGCGTTCATAGGAGCGAACGCCTATCAGGAATTTCAAAAGCTGGCGGCGGTGTTCGAGCAGGACGGGCCGGGACTGCTGATGCATCCCGTCTGGCAGGCGGCGGAGGCGTATTTCGTGTCTTTGCAGTTAACGGAGGAGCCGCAGCCGGATTTTGTGGGATACGCATTTGAGTTTTGGGAGGATTGCCGCCAGAGCGCGTCTCTCACGGCGGCGGCGACCGCGGCGGAGAGTACCGGCGCGGCGGGCACGGAGAAGCGCGCGGACTCCGCTGTATGGTACACGGTGAAAAAGGGAGATACGCTGTGGGGGATTGCAAAGCGATATGGCGTGACACTTCAGAGCCTGATTGCGGCAAATCCCCAAATTAAAAACCCAAACCTCATCTACGTGGGAAATCAGGTGCGGGTGAAATGACGGGTAGAATTACGACATGCGACCACAGAATGTTTGACCTGCCTGCACTGCTGACGTGGGATGTTTGCTATACGGGTACTGTGCCCTGCGACAGCTTTTCGGTGACGTGCCTTTACACGGCGCAAATGGAGCCGATACTGCGGCAGGCGGCAGGGTTTACGCTGATGGACGGAGAAACCGTGCTGCTGCGGGGAATTGTGGATGAATATGAGATTCGCCAGACGGAGGAGGGCCTCAGCGCGCTGGTAGGGGGCCGGGGCTATGCCGCCCGGCTGCTGGACAACGAGGCCCGGGCCGCCGTCTATCAGGGGGCGACGCTGGAGGAAATCATCAGAAATCATGTGACGCCCTACGGGATTCCCTGCGACCGAACGGCAGGCCTCAGCAGCGGCGGGGAAATGTATACCGTGGCGGCGGGGAGCAGCCAGTGGAAGGCTCTGGAGGATTTTTGCAGGACCTATGGCGACTTTACGCCAAGCTTTGACCGATTTGGGCGGCTATGGGCGGACAGAGAAAAAACGGGAAAGACGTTTGACATTACGGATTCATCAAACGTTTTGTCACTTGTAAAACGAGAAGATCACTACGGCGTACTGTCCGAAATACTGGTAATCGACAAGGCGAGAAACCAGACGTACAGCGTGCGCAACGAGGACTGGATTGCCCGGGGAGGGCAGTGCCGTCGGGTTTTGTACACGCCGGGTCAGAGCACCTGGGCCAAAATGCGGTATACCGGGGAGTATCAGATTGCCCGGTCCAGAGAGGATGAGACTTCTGTGGAGGTGACGCTGGCGGGGAGCTTTCTGGCGTTTCCCGGTGATGTGGCTGCTTTAAAGCTGACCCGGATGGGACTGGCGGGGACCTATCGCGTGGTGGAGGCCAGAACCCGGGCTGATGGCGGCGGAGAGTCCGTTACGCTGACGCTGCGCGGAAAGTGAACGGGTGGAGAGGAGCGGAAAACAATGTGGTTATCAAAGCAGACAAGGCCGGGAATATCCGCGCCCGGGGCTGATCTGGGTGTGACGAGTATTTCGGGAGAGAGTGCGGGCGTAGTCACCAGAGGCGAGGTGCGAGCGCTTCCGGTCTACGGGCCGGGGGGATACGCATGGCGGCCCGCTGCGGGAGAGACGGTGCTGGTTATTAAGGGCGGAACCGGCGGGGAGGAGTCCTGCGTGGCGGGAGCGAAGCAGACGGACGCGCCCGCCGGGCTTCGGCCCGGCGAGGTATACATCCACGCCAACGGCGGAAGCGTATATCTTAAAAACGACGGGACGGTAGAGTTGCAGGGCAGCATCGTTTTGACCGG
Source organism: Oscillibacter sp. GMB15532 (assembly GCF_041020825.1). Classification (NCBI taxonomy): domain Bacteria; kingdom Bacillati; phylum Bacillota; class Clostridia; order Eubacteriales; family Oscillospiraceae; genus Oscillibacter; species Oscillibacter sp. GMB15532. Next base: position 262,932 of record NZ_JBEVTO010000003.1, read on the forward strand.
ACAAGTGAAGATAAACGGAGCGCTGCATGTGAACGGCGAGCTTTACAAGCCCTGCGCATGCGGGGGAGAATCGGAATGACCGAACTGAAAATCAGAGGCGGGGATTATGTGGCCGACGGCGTGGGCGGGACGGTCCGGGTGAAGGGCCGGGACGCACTGCTGCAAAGAGTGCTGTTCAGGCTGACGGCAAGGCGGGGCGGATTTCCGTTTTTAGAGGATTTGGGCAGCACGCTGCACGCGTTGGGCGGCGAAGCTCCGTCCCACCGGCAAAGTGCGGCGGAAGCGGCGGTGGCACAGGCGCTGGCGGAGGAACAAAACCTGCAGGTGGAGCAGGTGGAGCTGGACGGCGACAATCTGACAGTGAGAATGAACTACGAGGGGGAGGAGCTGAATCTGCAGCTTACGGTGCGGTGACAGGAAAAAAGCATGAGAACAACAGAGGAAATTTATCAGGAGCTGCTCTCGGCGTTCCGGGAGCGGTCCGGTTACGGTGCGGAGGACGCCTGTGATCTGGCGGTGCGGCTGTATGCGGTGGCGGCGCAGGTACAGGCGCTGGAATGTCAGGCGGACTGGGTGCTGAACCAAAGCTTTCCCCAGACGGCCCAGGGCGCTTATCTGGACGACCACGCGGCCATGCGGGGCCTTGTCCGTCAGGCGGCAACCCGGGCGGCAGGGATGCTGCGGTTTTCTGTGACGGAAGCGCCGGTACAGGATTTGAGCATCCCCATGGGAAGTGTGTGCATGACGGAGAACGGCGTACGCTTTCAGACAACACGGGCGGCAGTGCTGGCGGCGGAGACGCTGATGGCGGACGTGCCCGCAGAAGCGCTGGAATCTGGAAGCGGCGGCAATGCCGCAGCGTGGAGCATAACGGTGCTGGCGGCATGTCCCATGGGAATTACCGGGTGCACAAATCCGGCGGCATTTTCCGGAGGGACTGACGAAGAAAGCGACGAGGCTCTCCGCGCACGGGTGCTGGACAGCTTTGATCGGCTGCCAAACGGGGCGAACGCCGCCTTTTACGAGGAACAGGCGCTGCGGCATCAGGGCGTGGCGGCGGCAGTGGCGGTGGGCCGGGCGAGGGGCATCGGCACGGTGGATGTGTACATTGCCAAGTCGTCGGGGGCGCCGGATGCGGCGCTGATACAGGCGGTGGAGGCCGATTTGCAGGCCAAGAGAGAGATTGCCGTGGATGTGCGGGTGCTGGCACCGGAGGAGAGTCACCTGAATGTGACGGTGGAGCTGGACGCGGGGGAAAATGGGAACTTTGCGGCGGTGAAGAGCGCGGTGGAGCAGGCAATTGCCGGATGGCTTACAGGAAAGCTGCTGGGAAAGCCCATTCTGCTGGCGGAGCTTGGCCGGCTGATCTACGCCGTGGACGGCGTAAAAAATTATCATATTCTGTCCCCGTCCTCGGACCGGCAGGGAAGCGCAACGACCATGTACATTCTTGGGGAGCTGCGCGTGACGGAAATGGGGGCGTGACATGGCGGGCTATGAAACGCATTTAAAAAACCTGTTGGCCCCTTTGGGCATTTACGACCTTCGGGACGGGACGCTAAGCGAAAGTGAATTATTTGCTCAGGGCGTGGGACTGGATGAAATTTCGGACCGCCTTGAATATATCGAACGGGAGGCACTGACGGGCACGGCGGAAGGAGAGGGATTGCTTTGCCGGGAAGAGCTGTTTGCAAGGCGGCCCGCGGCAAACACCGTTGCCCTCCGGCGCAGCGCCATCGCGGCGCTGATGCAGATTGACGCGGACAGCTTTTCACTGGACGCAATCAACCGCACCATCAGTGGCTGCGGAATCAAGGCACTGGCCCAGGAGATGGGGGGCGGCCACATCCGGGTGATTTTTCCGGAGGTGGGGGGAGTTCCGGAGGAATTTCCGCAAATTCAGAAAATTGTGCTGGACATCATCCCCTGCCATCTGGAGACGGAGTTTTACTTCCGCTATATGCTCTGGTCGGAGTGTGAGGACTATGGCTGGACATGGAGTGCGGTGGCGACAGCGGCACACACGTGGCACAGCTTTGAGCTGGCGGTGTAATATGGAACAGGAGTGGAGCGGACGAATCACGGCACTGGAGGAGCGTGTATCCTCCAACATTCGACGGATCGGTGCGCTGGAGCAAAGTCAGGAAACGCTGCGGCGTCTGGTCACGGCGGTGGAGGTGCTGGCGACAAAGCAGGAGACAGTGGCCGAAAGCGTGGCGCGGCTGGGAGAGAAAATGGATGCGCTGGAGCGAAGGCCGGGAAAACGGTGGGATGGACTGGTGGACAAAGTCCTTCTGATTTTGGCAGGGGTATTTGTCACCTTCCTGCTGACGAGGGGAGGCACTATATGAAGGGAAAATTGACGGCATCAAAAATCATTGCGCTGGGAATTTTGGGCATAGACGCGATTTGCACTTGCGTGGTGCTGTATTTTTGCTATCTGGCAATCCGCAGCCAGTTTACCGGGACGCTGCCGTATCTCACCACGCTGATTGGAGCGCTGCAAGCGTCCACGGCGGTGGTTCTGGCGGCGTATTTTGGAAAAAGCAAGGCGGAGAATACCCGGGGCGGCATCATCTATGACGCGGCGATGGGGATGGACGAGGATTTCTGAGAGGAGAATTTTATGAGAGAGTTGCTGAGAAAACTCAGCTCACGAAAGCTGTGGGCGGCTGTGGCGGGAATCGTGACGGGTCTTGCCATGGTATTTGGGCTGGATGAAAATGTGATTTCCACTGTGGCGGGAGCAGTGGTGGCAATTGCCTCGGTAACGACGTATATCGTTACCGAGGGCAGGGTGGACGCTGAAAGCGTCAAGCGTGCGGTAGACGCAGCCAGGGACGCCGCGGATGCGCTAAAGAGCGCGGACAAAGCATGACTGGGGCAGAAAAACTGCTGGCCGTCGCGCGGCAGGAGCTGGGAACGAAGGAATCCCCAGCCGGAAGCAACCGGGTGAAATACAACACCGCTTATTATGGCAGGGAAGCGTCTGGAGACAGCTATCCGTGGTGCTGTGTATTTCTGTGGTGGTGTTTCCGGGAAGCGGGGATGCGCGAGCTGTTTTATGGCGGGAGGAAAACCGCATCCAGCGGCGCTCTGGCAAATTGGGCCCGAAAAAACGGACTGTTTGCGGAAAAAAACTATCGGCCCGGAGATCTGGTATTTTTCCAATTCAGTGGAACCGTTATCGAACACATGGGCGTGGTGGAACAGGTGAACGCCGACGGAAGCCTTGTGACCATTGAGGGAAATACCGGAACACTCAGCGACGCCAATGGCGGCGAGGTGCAGCGGAGGACGCGGGCTGCGCGGTATGCGGTGGGGGCGCTTCGCCCCGAGTATGAGGAGGAAAAAATGACCCAAAACGATTTTGACGCGATGATGAACGTATGGCTGCAAAAACGGGGGGAACTGCCTCCCGGCGAGTTCTCGGAGGAGGCCCGCGGATGGGCTGAAAAAAACGGGATCGTACGGGGCGCCGGCGACGGGACCTATCAGTATAAAAGCTGGTGTACCCGGGAGCAAATGCTGGTGTTTCTGAACAGGTTTATGGAGACGCTTAAGCCGTAAGCTTCCAAGAAAAAGTGCCCGCCGCCCTTTTGGGCGGCGGGCACTTTTATAACGCGTTTAAACGCGCTTTTTTGCATCGCGGAGGTCCTGAATCAACTGACGGATATGGGCAATCTGCGCATCCGTGAGGCCCGAGGCATCGATAACCGCATCGGGCTGGCGGCCCAGAAGCGCATCGGTAGAGACGGCAAAAAAATCCGCCAGCCGCTCAAGCAGTTCCACGGAGGGTTGAATGTTATTGTTTTCCCAGTTGGAGACGCTCTGCTTGGAAACGCCCAGCCGCTCGGCCAGACGCGCTTGTGTGATTCCGCTTGCCAGCCGCAGCCGGTGTATTTCGTCGCACAACATCGGGAGTTCCTCCTGAATCCAAAATTACAATATCATTGTAAAATTCAACTTGACAAAATAGAAATATAAAAGTATTGTAATATTGGATATATGAGAAAATTTTGTTATTTTACGCCATTGACGGTCTATTTTGCACAACCTGTGCGTACTGATCGGAAAGCTTGGGCCAGTCGATGATTCGCCACCATGCGTCCAGATAGTCCCCGCGGCGGTTTTGATATTGCAGGTAATACGCGTGCTCCCACACGTCGCAGCACAGTAGCGGCACAAGGGGCAGGACGGTGTCCTGATTGGCGACATTCTGAAGAGACAGAATCCCGTTTGCGTCGGTGCACAGGCAGGTCCAGCCGGAGCCGAAGACGGAGAGTGCCGCGCTTTTGAGCGCAATCCTGAGGCCGTCGGTGCTGCCGAAAACGAGGCGAATGGCGTCCCCCAGCGGCGGCTGGGGAGACGAGGGAGGCAGGGCGTGGAGCGTGCGGAAATAGATGTCGTGGTTAAATACGCCGCCGGCATTGTTGCGCACACCCTGACGGATCTGTGGGGGTAAATCCATCCAATGCTCGCAAAGCTGTATCAGCGACCAGTCCTGATAGGCGGGGTAGGGCTCCAGCAGCTTGTTCAGATTGTCCACGTAGGCTGCAAAATGCTTGTCGTGGTGAAAGCACAGAAGCTTGGCGTCAAGCTCCGGTTCCAGCGCGTCGTAAGGATAGGGCAGCGGCGGCAGGACAAAGGGATAGTGCTTTTCTTCCATAGACGTCATCCTTTCCACATGTGTTCATCAGAGCAGTATACGCCGGAGAAGTCGAAATTATGTGCGGCCCGGCGGCTGGAAAAATGGCGCCTCGGCGAAAATTTCGGGACTTCGACAGGGAAAATAAGGTATTCTGCTAGGAAACATATCAAGTGGGAGAAGATGATTTTTATGACGGACGACGAATTGGATTTCTGCATTCTGTGCGGCCCACTGGCGGACGCTGTGGAGCTGCTGGATGAAGGAAATGCGGCGGCGGCCCGGGCAATTATGATGCGGGTTCTCAGGCGGGCGCAGGAGCTGTGTGAGCGGGATCAGGGTATGAAATGACCATGAATGAAAAAAGCGTTCCCGGAAAGTTAAACTTTCCGGGAACGCTTTTAATTTTTTGGTGCCGAGCGCTTACTGCCCCAAGTATTTCCGGACCAGAACCTGAAGCAGTTCGTCTCTGTCGATTTTGCGGATCAGCGTCCGGGCATTGTTATGGTTGGTGATATAGGTGGGGTCCTCGGAGAGAATATAGCCCACGATCTGATTGATCGGGTTATAGCCCTTTTCCTCCAACGCCTGATAGACGGTTGAAAGGACCTGGCGGATCTCCTCGTCCTTTTCCATCGCAAGATTAAATTTTCTGGTGAAATCGTCCATGAAGACACCACCTTTCCCCTTATACGTGTTCTATTATACTCGACTTTTGCCGGACTGTAAAGAGTAAAGAAAAACTTTGACGGAGATTTTGCGGCCCCGCCTCAGCGCAGCGCCGCGTCCAGCTCGCTCTTCAGAAGCGCCAGAATTCCGGATACCTCTGCATCCGCCTCGGCAGCGGTGAGGCTGCGGTCCTCCGCCCGGAAAGCCAGATTGAAGGCGACGCTCTTTTTGCCCGGGGCGATTCCCGTGCCGGTGTACACGTCGAACAGGGAAATCTCCTTCAAAAGGCCCTTGGAGCCTCTGCGGATGCATTCCTCCAACGCGCCCACGGTGACGGCTTTGCCGCACACCACGGCGATGTCCCGCGCCACGGCGGGGAAGCGGGGCAGGGACTTATACACGGGTTGGGCCCCCATGGCGGCGTAAAGCGCGTCAAACCGCAGCTCGGCGGCGTACAACTCACAGTCCACGCCGTAATTCACTGCAACATCCGGGTGAATCTGGCCCAAAACGCCAAGGATTTCCCCGTTCAGCAGGACCTTGGCGCAGCGGCCGGGATGGTAGGAGGGATTGCCGGTTTCCGCCTCGAACACCGCGCCGTCAATGCGCAGGCCCTCCAGCACGGTTTCCACCGCCCCCTTCACGGAGAAGAAGTCGACCTCCGGGCCAAATGCCCCAAGGGACAAAATCTTCGGCTCCTCCGCCACGCCGGTTGCATCCGGACCGGTTTTCTTGGGGAAGTAGGTGCGGCCCAGCTCGTAGAGGTACGCGGCCTTGTTGCGGAAGTTGTAGTTCCGGGCCAGAATTTCCAGCATGGAGGGCAGCGTGGTGGTGCGCATGATGGAGGTGTCCTCCCCCAGAGGATTCAGAATTTTCAAAGAGCTGCGCAGGGGAGAATTCGCCGGGAGCTTAATCTTGTCGTAATAGGAAGGGCTGATGAAGGAGTAGGTGATAATCTCATCATACCCCAAGGACCGGCACAGGGCGCCAACACTCCGCTCAGCCAGCTGGACGGGGGTGTAGCCGCCGCCGTGGGCGGATGCGCCGCCGGACAGGGTGACGGGGATGTTGTTGTACCCGTGGAAGCGAGCAACTTCCTCAGCAAGGTCCGCCATGCCCTCCACGTCGCTGCGCCAAGAGGGAACGGTGACTTTGTCGCCGTCCAGTTCAAAGTTCAGTGTCTCCAGAATGGTTCGCATTTCGCTTTCGGCCACGTTGGTGCCTAGCAGCGCGTTAATCCGCTCCGGCTCCAGTTTTAAAACGGTGGGGGCGGAATCTCTGGCAATCACGTCCATCACGCCGTCCACCACTTCGCCAGCGCCCAGCAGCTCCACCAGCTCGCAGGCACGCTGCACCGCCTTCATGGTGTTCATGGCGTCCAGACCCTTTTCATAGCGGGCCGAGGCCTCAGACCGCATATTCAGCGCCACGGCGGTGCGGCGGACGGACGCGCCGTTGAAATTTGCCGATTCAAACAGGACCTGTGCGGTGTCGCCCACAATTTCGCTGTTGGCGCCGCCCATCACGCCTGCCACGCACACGGGCTTTTGCTCGTCGCAGATGCACAGCATGCTGGGTGTCAGCTTGCGGACGTTTCCGTCCAGCGTCTGAATCGTCTCCCCCTCGCGGGCGGTACGAACAATAATTCTGCCGCCCTCCACGCAGGAGAAGTCAAAGGCGTGCATGGGCTGGCCATATTCCAGCATGACATAGTTGGTGATGTCCACGATGTTGTTGATGGGCCGTACGCCGGAGTTGCGCAGACGCTCCCGCATCCATGCGGGGGACGGCTTGATTTTTACGTTTTTCACCATCCGGGCGGTGTACCGGGGGCACAGGTCCCCGTCTTCAATATCAATGTCCGCCAGTTCCGCGATGCTGCCGCCGCAGCCCTTGATTTCGGGGGTGTGGAGCTTTAAGGGCTTCCGGAAGGTGGCGGCGGCCTCCCGGGCGAGGCCGATGATGCTCAGGCAATCGGGCCGGTTGGGGGTGATTTCAAACTCCACCACATGGTCGTCGCAGCCAATCAGCTTTGCCACGTCGTCGCCGGGCTGCACGTTCGCCTCCCGGAGAATCCAGATGCCGTCTGTGATGCAGTGGGGGAATTCCGCCTGCTGGGCATGGAGGTCGTCGGGTGTGCAGATTTTTTCCGCCTTGGCGTCATAGGCCACCATGTCCCCCTCGTGGAGGTTTTGGCAGTCGTTGTCCAGCATGGCGGTACTGCCGCCAAGGTCCAAAACGGTGTGATACAGGCCGTCCGGCTGTGTTGCGTACTCCAAAACCTTCGCCGCGCAGACGGACCCGAACAGCTTATGCCCCGGCTGGATATCCGCCGGAATGGAAGGCTCCTGTCCTTTCAGGGGAGTATAGTCCCCCAAAATCGCCGCGGGTTTAATCGCAGCGTAAGGATAATCATGCTCGGCGGTGAGGTTCAGCTCCTTCAAAGAGCACAGCATTCCCTGAGACTCGATGCCCCGAAGCTTGCCGCTCTCAATTTTCACGCCGCCGGGAAGCAGCGCCCCGTCCTTTGCCACGGGGACAAGATCGCCCGCATGGATGTTCCACGCGCCGGTGACAATCTGGACGGCTTCATTGCCCGTGTCCACCTGTAAAACCCACATATGGTCGGAGTCTGGGTGGCGCTTCATCTCCGTAATTTTGCCCACTACCACGTTTTTTATTTCAGCGCCAAGGTCGGTCGTGACCTCCTGCTTGGAGCCGGAGAGGGTCATCGCCTCGGCGAATTCCCGATCGGAGGCGTCCACCTCCACAAATTCATTCAGCCATTTTCTGGACAGTAACATCGTATCCCTCTCCCCTTATCAGAATTGTTCCAGGAACCGCACATCGTTTTCAAAAATCAGGCGCATGTCGCTGATTTTATACTGGCCGAGGGCCAGCCGTTCCAGTCCCATGCCGAAGGCAAAGCCCGAATAAACCTCCGGGTCGATGCCGCAGTTTTGCAGAACCTTGGGATGGACCATCCCGGCGCCCAGCACCTCGATCCAGCCCTCGCCCTTGCAGGTGGGGCAGCCCACGCCGCCGCACTTGTGGCACTGAATGTCCATTTCGCAGCTTGGCTCCGTGAAGGGGAAATGGTGGGGACGGAAGCGGGTGACGGTGTTCTCGCCGTAAATCCTGCGGATGACGGCGTTCAGCGTGCCCTTTAAATCGCCCATCGTGACGCCCTTGTCCACCACAATGCCCTCGATCTGATGGAACATGGGGGAGTGGGTGGCGTCCACCTCGTCCTTGCGGTATACTCGCCCGGGGGACAGCACTCGAATGGGCAGCTCCCGGGATTCCATGGCGCGAATCTGCATGTTGGAGGTCTGTGTGCGCAGCAGGACATTGGAATCCTCCGTCAGATAGAACGTGTCGGACCACTCCCGGGCGGGATGGTCGGCGGGGGTATTCAGCTTGGTAAAGTTATAGTCCGCCAGCTCCACCTCCGGCCCATCCAGAATTTCAAAGCCCAGCGCGATGAAGATATCTTTAATTTCGTCCAGCACGCTGTACATGGGGTGCTTGTGGCCCATGCGCACCTTTTTGCCGGGAATCGTCACGTCCAGGGCCTCGTTTTCAAGGCGGGCCTCCATGGCCTTGCGCTCCAAAAGACCTGCCTGATTCTCGATGGCAGCCTCCAGCTCGGCGCGGACCTCGTTGGCAAGCTGGCCCATCACCGGGCGCAGCTCGGCGGACAGGCCGCCCATCTGCTTCAGAAGAGCCGTCAGCTCGCCCTTTTTGCCCAGATACTTCACCCGCAGCGCTTCTAAGTCCGCGGTTGCCTGCGGACCGGCAACGGCTTCCAGCGCGGCTTTGCGGATGGCCTCCAGTTGTTCCTTCATACTTGATGCTCCTTTACCTTTATATTACAGAAATCACGTATTTCAGAGGGCGGACGGCATAAAAAAACGCCCCTCGTCCCCAGATTGGGACGAAAGGCTCAGCTCCCGCGGTACCACCCAAATTCGCGCGGAGTGCCGCGCGCGCTTGAACCCCTGTAACGGTGGGCCGCCGGCCATGTCTCCATGGCAGCTCCCGGGCGAACCAAACGACGCGCCGCGGGCCGGCTTGCAGCCGGTGACCAGCCCTCTCTTGGCGGCGGAGAATCATTATTTTCCCGTTCAACGCTGTTTTCAACTACCACTTATAGCACGAAACCCAGGGAAATGCAAGAGGAAAATCCCCCGCCCGGCGTATTTTGCGCCAAACGGGGGCGTTTATCAGTCTAAAAGGTTTTCCATCAAAATTTCGGATATTGTTCCGTTCTTCATGTAAAATGTGATGTGGCTTCCCAGCAGATCCCCGTCACCGGGCCAGACCCACGCGCCGTCGCCATCCTCCGCACGGATTCTGTCGGTATACGCCGCTTCCGGATAGGCGGCTAAAATATCGTTCTCTTTATCCCCCACGGACACGCCCCACCAGGTTTTTACAGTTGGGGAGGTCGTTTCCACGCGGCTGACAAAGCTTGTTTCGCCGCCTTCGTCGGAATAGGAGTCATATTTCACATCCACGCCGCCGTAGGAAAATGCATAGACCTTTTCCCCATTATCACCGGTCCCCACCGAGGTGGGCTTCTCCGGAAAGTCCTTGTAAAGCCACGGGTACGCGCCGCTCTTTTTCCCAACAACGAGGCATTGCTCGTTTGCCACCAGACAAAACGCTGCGTTCACGTCATCCCGATTGAGCTGGTTCACCTGTAACCATGCTACCTTTGTAGCGTTCAGCAGGGCAGTTTCCGCGTTGTTTTTGGGCTGATAGGCGTTCAGAAGCGCCTCAAGTCGCACCTGCTCCTCCGCGGAAAGCCAGCCGTAGGCAGCCCAGGCCGAGTTGGCAATTACGGAATCCCGATGCTCCCACGGGCTGTCCGGGAACACGGATAGGGCCGAAAACCACTCGTCCGGGTCATTTAATAGCCGAAGGGCAAAGTGGTCGCTTGCCCCTTCGGAAAACGCCCCGTCGGCGTGGAGCAGCCAGCAGGCCAACTTAAGGGCCGACCAGTTTTCCATATCCTGCGCTTCCTCCGTAAAATCATCCGGATCATAGGAGAAGCGGAACACTGTCTCCGCTGTCTCGTCCAGCGCGTCGGAGGGGCAGAAGGTGGAAAAGCGCCAGCCGTCCGGCGTTTTGATGTAATCCAACGTTTTCTGGGAATATCCCACGGTGGCATAGGGGCGCTCCCATTCAGAGCTGTCTATGTAAAAAGTCACAGTGACGGCCCAGCGGTCCGGGTCGGTTTGCTCTGCACGGACGGCTTTGCTCAGCAGGTAAAGATTGCTGCCTCTGGCCGCGTCGGCGGAATAGAGCCGTCCGTCGATGTCCCGGTAGCCCGTGCCGCCGCCCATCAGTTTGTCCGCCAGCTCTTGGGTAAAGCAACTGCGCACGCAAACGTCCAGATCGGCGTAGGTACTCAACCCGTCGTGGGCCACCGGACGGTAGGAAAGCCCTCCCTGCTTGGGGTCATAGGGCTTGCCGTCCTCGCTTACCGGCTCTCCGGCGGTGGGGAGGGAGCACAGGTCAAACCAGTCGTAAACCTCCGCCGCCCGTTCATAGGCCGCGAGGACCTCTGCCTCCGTCGGTTCGGATGGAGGGGCTTCCTCCTGAAGGGAGGAGACGGAGGAAGTCCCCCCGGCGGGCGTGCCGCAGGCGGACGCGGACAAGGCCAGAGCGGCGGATAAAATCAGCGTCAAGGCGCGTTTTCTCATGAAGAGAGCCTCCCGTCTTGTTTAAATGAGTAAGATACTTCCATTAAAAGACGCAGGAGCAGGTAAAAAAGTTGCAGGCATTCCAAAAAACGGCTCTAAAAAATTTTTATAGGCTTCAAGTCCTTGCAATCCAGCAATGGGGCACTATAATAAGGGTCAACGGAAAAGCTCTTTCCCGTCCCAGTATGGAAGGGCGGGGGAGACACAGATTGGGCACTTTGCCCGGAGAGGAGAACGCCATGAAAACGCAGGAGCTTACCATGGAATTTGTCCGGGAGGCGCTGCCTCCCCGGAAAGCTGACGGCCATAAGGGTGACTTCGGCAAGCTTTTGATTGTGGGCGGCGCGGTGGGGTACACCGGCGCGCCCTATCTTGCCGCGCTGGGGGCCGAGCGCTGTGGCTGCGGACTGGTATATCTGGGCGTGCCGAAATCCATTTGGCAGGTGGAGGCGGGCAGGTGCGTTTCCTCCATGCCTTTTCCCGCGCCGGACAAAAACGGAATGCTCTGTGAAAAAGCCATCAGGCCCCTGTGGGAAAAGCTGGAGGAGTGCGGTGTGCTGGCCCTCGGCTCGGGCCTTGGCCGCTCCACGGAGACGAAAAAGCTGGTTTTGGGCCTGCTGGAAACGGAAAAGCCCGTGGTGCTGGACGCCGACGGCATAAACGTCCTTTCCGGGCATATGGATAGTCTGGACGCGCGGCGGGGCCGCGTCACGATTCTCACGCCCCACGATGGGGAGTTCGCCCGTCTGGGCGGGGACCTGACGGCGAACCGGGCGGAAGCCGCACGGGACTTTGCAAGGGCCTACGGCTGCATTCTGGTGCGCAAGGGCCACCGCACGCTCATCGCAATGCCCGAGGGGACGGTGCTTGAAAATCCCACCGGAAATTCAGGCCTTGCCAAGGGCGGCAGCGGGGACGTGCTCACCGGCATGATCGCCTCGCTCCTCACGCAGGGAGCAACGCCGGTGCGGGCGGCGGCCTGCGGGGTCTATCTCCATGGGCTTGCCGGGGATCTCGCCGCCGGGTGGCTGACGGAATACGGCATGACACCCCGGGACACGGCGGAGGCCATCCCCAGCGCGTTTCAAACGATTTTAACGGAACAACATTAAGGAGGGATATCCGGGTGCGCAAACCGACGGCTTGTGTACCGATGATAACGCTCTGCCTGCTGCTGTGTGCCTGCGGCGGGGGAGAAAAGCAGACGGCTCAGGCTGCGCGGGCGCCCTATCAGGAGATGGAAAGCGCACAGATGACCGCGGAGGTCACTGCCTTTTACGGCGACGAGGTAAGTGCCTTTACCCTGCGGTGCGACTACGCCCCGGATACGTCCACCGTCGAGGTGCTGGCGCCGGAGACGGCCGTAGGAGTAAAGGCCCGCATGGACGGAGACGGACTGACGCTGCTCTATGAGGACGACTGCCTCCCGGCAGGTCCCTTAAGCGGAGAGGAACTCAGTCCCGCGTCCTGCCTGCCCCGGCTGATGAGTGCCCTGCGGGATGGCTGGCTGCTGGAGGAAAACGAAGAGGACTGGGGCGAGAATGCCTGTTTGCGCCTTGCGCTGGAGCAGACCGGGGCGGAGGGGGGCAGGATTGTCTCCACCCTGTGGCTGCGGCAGGAGGACCATGTCCCCGTCCGGGGAGAAATCGCTGTGGACGAAAAAATTATTTTGCAGGCGGAGTTTACGGACTTTCAATTTGGTGCTATACTGGAGGACAACGGAGGGGCCGGAGAATAACTGCGGCAAAAGACCCCGACAAATGAACATTTGAAGGTGAGCGTATGGAAAAGTTCCTGAAAAGGACTTGGGCGGAAATCGACCTGGATGCGCTGGCGCACAACTACCGGACCATTCGGGAGAGAATGGGGCCCAAGTCGAAGTATCTGGGCGTGGTGAAGGCGGACGCCTACGGCCACGGAGCCGTGTGGGTTGCGAAGAAGCTGGAACAGCTTGGCGCGGAGTATCTGGGCGTGTCCAATCTGGAGGAGGCGCAGGAGCTGCGCCATCACGGCCTTACGCTGCCCATCCTTCTGCTGGGATACACCCCCGTCGACATGACCGAGGCGCTCATCGACAGCCGCGTGACGCAGGACGTTCCCTCCCTTGAAATGGCGGAAGCCTATTCCTCTGCGGCAGCCGCCTGCGGCAAAACCCTGACGGTCCATCTGAAACTGGACACCGGAATGGGCCGGTTGGGCTTCCGGTGCGACGAGGCTTCTTTCCAGCAGAGCCTTGAAGAAATTCTGGAGGCGCTGAAGCTGCCAAACCTCGTCTGGGAAGGGGTTTTCATGCACTTCTGCGTGTCCGACGAGCCGGACAAAGCCTCCGGCCGGGAGTTTACACATGCGCAGTACCAGCGCTTTTCGCATATGGTGAGCGAGGTGGAAAGCCGCGCCGGGATCACGTTCCCGATTCACCACTGCTGCAACTCCGGCGGTGTGGCATTTTACCCCGAGTATGCGTGGGATATGTGCCGTCCCGGCGTGATTTTGTTCGGAACAGAGCCAATGAGCCGCACCCTGGGATTGAAGCCCGTGATGACGCTGAAAACCACCGTCGGCCCCGTAAAGAACTACGCGACGGAAACCTCTGTCAGCTATGGCAGGACATATTTCACCGAAGGGGAGCGGCGCATCGGCGTGCTGCCCATCGGCTATGCCGACGGGCTTCAGCGCTGCCTTTCCAACAAGTGGGAGATGCTGACGCCCAAGGGTCCCGCCAAAATCCGGGGCCGTGTGTGCATGGATATGTGCATGGTGGATCTGACGGATTTGCCCGGCGTGCACACCGGCGATGAGGTGGAGGTCTTCGGCCCCAACAACCCCGTGGAGAAGATGGCGGAGGCTGCGGGCACCATTACTTATGAGCTGACGTGTGACATTTCCAAGCGGGTGCCCCGCGTCTATCTCGAAAACGGAGAGATGACGGACCGTCATTTGCAGCTTTTGCTCTGAGCCGCCTTGCCGGCCCGGGCGTCCGCAAAGCCTCGCTCCACCGCTCCAAAGCGCACCCCGACCCGCCCGGTCGCATAGAATAAACCGGGGCCGGTCGAACCGGAAAAACGGCGTATAAATTTTCCGGCTGCGTGGGAGAATGATAGTGGCCACGCTGAAAAAGTATTTTCAGCGGCGGGTACTATTTTCGGCGGAGTGTGAACTTTGTGGATACGAGTGTTGTGAAACGCGGCGACATTTATTACGCCGACCTTAGCCCGGTGGTGGGTAGCGAGCAGGGAGGCGTCCGGCCTGTGCTGATTATTCAGAACGACACCGGCAACAGATACAGTCCCACCGTCATCGCAGCGGCGATTACCTCTCAGACGGGGAAAGCCCGTCTGCCAACCCACATAGACCTTCCGATGTCAGACAGCCGGGGCCTTTCCAAGGATTCCGTGGTCCTGCTGGAGCAGGTGCGGACGCTGGATAAGCGGCGGCTGAGAGAGCACATGGGCCATGTGGATGAACAGGTCATGGAAAAGATTGACACCGCAATTGCGGTGAGCTTCGGCCTGCAGCATGACCAACTGGTCTAGGCGGGTATTTTAACTTCAAGCTGGCGGAATGCCGGAGAAAAGAATACATATGCGTATTCTTTTCCCTGGCGCCGCCGGTGACGGGAGGGCTTGATGAAACAAAAGAAAAACAGATGGGTCCTGCGGGCCGGGGCGCTGATGTTGGCCTCCATGGCGGCGATGATTACATTTTCCGCAGCGGCGGAGGCGGGGTCTCAGGGGGACCCGCTGGTGACGCTGAGCTATCTGAACGAGACGTTCCTGCCCAAAATTCTTTCTCAGGTGCAGGGAACGGGAACCGGCAGCGCCGGGACAAGCTTCACCGTGGTGGATTTGTCCAAGGGCGGGACATTGAACCTTTCTGTGGGCGCGGAGGTGCTGCTTCGGGCGGGCACGGCTTCCTGCGGCGCGGCTTCTTCTCCGGGTCTTGTGGATGAAACCACCGCCGAGGTTCTGGAAAACGGCAGCGCGCTGGTGAAAAACCACCTGTACATGGCAACCGTGGAAGGACGGACGGTAAAAGCCGGGTCCGACGGGGTAAAGCTTTTGGTGCGTGGAGGCTATTCTGTAAGCTGACATAGAAACGAACGCATAAAAAAACAAGCATACATAAAAGCCCGCCGCCCGCGCATAGGATAGCGCAGGCGGCGGTTTTTTTGTGCCCTTCGTGGGCCGGTCCCGCGCCGCCCGAAGGGAGAGGAAGCCGCCATGGACAAGTATCCGCTGTATCTGGACGGCAGAGCCGCCGGGGAGCTGAGCGTGACCGAAGCCGGGATGTACGCCGACTACCGCGCCGCGTGCCGTATTCCCGGCCCAGCGTTTTTGCGGGCATATCTTGTAGGGGATCAGGCCGAAATGCTTTTGGGCGTTCTTGCGCCGGAGGGCGGGGCATATTCCATCCGCCGCAGACTGAGCCGCCGGGAGACGGCGGACCTTGGAAAGCTTCTGCGCTGCGACGCGCGGCGGGAGGGAGAGCGGGCATGGGAACGGGTCCCCGCGCCGGAGCGGCTGCTGAAATCCCCGTGGCTTTCCCATATGCTGCAAGGTGTTTCCGGTGTGCTGACCCAGCAGGGGGAGGGGCGGCTGCTGGTGGCAATCCCCTATGACCCGGCAAAGCCCTTTCCGCTTACGCCGCTGTTCTGCTTTGCAAAAATATGCCGGATTGAGGGGACGCTGCACGTCGTCTATGCCTTCGATTCACAGGAGAGGCCAATGATGCCCTGAGCCTTTAATGCAAAGGGGCCAAAAAATTTTTATAAAAAGCAATTGACGTATACCACAACGCTTTGCGTTGTGGTATACTGTGCTTGAAAGAATAATTTTCGGCGCGGCCTGCCCCGTGATGCTTCCGCCCCAGGGCCGGAATGTACAGGCCCTGCCGCCAGGAAGGAGAACGCCCGATGAAATGCCCCTATTGCGGGTTCGCCGAGAGCAAGGTTGTGGATTCCCGCCCCACCGACGACGGGGCCAGCATCCGCCGCAGGCGGGAGTGCCTGTCGTGCAGTAACCGGTTCACCACCTATGAGACGGTGGAAAGCCTGCCCATGGTGGCGGTGAAAAAGGACGGCAGCCGCCAGAGCTTTGATCGCAGCAAGGTTCTGGGCGGCATGATCCGCGCCTGTGAGAAGCGGCCCGTGCCGCTGGCGGAACTGGAGCGCATCGCCGACGAGGTGGAGCAGGAGCTGCAAAACGGACTGGACCGGGAAATCACCACGGAGCACATCGGCGAGCTGGTGATGGAAAAGCTTCGCAAGCTGGATCAGGTGGCCTATGTCCGCTTCGCCTCCGTTTACCGCCAGTTTAAGGACATCGATACCTTCATGTCGGAGCTGAACAAGCTTTTGGCAGAGCAATAAACCCTTTTTACGCGGTAGGAAACGCGGTTCCCGGCGCGCATGCCATAGAGAAATAGGGGTCCCGGGCCGCGCCCGGGGCCTCTTTTTGCCCGTTTTGGACAAAAATTCAGACTTTTCAGCGGAGACACGCCGAAAAAGTTGATTTTCCCGCCGGAATTGCGGACAATAACTTGCAAAGCACCCGGCGATGTGATAAATTAAAAAGGTTCATCAGATTCATAAGAACGAAGGAGTAACGCCATGTCCGCCCTGAAAGACGAAATCTCCCGGCGCCGCACGTTTGCGATTATTTCGCATCCCGACGCCGGTAAAACCACCCTTACGGAAAAATTTCTGCTGTACGGCGGCGCCATTGCCCAGGCCGGTGAGGTGAAGGGCAAGCGGGCCAAGGCCGCCACCTCCGACTGGATGGAGATTGAGCGCCAGCGCGGCATTTCCGTTACCTCATCGGTGATGCAGTTTCAGCACGGGGGGTATTGCATCAACATTCTGGATACCCCGGGCCATCAGGATTTCTCCGAGGATACCTACCGCACGCTGATGGCGGCGGATTCCGCCGTCATGGTCATCGACGGGGCCAAAGGCGTGGAGCCGCAGACCCGCAAGCTTTTCCGCGTCTGCGCTTTGCGGAATATCCCCATTTTCACCTTCATCAACAAGATGGACCGGGAGACGAAGGACCCTCTTGCGCTGTGCGAAGAGGTGGAGCGGGAGCTTGGCATCGACACCTATCCGGTCAACTGGCCCATCGGCTGCGGTCGGGAGTTTGCCGGGGTTTACGACCGGGAAAAGAGCCGTATCCTCTTTTTTCAGGGCGAGGGCCACGGGAAAAAGGCGGAGGCCACCGAGGTGGATTTGGAAGACCCCAAGGTGGGCGAGCTGATCGGCGAAAAGCGCTGGAGCACCCTGCGGGACGAGGTGGAGTTGCTGGGTGCGGGCCGGGAATTTGATATGGAAGCCGTCCGCGCCGGAAAGCTCAGCCCCGTGTTTTTCGGGTCTGCGTTGACCAACTTTGGCGTGGAGCCTTTTCTGGCGGAATTTTTGCGTATGACCACCGCACCTCTGAGCCGCACGGCGGACTGCGGCGTGGTGGACGCGTTTTCCCCCGACTTCTCCGCCTTTGTGTTCAAAATTCAGGCCAACATGAACAAGGCCCACCGGGATCGGCTTGCGTTCATGCGCATCTGCTCCGGCAAGTTTGAGCGGGACGCGGAGGTCTATCACATGCAGACCGGCAAAAAAATGCGCCTGAGCCAGCCTCAGACCATGATGGCTGCTGAGCGGGAGATCGTGGACGAAGCCTACGCGGGCGATATCATCGGCGTGTTCGACCCCGGCATTTTCTCCATCGGAGACACGATTACCGTGCCGGGAAAAAAGTTCAGTTTTTCCGGCATCCCTACTTTCGAGCCGGAGCATTTCATGCGGGTCAGCCCCAAGGACACCATGAAGCGCAAGCAGTTTATTAAGGGGACGGAGCAGATTGCCCAAGAAGGCGCTATCCAGATATTCAAGGTTCCCGGCGCGGGCATGGAGGAAGTCATCGTGGGCGTAGTGGGCACGTTGCAGTTCGACGTGTTCGAGTATCGCATGAGAAACGAATACGGCGTGGAGCTGTATATGTACGGCCTGCCTTACGAGCATCTGCGCCGCATTTCCGCAAGCCCCGTGGAGGACCCGAAGGAGTTGACGCTGTGCATGGGTGCGGAGGTTCTGGAAGATTTCCGGGGCAGACATCTCGTGGCCTTTGGTGGCGAGTGGTCCGTGGGCTTTTTGCTCAAGCACAACCCGGGACTGGAGCTGTCCGAATCCGTTTCGGTGTAAGAGCAGCGTCAAAATTAGACGTAAAGCGTCGCGCCGCAATAGAGCGGGCGGGGCTGCCACATGAAAAAATAAATAAAACCCGGGGAGCAGGATAAAAACCATTCTGCTCCCCGGCTTTTGCGATGGAATGCAATATATATTTGACATTAAGAAATGTATAGTATATACTGTGACTATGAAAGGGGGCATTTTATGAAAAACAAGAGAATGAAAATTGCTCGCATGGAATCGGACATGAAACAAGATGACCTGGCAAAAGCCGTAGGCGTTACCCGCCAGACCATCGGGCTGATAGAATCAGGGGATTATAACCCCACGCTGAACCTCTGCATCGCGATTTGTAAGGCGCTTGACAAAACACTAAACGATTTATTCTGGGAGGAATCGAAATGAAAAGACAAAATATGCAAGACGAAAGAGTTGCGGCGCAGCGCCGTAAAATAAACAGTGAAGCAAACGGTATTTTAATGACGGTGCTTTTGTTATCAATCCTCGTACAGCAATTTTTTCTGAATGCTCCGTTTAAGCAATACGCAGTTGAGGCGATCTGCTTTTTCGGAATGTCCTTGTACATGATTGTCCGATACATGACGCTGGGCCTTGACTTATACGGCGAAGGAAAGCGGACCAAGGGGATGCTTTTGGTGAACAGCTTGATGGCGGGAACAGCAGTAACGGCAATCAACGGTGTTTTGAACTATGCACAATACGCACAGCGCTATAAAGAGGATGGCATGGGTTATTTTATCGCGGTGCTGGCAATTACGTTTATCAGCGCAACTGCTTCTACGTTTGCTGTGCAGGCATTCTTTGCTTATCTCAATCAGAAAAAACAGGCGAAAATTCAAAAGCAGTTGGATGAAGATGAAAAAGACGAACAAGGATGACTTCTTCCCATAAATATCAGGTAAATGTTGTCTTACGAGTATGCTTTCAAAACAGCGGAGCTACTTGCGCCGGATTTGAAAAATTTTAATTTTCCGAATTAAAATGCGCGGGAGAGATTGAAAAATGTTTCTCCCGCGCATTTTTTATGCAGTCTTTTTCCGTGTTTCACCCATCGCCACCCGTCTGCCATGCGTTGACAGGGGGCGGGGCGCATGGTATGTTGAAAGCAAACGGGACGGCTTTTTTTGGAAGCCGGGAAAGGGGCGTATCCATGGAAGAACAGAATGTCAAGCTGACAAAGCTGGCAAAGTGCGCCGGGTGCGGCGCAAAGGTGGGCGCGGGGGTGCTGAGCCAGTTGCTGGAGGGCATCCGGGTCCACAGCGACCCCAATCTGCTGGTGGGCTTTGACAAGAGCGACGACGCGTCGGTCTACAAGGTCAGTGACGAGCTGGCTCTGGTGCAGACGGTGGATTTTTTCCCGCCCATCGCGGATGACCCCTATCTTTTTGGCCAGATCGCGGCCACCAATGCACTGTCCGATGTGTACGCCATGGGCGGAGAACCCAAGCTGTGCCTGAATATCATGGCCGTGCCGGAATCCATGCCCAAAGAAGCGGTGCACCAGATGCTCCGGGGTGGGTATGACAAGGTATACGAAGCGGGGGCGCTGATCACCGGGGGCCACAGCATTTTGGACGACGAGCCGAAATACGGCCTGTGCGTCACAGGCTTTGTCCATCCCGACAGGGTGCTCACCAATTCGGGAGCGAAGCCCGGCGACGTGCTGCTTTTGACCAAGCCCATCGGTATCGGGGTGCTGTCCACGGCGCAGAAGGCGGAGATGCTCTCCTCTGAGGGCGCGGAGCTGATGTACCGGCTGATGACTACCTTGAACCGCTCCGCCCGGGACGCCATGGTGAAGTACCGCGTTCACGCCTGCACCGATATTACCGGCTTTGGCCTGCTGGGTCACGGCTTTGAAATGGCGCAGGGCAGCGACGTGACCATGACCATAGACGTGGGAGCCATTGACCTGATTCCCGAAGCGCTGGAGCTGGCGAAGATGGGGATTCTTCCCGCCGGAATGTACCGCAACCGCACCTTCGCCGAGCCGGGAGTGGACGTGGGTGACACAGAACTTGCCAAGCAGGACCTGCTGTTCGATCCCCAGACCGCCGGGGGCTTGCTGATTGCCGTGGCGGCGGAAGACGCAGACGCGCTTTTTGCGGAGCTGAAGGACTGCGTTCCCAGCGCCCAGCGTATCGGCGGGGTGGAGCCCTATACCGGGGGCGCGCGTATCCGGCTGCGCTGAAGGCCGTCTGACGGGCGTACTTAAAAAATGTGCGCTCCCCCAAAAGTGGGGAGCGGAGGGGGCGCGTGACATGAATCAGGAATACCTGCGGGCCATTCCCAAGGTGGACGAGCTGCTGCGGGAGCCGTCTGTGCAGGCTCTGACGGAGAAATATCCCGCCCGGACGGTGACGGACGCGGTTCGCGCCGTGCTGGAGGATTTGCGGCGGGAGATATTGGCTGGCGGGCGGGAACCGCCGCCGGATAAAGCGGCGCTGTGCGCCGCGGTGGAGGCGGTTGCCCGGCGGGATACGCTGCCGTCTTTGCGCAGCGTCATCAACGGCACCGGCGTGGTGCTGCATACCAACATGGGTCGGGCGTGCCTGTCCGAGCGGGCGGCAGAGGCCGCCAAAAACGTTGCCCGAAGTTACAACACGCTGGAATATGACGTGGAGGGCGGCTGCCGGGGGCATCGCTGTGCCCATGTGGAGGGACTTTTAACCCGCCTTATCGGTGCGGAGAGCGCTCTTGTGGTGAATAACAACGCAGCCGCGGTGCTGCTGATTCTTTCCGCCATGGCGGAGGGGGGTGAAGTAATCGTCTCCCGGGGCGAGCTGGTGGAAATTGGCGGTTCCTTCCGCGTTCCGGAGATTATGGAGACCTGCGGCGCGCGGCTGCGGGAGGTGGGGACCACCAACAAAACCCGTCTTGGGGACTACGAAAAAGCCATCGGTCCAGATACCCGGGCGCTGATGAAGGTTCACACCAGCAATTTCCGAGTGGTGGGCTTTACTCAAGCTGTGCCCCCGGCGGAGTTGGCGGCGCTTGGCCGCAGCCGGGGCCTTCCGGTTATTGAGGATTTGGGCAGCGGCTCGCTGTTAAATCTGGCGCGGCTGGGCCTGCGGGACGAACCCACGGTGCAGGAATCCGTGGCGGCGGGCATCGATGTGGTCTGCTTTTCCGGGGACAAGCTTCTGGGTGGTCCGCAGGCGGGAATTATCGTGGGGCGGGAGGAAGTTCTCTCGCTCCTGCGGGAGCATCCCCTCTATCGGGCGGTGCGCGTGGACAAAATGACGCTGGCAGCGCTGGAGGCCACCCTGCGGGCCTATGTGGAGGAAACTGCGGAAACAGAGCTGCCCACCCTTGCCATGCTGGCACAATCGCCGGAAACGCTGCGGATGCGCGCCCAGCGGCTCTGCGCGCTGGCGCGGGAGGCAGGTGTGGACGCGGAGGTGGTTCCCGAGGAGGATCAGGTGGGCGGGGGCAGCGTCCCAACGCAAACACTGCCGAGCTTTGCCGTGGCGGTG
The DNA here is from genome assembly GCF_041020825.1 of Oscillibacter sp. GMB15532. Classification (NCBI taxonomy): domain Bacteria; kingdom Bacillati; phylum Bacillota; class Clostridia; order Eubacteriales; family Oscillospiraceae; genus Oscillibacter; species Oscillibacter sp. GMB15532. Next base: position 284,637 of record NZ_JBEVTO010000003.1, read on the forward strand.
ACGCCCGGACATGACGGCGTGGACGCGCTGGAGACTGCCATGCGCCTGCGGGAGCGGCCTATCATCGGCCGGGTGGCCCATGACCGCTATCTGCTGGACGCGCGGACGCTGCGGGAGGACGAGTTTTCCTGTATTGTGGATGCGCTGCGGGAGTGCCTGCGATGAAGCATGTGATTATCGGTACCGCGGGCCATGTGGACCACGGAAAAACCCTGCTGATCAAGGCCCTCACCGGCATCGACACCGACCGGCTTCAAGAGGAGAAAAAGCGGGGCATTACCATTGAGCTGGGCTTTGCCCATCTGGATTTTGACGACGGCACACAGGCGGGCATTGTGGACGTGCCGGGCCATGAAAAGTTTATCAAAAATATGCTTGCGGGGGCGGGGGGCATCGACCTTGCCATGCTGGTGGTGGCCGCGGACGAGGGCTTCATGCCCCAGACCGTGGAGCATCTTGGCATTCTGACGCTTCTGGGCATCAGGGACGGTCTTGTGGCCGTGACCAAGGCCGACATGGTGGACCCCGAATGGCTGGACATGATGCGGGAGGAAATTGCCCAGCGGGTACAGGGGACGTTTTTGGAGGGCAAGCCCATCCTCACCGTCTCCGCCTATACGGGGCAGGGCATTCCGGAGCTGAAAGAGGCCCTCCACGCGTTGGTACTGGATGCCCGGGAAAAAAACCTGCGGGTGGCGTTCCGCCTGCCGGTGGACCGGGTGTTTTCCGTGGACGGCTTCGGCACCGTGGTGACAGGCACCCTTATTGAGGGGGCCATGCACGAGGGGGATGTGGCGGCGCTTGCCCCCTCCGGAGCGGAAACTCGGATTCGGAATTTGCAGGTCCACGGAAAAGACGTGGAAACTGCCTACGCGGGCCAGCGGGTGGCGGTGAATCTGGCGGGCCTGAAGCGGACGGACGTGCAGCGGGGCGACGCGGTGGCAAGGCCCGGAAGCCTGCGAACCTCGTTGATGCTGGACGTGCGGCTTCAGAACCTGCGTGCTTCCCAGCGGGTGATTTTAAACGACTCTCAGGTTCACCTGTATCACGGCGCGTCGGTGCTGCTTGCCAAGGTAGTGCTGCTGGACCGGGACGGGCTGGACCCCGGTGAAAGCTGCTATGCCCAGCTCCGGCTGACGGAGCCGATTGCCTCGAAAAACGGGGACCGGTTTGTGGTCCGCTTTCTTTCGCCGCTGGAAACCATCGGCGGCGGCTTGATTTTAGACGACGCGCCCAAGCGGCATAAGCGGGGAGACTCCACGGTACTGGAGGCGCTGCGCATCCGGGAAAGCGGCTCCGGCGGCGACCGGGTGGTGCAGGTGGCGGCGGAGTTTGGCACAGCGCTGCCCCAAACCGACAAGCTGGCGTCTAAGCTTGGAATGGACCCGCAGGAGCTGGAAGCGCTGTTGGGAGAGCTGGTGTCGGCGGGCCGATTGGTGGAGCCGCTGCCCGGCCGGTTTGCATCGTCCGGCGTGATGGACGGCGTGCGGGACGCCTGCCGGGGGCTTTTGGAGGATTATCATCGGAAAAACCCCCTCCACGCCGGGATGAAGGCCGCCGAGCTGCGTCAAAAGCTATTTAAATCCATGGACCAGACCGGGGCGGACGCGCTGTTGCGCCAGCTCTGCGCCGAAGGGAGCATTCGCCGGACGGCGGAGCGGTATGCGCTGGCGGAGTTTTCCGTCCGGTTCACAAAAAAGCAGAGCGCCATCCGGGAACGGCTGCTGGAGAGTTACCGCAAGGCGGGCATCGAGCCGCCAACCACGGAGGAAATGCTGGCCCAATTTTCGCAGGGCGAAGCTGCCGACGCCAAGCAGGTGCTGGACAGCGTCCTTACCGGCGGGGAGCTGGTGATGCTCTCTCCCCAGATTTGCTATCACAAAGACGCTTGGCTGCGGGCGCGAAGCGCGGTCCGGGACCACTTCGCCGAGCAGGAGACGATTACGCTGGCGGAGCTGCGGGATGCGCTGGGAACCTCCCGGAAATATGCCCTCGCGGTGCTTGAATATCTGGATCGCTTCCACGTGACGAAAAAGGAGGGCGACCTCCGCCGCCTTGCGGATAAAAGCTTTCTGGCGGACAACGCACAGTAAAGCGGGCGCCGTGCAGTTTCTGTGCCCGTAGAGCGAAAAAGCCTGGTTTTCCAAGGCTTTGAGCGCTGCTTCTTTGCCGGAAAGCCCGCCCGGGGCCGCCCATAGGGCCGGAAAAAACCTTGCTTGGGTTGGGTATTGCCATTTCGCAAAGGACGTGCTACAATAGCGCCGTCGACCGTGGAAGCGGCGATTTTCGTGGGAGTAGATGGGTGCTGGTGTGCCCCCCGGTCTTCAAAACCGGTGAGGGTGGTGAAGAGCTGCCCAGGTGGGTTCGATTCCCACATATTCCCGCCAGGGGACGCCGCGCCAACGCGCGGCGTCCCTTTTTTCGGATATTTTGAAACCATTCCGGTTAAAAAAGAAATTAATTGGCGGCTTTATCCCAAACAAATTTTTGCGGAGCTGCGCGGCCTCTGCCGCGCCCGCGAAAGGAGATACCCATGGATTTTCGGCAGTTGGAGGCGTTTTCCCGTGTGGTGGAGACGGGCAGCTTTTCCCGGGCGGCGGAGGCGCTGGGTGTGAGCCAGCCCACCATCAGCGCGCATGTGACGGCGCTGGAGCGGGAGTTGGGCCTGACCCTCATCGCCCGCACTACCCGTGAGGCCGGACTTACGGAGGCGGGGCGGCTTCTGTTTGAATATGCCGGGCAGATCCTGACCCTCCGCCAGCAGGCGGGCGAGGCGCTGCACCGGTTTGCAACGGACCTGTCCGGCACGGTGGTCATCGCCGCGTCCACCATACCGGGGCGGTATTTTCTGCCCCGGCTGCTTTCGGCGTTCCAAAAGCGTCACCCCGACGTAAAGTTCGATCTACGCATCACGGACAGCGCCGGGGCGGTCCGTCAGGTAACGGACCGGGAGGCGGAGATTGGCTTTTGCGGCACGCTTCCCGGCGGCAAGTACGTCGCCCGGGAGTTTGCCAATGACCAACTGGTGCTGGTGGCCCCGAATCTTCCCAAGTACCGGACTTGGCGGGAGGAGGGTGTCTCTTTGCGCCGCGCCGCCCGGGAGCCCTTCGTGGTCCGGGAGGAGGGAAGCGGCACCCGTCGGGAGACAGAGCTGTTTCTCCGGGCCATGGGCGTGGACCCCAACGGTGTGAATATTGCCGCGCAGGCCTCCTCCAACGAGGAGGTGGAGCGGCTGGTGGAGGAAGGGGCCGGGGTTGCCATCCTCTCCAAAAGCGCGGCGGAGGAGCGGGAAAAGCTTTTGACGCTGGAGCTGCCCGGTATCCGGATTCGGCGCAAGCTCTATCTGCTCCGCCGAAAAAACAGCGTGCTCTCTCCCTCCGCACAGGTGTTTTACAGCTTTGCTGAGGGATTTTATCTCCGCAGCTCGGAATCAGCGCCTTGAAATTGTGCAAAACGCAGAAAAAATATGAAATATTCTTGAGAAAACTACTGCAATGCGCCAATAAAAGCGCGGGGGCGCTGTGAAAAAATCAACAAAGGATTGGAATTCCTATGGGAAAATTTGAAAAATCCCCAATTGTCTACTCCGTCAATTTGCTGAATTGAATATATAGATGAAAATTATAAATGGCTTTTTTTTCTTGCGTCCCAAGAGATGGGGCGCTTACAATGGGTATAAAGACGGGGCGAGTGCCCGGTTTGAAAAATTGAATGATTTGGATGACGGTTGCAGGAGATCTGCCCATTAGAGGCGGGGCCGAAGGTATAAGTATTGCTAGCTTGCCGGCGCGATATGAACATCTCAGGCGAAAGGACTGCAGCCCGACAACTCTCTGGAAAGCGAAAGCGCCGAAGGAGCAACCTGCGTTTCGCAGGGAATCTCTCAGGTAAATCAACAGAGTCGGGCAGCACGAGCTTGTGCTGTCCGATTCTGTTTTTGCTTTGGAAGGGGGCGCGGCTGTGACCAGCGAGCGGCAATATCTGATTTTGACAAACAATCCCCTTGTAAAAGCATGCATGGCGGAGCGATACGAAATTCTCCTTTCGGAAGAACTGACCCTGCGGGAGATTCTGGTGAAGGCGCGGGACATGGTGTATGCCGGGCATACTCTGTATACCCACCCGCTGGCGGGCAGCGTGAAACCCAACGAAACGCCCTATAAATCCGTGGTGGTATCCAAAGCCCCCCGGGAATTTTCGGTGGAGCAGGCGGGACTGATTGCGGGCAGCATCGAGGTATGCGACAAGCTTACGCCCCGCCGCCGTACGCTTACGAAGAGCGTGCTGGAGGATTTCCAACTGATTGACTATACCCTGCTCTCCGGCGCTCTGGGCTTTGACGCTGCGGCAGGACTTAGTAACGCACGCAAATAAAAATGAAAAGAAGGAGGTGCTCACTTTGAAATTGGAATTGGGCTTTATCCAGATTCAGGACATTCAATTTTCAAAGGAATGCAAGGTAGAAAACGGAACGCTTTTTGTCAATGCCGATGAAGTCATGGATTTTATCTTCAAAGACGACGATGCGAAAGCCTGCATCAAGTCCGCGAGCTTTGACATCGCAAGACCCGGCGAGAGCGTGCGCATTACCCCGGTGAAGGATGTGATCGAGCCCCGCGTGAAGGTAGATGGTCCCGGCGGCGAGTTTCCCGGCGTCATCGCCAAGGTGGATACCGTTGGCTCCGGAAAAACCCATGTGCTGCGGGGCATGGCCATTGTCACCGCGGGCAAGATCGTGGGCTTTCAGGAGGGCATCATCGACATGACCGGCCCCGGCGCGGACTACACCCCGTTCTCAAAGCTGTTGAACCTGGTCCTGCTGTGCGAGCCGATGGAGGGCGTCCATCAGCACGAGTACGAGCACGCGGTCCGCATGGCGGGCCTGCGGGCCGCCACCTTTGTGGGGGAGCTTGGCCGCGACGTGACCCCCGACGAGACGCGGGAGTTTGAGACCTACGGCGTGAAGGAGGGCATGGAAAAGCTCCCCGACCTTCCCCGTGTGGGCTATGTCCACATGCTCCAGAGTCAGGGATTGCTCCACGACACCTATGTCTACGGCGTGGACGCCAAGAAAATTATTTCCACGCTTTTAAACCCTACCGAAACCATGGACGGGGCCATCATCTCCGGCAACTGCGTGTCCGCCTGCGACAAGAACACCACCTATCACCACCAGAACAACCCCGTGGTGGCGGACCTGTTCGAGCAGCACGGCAAGACCATCAACTACGTGTGCAACATCATCACCAACGAAAACGTGTATCTGGCCGACAAGCAGCGCTCCTCTGACTGGGCCTCCAAGCTTGCCCGACTGCTGGATCTGGACGGCGTGGTTGTCTCCGAGGAGGGCTTCGGCAATCCGGACACGGACCTGATCATGAACTGCAAGAAGACCGAGCAAAAGGGCATCCGCACCGTTCTGATTACCGATGAATACGCCGGACAGGACGGCAAGTCCCAGTCCCTGGCCGACGCGGACGCACTGGCCGATGCGGTGGTCACCGGAGGAAACGCCAATCAGGTGGTGATCCTTCCCAAGCTTGACAAGGTCATCGGGATGCTGGATTACGTGGACAAAATCGCGGGCGGGCACGCCGGGTCACTGAGGCCCGACGGGTCCATTGAGGCGGAGCTTCAGGTCATCACCGGCGCCACCAACGAAATGGGCTTTAACCGCCTGAGCGCCAGATAAGGAGAGGAGGAGAAAAGCATGAGTTATCGTGTCGTACACTATATCAACCAGTTCTTTGCCAACATCGGCGGCGAGGAAATGGCCCATGTGCCGCCCGAGCTGCGGGAAGGCCATGTAGGCCCCGGCCTTGCCTTCAATCAGGCATGGAAGGGCGAGGCAGAGGTAGTGCAGACCATCGTCTGCGGCGACTCCTATTTTGCCGAACATGAGAAGGACGCCAAGGCACAGGTATTGGAATGGGTCAAGGCGGCAAAGCCGGACCTGTTTATCGCCGGTCCCGCCTTCAACGCAGGACGGTACGGCTACGCCTGCTCCAACATCTGCCAGGCGGTTCAGGACGAGCTGGGGATTCCCGTTCTCACCGGTATGTACGAGGAAAACCCCGGTGCGGACCTGCGCACCAAGGTTTTGATCATTGCCACCACCAACAGTGCCGCCGGTATGCGCAAGGCCGCGCCCGCCATGGCAAAGCTTGCCATGAAGCTGATGCGTGGCGAGGAAATTGGCGCTTCCTGCGAGGACGGATACCTGCCCAACGGCATTCGCCGCAACTTCTTTGACAAGGAGCGCGGCTCCAAGCGGGCGGTGGATATGCTGGTGGCAAAGCTTTCGGGAAAGCCCTTTACCACCGAGTATCCCATGCCGTCCTTTGACCGGGTGGCCCCCAACAAGGCCGTAAAGGATTTGAGTAAGGCCATCGTGGCCCTGTGTACCTCCGGCGGCATCGTCCCCAAAGGGAATCCGGACCATATTGAGTCCTCCAACGCCTCGCATTACGGCGAATACAACATTCAGGGTGTGGAGAGACTGACGGAGGAAACATACGAAACCGCCCACGGCGGCTACGATCCCGTCTATGCCAATCAGGACCCCAACCGCGTGCTGCCCGTGGACGTTCTGCGGGAGTTTGAACGGGAGGGCAAAATCGGCAAGCTGCACGATTTCTTCTATACCACCGTGGGCAACGGCACCGCCGTGGCCTCGTCCAAAAAATTTGCCGCCGAATACGCGCAGAAGCTTCTTCAGGCCAACGTAAGCGCGGTCATTATGACCAGCACATGAGGTACCTGCACGCGTTGCGGTGCAACGATGGTAAAAGAGATTGAGCGGGCGGGTATTCCCGTGGTGCATATGTGCACAGTCACGCCGATCTCCATGACGGTGGGCGCAAACAGAATCGTTCCCACCATTGCGATTCCCCATCCCCTTGGAAACCCCGCGCTGGCCCACGAGGAAGAATATGCTCTGCGCAAGAAGCTGGTGGCCCGTGCTCTGGAGGCTCTGACCACCGAGGTGGAGGACCAGACTATTTTCGAGGTCTGACAAAAGTTGAACATCGCCTCCGGCGGCGGCTTGGCCGCCGCCGGGGAGCGAGTATGGGAGCGATAGCAATGAGCAAAACCTATGATGTCATCATTCTGGGCGCCGGCCCCGCGGGTCTTGCCGCAGGGCTGTATGCCGGACGCAGCCGGCTGGATACCCTGATTATCGAAAAAGGGCAGGATGGCGGACAGATCGCCATTACCAGTGAAATCGAAAACTATCCCGGGCAGCTTTTGGAGGGGGAAACCGGCCCCTCGCTGGTGGCCCGGATGACGGAGCAGGCCAAAAAGTTCGGCGCGGAGCGGATAAGCGACGTGATCAAGTCGCTGGACCTTTCCGGTGACGTGAAGAAGGTGATGGGAAACAAGGGCGAGTATCTGGCAAAGGCCGTGATTCTCGCCACCGGCGCGTTTCCCCGGCCCATCGGCTGCAAAAACGAGGCCAAATTTGTGGGCAAGGGCATTTCTTTCTGTGCCACCTGCGACGCCGCGTTTTTTGAGGATTTTGAGGTCTTCGTGGTGGGCGGGGGAGACTCCGCTGTGGAGGAGGCCATGTACCTCTCCAAGTTTGCCCGGAAGGTTACGATTATCCACCGCCGGGAGGAGCTGCGGGCCGCCAAATCCATTCAGGAAAAGGCGTTTGCCAACCCCAAGCTGCATTTTATGTGGGATTCCGTGGTGGAAGAGGCAGACGGTGACGAGCTGCTGTCCAGGATGGTGATTAAAAACACCAAAACCGGCGAGCTGACGACTGTCGAGGCGGACGAAGAAGACGGGATGTTCGGCCTGTTCGGCTTCATCGGCCTGCTGCCCAATACAAAGCTGTACGAGGGTGCGGTGGACATGGAGAACGGTTATATCCGCACTGACGACAACATGCATACCAACCTCCCCGGCGTGTTTGCAGTGGGGGATTTGCGGGTGAAGAGCCTGCGGCAGGTGGTCACCGCCGCAGCGGACGGTGCGATTGCCGCCATGCAGGCGGAGCACTATATTTCCAATCTGAAGTAAAAGGAGCGAAGGATATGCTGGAACTGGATAAGGAAACCTTTGAAGCTGAAGTGCTTCAGGCCCCCGGCAAGGTCGTTGTGGACTTCTACGGGGACGGCTGCGTCCCCTGCGCGGCACTGATGCCCCACGTCCATGAGTTCGCGGAAAAGTATGGCGGCGACGACCTGAAATTCTGCGCGCTGAACACCACCAAGGCCCGCCGCCTTGCCATCGGGCAGAAAATTCTGGGTCTGCCGGTGATTGCCGTGTATGAAAACGGAGAGATGATCGACTCCTGCGTGAAGGACGACGCAACGCCCGAAAATGTGGAGGCCATGATCAAAAAGTACGCCTGATCCATAAAAACCCCGCCCTGCGGGGGCGAAAGCAGTTCAGGCTGCAAATTCAGGTAGCGGGCCGGAATCGCTGTTTATCCGGCTGACTATAATCTTACAGAAAAGGAGGAACAGAAACATGAGTATCTTAGCGGGCAAGAAGGTTGTCATCATCGGCGACCGGGACGGCATCCCCGGCCAGGCCATCGAGGCGTGCGCCAAGAGCGCCGGTGCCGAGGTCGTGTTTTCCTCGACGGAGTGCTTCGTCTGAACGGCCGCTGGTGCAATGGATCTGGAAAATCAGAAGCGGGTTAAGGAATTCGCCGAGCAGTATGGCCCCGAGAACGTAGTCGTTCTTTTGGGCGCGTCTGAGGGCGAGGCTTCCGGCCTTGCGGCTGAAACGGTCACCAACGGTGACCCCACCTATGCCGGTCCATTGACAGGAGTCCAGTTGGGACTCAGGGTTTATCATGTGTGCGAGCCTGAAATCAAGACGGAATTTGACGAGGCCGTCTATGACGAGCAGGTGAGCATGATGGAAATGGTTTTGGACGTTGACGACATCGTCAATGAGATGACCAGCATTCGGGAGCAGTACTGCAAGTATTGATTCCGAGTCGGCGGGGGGGGGGGGGGGGGGGG